>NZ_JAIVFP010000001.1:617500-917500 GCF_022760755.1 Candidatus Rhodoblastus alkanivorans
GCTTCGGCATGAAGGTGGCGCGATAGCCGGCCTGTTCGGCGAGCGTCTTGACCATGTATTTGAAGAAGACGTGGCGGTCGGCGGTGACCAGTGCGTCGTCGTATTCCCAATTCATCTCGAACTGGCCGTTCGCGTCCTCATGATCGTTCTGGTAAGGGTTCCAGCCGAGTTGCAGCATCGAGTCGCAGATCGATTTGATCAACTCGTATTGCCGCATCAGCGCCTGCTGGTCATAGCACGGCTTGGGATATTCGTCCGCCGCGTCCGCGATCGCCTTTCCGTCCCTGGTCAGAAGGAAGAATTCACATTCGACGCCGGTATTGAGCTGATAGCCGAGCGCTTTTGCGCGGGCGATCTGCTGGCGCAGCACATTGCGGGGCGCATCCAGCACAGGCTCGCCATCGCAGTAAAGATCTGCGGCAAGCCAGCCGACTTCCGGCTTCCACGGCAGCTGGATCAGGCTTGCCGGATCGGGGATCGCCAGCGTGTCCGCATGCGCGGGCGTCATGTCGAGATGCGAGGCGAAACCGGCGAAGCCGGCGCCGTTCTTTTGCATGCCGCCGATGGCGGCGGCTGGAACCAGCTTGGCGCGCAGCACGCCGAAAAGGTCGGCATAGGAAATCAGGAAATATTGGATGCCGCGCTCCGCGGCGATTTTGGAGAGATCGGTGGTCATCTGATTCCTCATGGCGATGGCGCAAGTCGCGAACGAACTTGGCGCAGATAGGGAAAGCGCGGACGACGAACACTGTCAAGAAACAAAGTTGCATATGATTATATATGCGCAAAATTCGCGCAGCAGCGCGCGTTTTGTCGTCAATTCTGATCAAACGTGATAAAGCCTTGTGCATGTGAGCTGTGCTTTCGCAATGGAGCGGGCGCATCAGTCTCATAAAAAATTCCTTTCAGGAAAATTTGTTTCCCTTCGTGTTGACATTCCCGCCTCTGGACGATTAGCTTTGGCCAAACCTGCAAGGAGGCGGCCATGTGCGGCATTGCCGGCATTTTCTTCAAGAAGACCGAGACCAACGAGACTCTCGGCCGCGTGCTCGTCGACATGCTCGACGGCTGCCAGCACCGCGGCTTCGATTCCACCGGCTTCGCGCTGTATGAAAACGATTTCAAGGGATTGCGGCTGCGCTTCATCATGGACGAGGACGGCGACGCGACCATTGGGCGCGTAATATCGGCGCTGGCCCGGCAGGGTGCGAAGCTCCTGAGCGAGAAGCGGGAAGGCGCGAGCTTTGTCGTCGAAGTCGATTACGACGGCGAGATCCGCCCTTTCGCCTACGCCATGGAACATGCAGCCAAGCTGGTGTCGATCGGCTCGTCGCTCGACATCATCAAGGATGTCGGAACCGCCCATGATCTCGACCAAATCTATGGCATCCGCTCGATCGCCGGATCGCATGGCGTCGGCCATGTCCGCCTCGCCACCGAATCGGAGGTCAAGCCGGAGGCCGCCCATCCGTTCTGGGCGACCGGCTTTTCCGACGTCGCCATCGTCCACAACGGCCAGATCACTAATTACTGGAAGATGCGCCGCCGGCTCGAAGCGCGCGGCTTTGAGTTTCGCACCGACAACGACAGCGAACTGATCGCGGTCTATCTCGCCGACAAGCTCGCGCTCGGCGAAACGCTCGAACAGGCGCTCGAGCAATCGGTCGACGACCTCGATGGCGTTTTTTCTTTTCTGGTCTCGACCAGGGACGGCATCGGCTTTGCCAAGGACCGCCTCGCCGCCAAGCCGATGGTGATGTTCGAGAACGAGGAGCTCGTCGCCATCGCCTCCGAGGAAGTCTCGCTCAACCGGCTCTTTCCGGGCCGCCCCCTCTCCACCACCGAGCCTGCGCCGGGGACGTTCCGCACATGGTCACGCTAGATCTCAGCTTGCTCTCGGTGCGCGACGCCAATGAGGCGATGCGCGCCGCCGGCGCGCGCGGCGAGGATATCGAACTCGTCAATTCCGACGCGCGCCATCATCTCGGCGTCGGCCTGGTCGCGCCGGTCAAGGTGACGATCCGCGGCTCGGCGGGCTATTTCTGCGCCGGCCTGTCGCATGGCGCGCGTTTCGAAATCGAATCGAACGTCGGCTGGGGCGTCGGCGACAGCCTTTATGACGGCTCGGTCGTGGTCGGCGGCAACGCCAGCGCCATCGCCGGAGTCGCCTTGCGCGGCGGCGAGATCGTTGTGAAAGGCAACATCGGCTCGCGCGCCGGTCAGGTAATGAAGGCGGGCACGCTTCTGTGCTGCGGCAACGCGTCGTTCCTCGCCGGCTACATGATGTATGGCGGACGAATCATCATTCTTGGCGATTCCGGCGAGCGCGTCGGCGAAGACATGAGCGGCGGCGCCATTTATGTCGGCGGCAAGGTTCAGAGCCTCGGCGCCGACGCGCGGCTCGCCGAAATGACGCCGCAGGAAGACGCCGATATTCGAGACTTCCTGAAAAAATACGGCGTCGCCTTCGATGGGACGTTCCAAAAGATCGTCAACGCCGGGACCAAGTTGCGCTATGGCGTGAACGAGCCGATCTCACGACCCTTGCCGTATACGGTCGCCGAAGGCGGAACCTACTGGAACGCGCGGGTCGCCGAGGATATCCACGCCAAGGCGCTGATCGGCCGCTACCGCATTCGCGGCTATGGCGCCTCGAAGAGCGTACCGCATTTCAACGACATCGCTTTGAAAGTCGACCCCGAGCGCATCCGCGCCGCCTCCGACGCCTTGGCCAAGGTCAATCTCAAGACCACGATCGGCAGTCGACATGGCGCCAGACCGCTGGAATTGTCGATGCCGGTGCTGATCGCGCCGATGAGCTATGGCGCCCTGTCGAAATCGACCAAGATCGCTCTCGCGCGCGCGTCGAGATTGGCCGGGATCGTCGAGAACACCGGCGAAGGCGGCATGCTGCCGGAACAGCGCGCCGAGGCCGGCCAGTTGATCTATCAGTGCCTCTCGGGGCGCCTTGGCTGGAACATCCACGACATGCTCAAGGCCGATGCGTTGGAAATCTATATTTCCCAGGGCGCCAAGCCCGGCCTCGGCGGCCAGCTGATGGCGAAGAAAGTCACCAGGGAGCTGGCCGCCGTGCGCGGCATTCCCGAAGGGATCGACTTGCGTTCGCCCTCGCGTCATCCCGACATCATGGGCGCCGACGATCTCGTCATCAAGGTCGAGGAGTTCCGCGAGGCGACCGGGTACGCCAAGCCGATCTCGATCAAGATGGGCGCCGGCCGCGTCCGCGACGACATCAAGATCGCATACAAGGACGGCTTCGATTTCGTCCAGCTCGACGGCATGCAGGGCTCGACCGGCGCGGCCTCGACCGAGGTGCTCGAAAACGTCGGCATTCCGACGCTCGCCGCCATTCAGGAAGCGCTCGACGGCCTGCGCGAGATCGACGCCGGCGACGACATGCCGATCGTTCTGATGGGTGGGATCAAGGATGGCGTCGACGCGGTCAAGGCTCTGGCGCTCGGCGCGAGCGCGGTCGCCATGGGCACGGCGGCGCTGATCGCCGGCGGCTGCATTTCCTGCATGCAGTGCCATGTCGGCAATTGCGTGGTCGGCATCGCCACCCAGGATCCCGACCATGAGATGCGATACAAGATCGACGTCCAGGCCAAGGCGATCGCGCGCTATCTCGAAGCGGTGCGCTGGCAGATCGCGACCCTGACCAAGGCGCTGGGCCACAGCGATTTCCGCCAGCTTTCGCGCGCCGATCTCGTCGCCCTGACGCCCGAGGCCGCGGCCATCACCGGGCTGCCTTACGAGCCCGGCTTTCGTCCCGACGCGCAAGAACTTTTGACTGAGGTCGCCTGACATGGCCAACTGCAAGCCTTTTTCCGTCGATCTTACCCAGGACCAGAGCGGACTGCCGCATTACGAGCCCCCGCCCTGCCAGGTGGCCTGTCCGATCGGCACCGATGTCGCCTCCTATGTCGGCATGATCTGGGAGGGCAAGACCGCGGAGGCGCTGGAGGCGATCGCCGCGACTAATCCCCTGTCGGGGGTCTGCGGACGCGTCTGCGACGCGCCCTGCGAACCGGCCTGCCGCCGCGCCGGCGCCGACGGGCCGGTGGCGATCCGCGCCCTCAAGCGCTACGTGCTCGACGCGCTCGGCCCGACCTATCGCCTGCCGGCGGTTGCGCCCGACAAGGCGAAGAGGGTCGCCATCATTGGCGCCGGTCCGGCCGGCCTGACCGCCGCGCAGGACATTGCGTTTGCCGGCTATCCTGTCGATCTCTATGAGGCGCAGTCGAAGCCGGGTGGCATGGCCCTGTGGGGCATTCCCGACTTCCGGCTGCCGCAAAGCGTCGTGCAGGATGACATCGACCGCATCCTGCAACGCTGTCCCGGCATCAGCCTGCATCTCGACAGCCCGCTCGGCGAGAAGGTGAAGCTCGAAGACCTGCGCCGAAGCCATGATGCGGTTTTGCTTGCGATCGGCGCGTCGGCTGGCAAGAAGCTCGGAATTCCCGGCGACGACGGCGCGCACGTCATCGACGGCGTGACCTTCCTCAACCGCGTCAATGGCGGCGACAGGCCGGTTTTGCCGAAGACGATCGTGGTGATCGGCGGCGGCGACGTCGCCATGGACGCCTGCCGCTCGGCCCTGCGTCTGGGGGGCGTAGAGAAAGTGATCGTCGCCTATCGCCGCGGCCCGGCGGAAATTCCCGCCCGGCGCTATGAACTCGAAGCCGCCAGGGCTGAGGGCGTGGAATTTCTATACAATGTCGCCCCGGTCGCTGTTTTGGACGGCGACGATCAAGCTGTTCTGCGCTGCAAAAAAACGGCTTTGGGCGCGCCCGGCGTCGATGGCCGCCGCGTTTTTTCGCTAGTTGAGGGCTCCGATTTCGATCTCGCCTGCGGCCTTGTCATCGCCGCCGTCGGCCAGAAGGCGGCAAGCCTCGAACTGGCGCGCCACGGCCTGATGGATGGCGACAGGATCCTGACCCGCGCCTCCGACATGGGTACGAAGCTCGAAAGGGTCTTCGCCGCCGGCGACGCCGCCTTCGGCTCCTCGACACTGGTTCAAGCGATGTTTCAGGGCCACAAGGCCGCCTATTACGTTCTGGCGGCGCTCGAAGGCGTCGCCCATCCGGCGCCTTATCGCACGCCTTACCGCACCCGGAACGTTCCGGTGGCGCAGGACCAGATGTGGGAAAAGCTGCCGCATCAGGAGCCGCCCTTCCTCGGCGTCGGCAAGCCGGATCCATTCAGCGACGCCGAGGCCGGCTATGACGCTCGCACGGCGCGCGATCAGGCGGCGCGCTGTTACCGTTGCGATACTGAAACCGGGTCAGCGGATTATTCGGTCAAGACCCGCGAGGCCATTTTCGCTCTGGCGCGGGTTGACGCCCGGCCGGCCGATTTCGTCGCCGCGACCCGCGCGCGCCTCGCCAGGCGGCCCGATCCTCTTGTTCCCGGTCCGGCGACCTTGGACGAAATGGTCTTTCTTCCAGCCAATCTGACGCGCCTGGTGATCGATCCCTATCGCGAAGCCTGCAAGACGGCGACCGCTCTCGGCGCGGGGTTGAGGCTTGCGCAGCCGATGCTGATCGCCGGTTTTGAGGACGCGCCGGACGGCGTCAGAAAGGCGGTCGCCAAGGCGATCGACGAGGCGGGGAGCGCCTATGTCGGACGCGCGGCGCTCCCGGGCGCCGCTCCTTGGCTGCAAATCGTGGATCGGCCCGAAAGCGCCGATCCCGTCGCCGCCGCGGTTCTGTTGCGGGTCAGCGAGACTGAGGCGCCAGCCCTGCCAGCGAACAGACCGGGCCAGTTGCGCGGCCTGATCGCGACCTGGGCGAGCGTCGAAAGGGTCGTCGCCTTCGCGCTGGCGCAACGGGTCGATCTCGTCGTCCTCGACGGTTCAGGCCATTTCGGCGGCGCCTGGGCCGATCTCGCCGGCGCGCCCGATCTGTCCCTGCTGCCGCGCGCGGTCGGGTTGATGCGCGAAGCCGGCGCTGAGGAGGCCTTTCCCCTGATCTGGTTCGGCGGGCTGCGTTCGGGCACGGATCTCGCCAAAATGCTGGCGCTCGGCGCCGGCGCCGGGATCGTCGATGTCGCGGCGGGCCTCGCCGCCGGCGGCGCGATCGCGCCGTCAGGACTGGACTTCCCGGCCGAGGCGATGGAGCGGGCGGGCGCGGGTCTGGCCAGCTATCTCAAGGCGGCGGCGTCGGAATGTTCGATGATGGCGCGCTGCTGTGGCAAGACCAATGTCCATAATCTGGAGCCGGAAGATCTGCGCACGACCTCGCTGCGCGCGCAGCAGGCTGTCGGCATCGCCATGGCGGGACGCAAGAAGATCGCCTGAACGACCCCGACCCAGCCCCGATCCCCGGATTTCGTCCGCGGCGGAAGCGCCGCGGATTTTTCATTTCATGAAACATTTATAACGCTCAAAAAATTCCCATAAAGCCTCCTGGTCGAGCAATATCGGGCCTGATTGCCGCTTTGCTGACCTTAATCAGAGAGTCTAGAACGAAATATGCGAAAGCAATCATTAAAAATCAAGGAACGGACGTGGATCGGCTGGTGGCACAATAATTGCCAGTAATAAAAAGTGCCTCTTGTGAAACTCGCACAACTTAGTCCGGCGCCCAGAGCGGCCGGTCCACGGCTCGGAGAACCAGAATGTCCGAATTACGAAAAGATAGTCTCTCTTTCATCGAGACGCTGGGGCAATCGGTCGCCAATGTCTCGCCGACCCTGACGCCGGCCCTGTCCATCGCGGTCATCGCCGGAACCGCCGGCGCCGGTTCTTGGCTGGTCTATGTTCTGGCGACGATCGCCATGCTGGTGGTGGGCGTCAATGTCGGCAAATTGTCACGGAGGATACCGGCCGCCGGCTCGTTCTTCCTTTACGTGTCGCGCACTTTGGGCCCGTCCTGGGGCATGTTGTCCGGCTGGTCCATGCTGGCCGCCTATCTGATGACCGCCATGGCGCTCACCGTCGCGACCTCGATCTTCTTCAAGACCATGCTGACCGGCCTCGGCGTGACCTGGACGCCGCCGACCGTGCTGCTCTATGGCGTGGTGTCGCTGCTCGCCTGGTTCCTGTCGTCGCGCGACATCCGCATTTCCTCGCGCGTCGGCCTCAGCCTCGAGGCGGTGTCGGTCACGATCATCACCCTCGTCTGCCTGATGGTGCTGTTCAAGTCGGGCTTCAAGGCCGACATGAAGCAGATCACCCTGGCGGGGCTGGCGCCGAGCGCGGTGCCGCAGGCGATCGTCTTCGGCATTTTCAGCTTCGTCGGCTTCGAGAGCGCCGCAACCCTGGCCAAGGAAACGCGCGATCCGGAAACGACGATCCCGCGCGCGATCAACTGGACGGCGGTTTCGGCCGGCCTGTTCTTCGTCTTCACCACCTATGTCATCATGATCGGCTTCGGCGATCAGTCCGCGAAACTCGCCGCCAGTTCGTCGCCGCTCGCCGATCTGCTGAAAAGCGAGAGCCCGCTGCTGATCGCCGTCGTCTATTTCGGCGCTGCGATCAGTTCCTTCGCCTGTGCCCTGGCCTCGCTCAACGCCTTCGGCCGGTTGCTGTTCTCGCTCGGCCGCTATCAGTTCGTGCATCAGTCGATGGGCATGATCCATGCCGAACACAAGACCCCGCACATCGCCCTCGCCCTTGGCGCCGCGGTCAATTTCGTCCTCTGCGTCGCCTTTATCAAAGCCGGCGCGGAAACCGACACCTTCGGCTGGTATGGCACGTTGGCCTCCTTCGGCTTCATTCTCGTCTATCTCATGTGTTCGGTCTGCGCCCCGCTCTATCTCCAGAAGATCGGCGAAGTCTCGGGCAAGGATTACGCGCTCGGCGCTCTTGGCGTCGTGCTGATGGTCGGCGCAGTCGTGGGCAGCCTCTATCCCATGCCCGCTTATCCGCTGAACCTTCTGCCCTATATCTTTCTCGCCTATCTGTTCGTCGGCGTCGTCTGGTTCCTGGTCCTCAAGGCCCGCGCGCCGCAGACCCTGCTCGGCATCGAGCATGACATGGAGGTCGCCGGCGAAGCCTGACGCGCCGGTTCGATCGGGAGGCGGAGGACAGCCCTTCGCCTCTTTCATCGCGCGGCGCCGCCGAACCTGTTCGACGGCGCCGAATGAAAGCTCTCGCCGGAAAGCCCATGACCGACAGCGCCCCCGTCATTGTCGCCGGATGGACCCTCGCGCTGGGCGAGGCGGCGGGGGCCGCCTCCGCGGATGAATTCCGCGCCATTTATCGCGGCGAGGATTTCGGCGCCCCGCGCCGCGGCCTGCTCGCCGTTCTTGCGCGCGGCGACGGCGAGGGCCGCGTCCCGGCCGAGGCGGCCGAGGTCGCCGCCCGTCTCGTCGCCGAAGGCTATTTCGGCGCCCTTGCCACGCTCTCGCCGAAAGCCGCCGCCGCGCGGGCCCTGTCGGCCGCCAACGACTGGATGTTTCGCCAGTCTCGCAACGATCCGCAACGGCGCGGCATGGCGGCGTCGCTCTGCGCCCTGGCCGCGCCGGCGTCAAGGAAGCTGGCGATCGTGCATCTTGGCGAGAACCGCGTTTACCTGCTGCGCTCCGGCCGCCTCCAGCCGCTCACCCGCGATCATCTCCGGCCGCGCGCCTCGGGCCCCGATGCGCCGACCCGGGCGCTCGGCTTCGACCGCGAGGTCCAGGCCGATGTCGTCGAAATCGACGCGCTGCCGGGGGACCGCGTGATCCTGCTCGGCGCGGGCCTGTCGCGCGGCGTTTCGCCGGAAAGGCTCGGGGATTTGCTGCGCGAGTTGGGGGGCGCCGGCGAGACGGCGCAAAAGCTCGTCGCGGCCGCGCCGCGCGGCGCGGCGGCGATCATTGACGTCATCGAGGTCTCCTCGCCGCAACGTGACGACTTCGCCGCCGAATACGCGGCCCTGCCGATCAGACCGCCGCCGCACGACGGCGAGACGCTGGATGGGTTCGTCGTCGGCCGCACCATCTATCGCGGTCAATATACCCTGCTGAAGCGCGCCCGCGACACGATCGGCGATCGTGACGTCGTCCTCAAGTTCCCGCTGCTCGGCATGGCGCAGGACCCCGTGTTCCAGGCCGGCTTCTTGCGCGAGGCCTGGATCGGCGCGCGGCTGCGCAGCCGCTGGACGGTCGATTATCTCGATCTGCCGGCCGAGCGGCGCAGCTGTCTCTATCTGGTCATGCCCTATTATCATGGCGAGACGCTCGACGCCCGGCTGCGAACCGCCCCGCCAGTGTCGCTGGCGGAGGGGGCTGGCATAGCGATTAGCCTGTGCGAGGCGGTCGAGGATCTGGCGCGTCGGCACGTCGTCCACCGCGACCTCAAGCCGGAAAATATCTTCCTGCTGCGTTCGGGCGAGGTCAAATTGCTCGATCTCGGGCTGGCGGCGCTGCCGGGCCTCGATGAGAGTGGCCGCGAGGATCTCGGCGGGACGACCCGCTATATGGCGCCAGAATTGTTCAGGGGCGCGTCGCCCGGACTGCGCAGCGAAGTCTTTTCCCTTGGCGTGACCCTCTATCGCATGTTCAGCGGCGGCGCCTTTCCCTTTGGCGCACGGGAAGCGTTCCCGCTGGCGCGCGCGCGGCCCGATCTGCCGGATTGGCTGGGGAAGATCATCGGCCAGGCGATCGAGGTGGAGCCGGAGCGGCGTTTCGCCGACGCCACGGCCCTGCGCGCGGCGCTCGAACATGGCCTGTTCCATCAGGACTGGCGCGGCCGCCCGCCGCGGCCGCCCGGCGCCCGAATGCCCTGGCGGGCGCTAGCCGCGGGATTGGCCCTGCTCTGCCTCGCTTTGCTGTTGTGGAGACGCTGAGAATGACGGCGCCCGTCGCCCGCGTCCCGGCGCCGCGTCTCGCCTATGGTTTGGTGAGCGCGCGCGGGCGACGGCCGAGCAATCAGGATTTTGCCGCCTGCTGCCGCGATCCGCTGGGCGGGAGGCGTGGCTTCGCCGCCGCCGTCGCCGATGGGCTCGGCGGCCACCGGGGCGGCCGCGAGGCGGCGGAAACGGCGGTGCGGGCTTTCCTCGACGGCTATTTCGGCGCGGCGCCGCATTTGTCGCCGCTGGCTGCGGCGAGCCGCGCGCTTGACGCCGTCAATGGCTGGATCGCGGCGATCGGCCGGCGAGACCCGCGGCTCGCCCGGATGGCGACGACGTTCACCGCCGTGCTGGTCGCCGACGGCCGCGGCCACGTGCTCCATGTCGGCGACAGCCGCGCCTATCGGCTGTCCGGCGGCCGCCTAGACCAGATCACCTCCGACCATGTCGTCGATCTTGGCGAACCAACCTTGCGTCTGCGCCGCGCGATCGGTTTCGACGTCCGCGTTCATCTCGACCATGTCGCGCTCGACCTCGCCCCGCGCGACCGCCTGCTGCTGTGCACGGACGGCCTGCATGGCGCGCTGTCCGCCCGCCGGATCGCCGCGCTGCTCGCCGCCGCGCCTTCGCCGCTGCAGGCGGCGCGGACCTTGCGCGATGGCGCGCTCGCTGCCGGCGCTGCCGACAATGTGACGCTTGTCGTGCTCGATGTGCTGGAGCCCGCGCCCGATTTTCGGAGCGACGCGGCGGCCGCGGCGCCGGTCGGCGGCTAGTTCTCGCCGCTGCGCGAATAGACGATCACCGACAGCAGACGGATCGGCAGTTTCTTCAGCTCTTCCGGGCCATGGGGGGCGTCGGCGTCAAAGAACAAGCTGTCGCCGGCGCTCATCGGATAGAGCTTGTCGCCATGGCGATAGACCACTTCGCCTTCGACGATATAGATGAATTCCTGACCGGCGTGCTGGAAGATCGGAAAAACGTCGGAGGTTTCGGTCAGCGTCACCAGATAGGGCTCGACGACCAGCGATTTGCCGATGGAATGCCCAAGCAGGTGATACTGGTGCCCGGCGCGGGTGCCGCGCCGCTCGATCAGCAGGCCCTGGCCCGACTTGACGTAGGTGGCGTCGCGCTGCTCCTCGAACTTGCGGAAAAAGGCGGTGACCGGCACGTTCAACGCCTTCGAGAGGGCCTGCAAGGTGTCGAGGGAGGGCGAGGTGGCGCCGTTCTCGATCTTCGACAGCATGCCTGCCGAGAGGCCCGCCTGCCGCGCCAGATCGGCGACCGTCATCGCCAGCTTGACCCGATATTCCCGTACCTGGCGTCCGATGGCGACTTCCAGCTGGTTTTCCCTCACGCCCCGGGTGGAATGAGGATCCTGATCTTTCATTGCGCGCGTCCGGTTAGATAATGTTTCATTATAGGAAACACGGGCGTGGAAGCAATCAGCGATGACGCCGCTCGGCGCTGGGAGCAAGGCCGAAGCGCGTCCGGTAGACCCGCGAAAAATGGCTGCTCGCGGCGAAGCCGCTGGCCAGCGCGACCTCAACAATCGGCAGGCTGGTCTGCCGAAGCAGTTTTCGCGCCCGGTCGAGGCGCAAGCCGAGATAATGGCTGGCGAGCGGCCGGCCAAGGTGTGCGGCGAACAGCCGCTCCAGCTGGCGCAAAGTGACTCCGGCAGATTCCGCCAGCTCCGCGCGCGACAGCGGATGCTCGATGCGCTCCTCCATCAGCGCCAACGCCTTGAGCACTTTCGCGTTGGCGACGCGAGTGCGCTCGCGCAGCGACGGGCGCTGCGCCTCCTCGCCGGAGCGCGACTGCGTGCGCAGATACCACTCGCCGACCGCGACCGCGAGCGCGGCGCCGTGTCGCCGCTCGACCAGATCCACCATCATGTCGAAGGCGGCGAGACCGCCGGCGCAGGTGGCGCGATCGCCGTCGAACACATAAAGCGTGCGTTCCAGCAACAGATCGGGGAATTCCTCCAGCAGCGCCGGGATATGCTCCCAGTGAATCGTGCACCGCCGCCGCTCGAGCAGGCCGGCGCGCGCCAGGATATAGGCGCCGCCCGACATGCCGCCGATCTCGACGCCCGCCGCCGCCAGCGCCCGCAGCCGCGCGAAGGTCGGCTTGTGCCTGAAGGCGGCCGGATTGCCGCCGGCGCAGACAAACAGCGCGTCAAGCGCCTGCGCATCGTTCAATCCCAGATCGGGGGCGATTTCCAGGCCCACCGAGGCCCGCGCTGGCTGGCCGTCGATGCTGAGATTCGACCAGCGAAAAAGCGCGCCGCCCGCCAGCACATTGGCGGCGCGCAACGGCTCGATCGCCGAGGCGTAGGACATTAGCGGAAAATCCGGCAGCAGCAGAAAGCCGATGCGGCGCGCGGGCTCTTTCATGGGCGCTCCATGTCGTTTTCAAAACAAAAATAGTCGTAAAGAGGCATGAAAGCAAAGCGGCAGGCGCCACAATGTCATCAAGTGGCGTGCGCGCCGCGACAGGCCCGGAAACCCATGCGCTATTCGCTCTTCAACGTCATCGTCAACGGACTGACAAAAAACCGTTACGCCGAGCGGGCGTGGCGCGATCCCGAACCGAAGCCCGAATATGACGTGGTCGTAGTCGGCGGCGGCGGCCATGGACTCGCCACCGCTTACTACCTCGCGAAGAACCACGGGCTTCACAATGTCGCCGTGGTCGAAAAGGGCTGGATCGGCTCTGGCAACGCCGGACGCAACACCACCATTTTCCGCTCCAATTACCTGCTGCCAGGCAACGAGCCGTTTTACGAATGGTCGGTCAAATTATGGGAAGGTCTGGAGCAGGAACTGAACTACAACGTCATGGCGAGCCAGCGCGGCATCGTGAACCTGATCCATTCCGATGCGCAGCGCGACGCCTATGCGCGGCGCGGCAACGCCATGCGCCTCGCCGGCGCCGATTCCGAACTGCTCGACGTCGCGCAGGTGCGGGCGCTGGCGCCTTTTCTCGACTTCGACAACGCGCGCTTCCCCATCAAGGGCGGGCTTCTGCAAGCTCGCGCCGGGACCGCGCGCCACGACGCGGTGGTCTGGGGCTATGCGCGCGGCGCCGACCTCTTTGGCGTCGATATTCTGCAAAACTGCGAGGTCATGGGTTTCCTGCGGGGCGCTGACGGCGCGGTGAAGGGAATTGAAACGGCGCGTGGAACGATCAAGGCGAAGAAAGTCGCATTGGCGGTCGCCGGTTCCTCGTCGCGGCTGGCGCAAAGGCTCGGCCTGCGCCTGCCGATCGAGAGTCTGGTGCTACAGGCCTTCGTCTCCGAGGGCATCAAGCCGCTGGTTCCGGGGGTCGTCACCTTCGGCGCCGGGCATTTCTACATTTCGCAATCGGACAAGGGCGGGCTGGTCTTCGGCGGCGATCTCGACGGCTACAATTCCTACGCCCAGCGCGGCAATCTCCCGGTGATCGAGGACGTTCTTGAAGGCGGCATGGCGGTCATGCCGTTGATCGGCCGGCTGCGCCTGCTGCGCCAGTGGGCGGGCCTGTGCGACATGTCGATGGACGGCTCGCCGATCATCGACATCGGGCCGCTGCCCGGCCTCTATCTCAACGCCGGCTGGAGCTACGGCGGCTTCAAGGCCACGCCCGCTTCGGGCTGGTGCTTCGCCCATACCATCGCGTGCGACGCGCCGCATCCGCTGACTGCGGCGATGCGGCTCGACCGCTTCCGCACCGGCCATGTCATCGACGAAAAGGGAGTCGGCGCCCAGCCGAATTTGCACTGATGCTGATCGCCTGTCCTTATTGCGGCGCGCGCGATGCCCATGAATTCGCCTATCGCGGCGACGCCAGCCCCGTCCGCCCCGATCCTGCGGCGTCCGACGCGGCGGAGCGGTTCCACGACTATGTCTATCTGCGCGACAATCCCGCGGGGGCGCATTCCGAGTTCTGGTACCACGCGGCGGGCTGCCGCCGCTGGATCGAAGTCGAACGCGACACGGTGACGCACGCGATTCGCTCCACGCGCTTCGCCGACGAGCGGAGGCGCGCATGAGCCGGTTGGCGAAAGGCGGCCTGATCGATCGTGCGCAGAAGCTGCGCTTTTCCTTCGACGGAAGGGCGCTCGAAGGCTTTTCCGGCGACACCCTCGCCTCGGCGTTGCTTGCCAATGATGTCAAGCTCGTCGGCCGCTCGTTCAAATATCACCGCCCGCGCGGCATCGTCGGCGGCGGGACCGAAGAGCCCAACGCGCTGGTTGAGTTGCGGAGCGGCGCCCGGCGCGAGCCCAATACGCGCGCGACGACCATCGAACTATACGACGGCCTCGACGCCGCGAGCCAGAACCGTTGGCCTTCGCTCGATTTCGATGTGCTGTCGCTCAACGGCCTGCTGTCGCCCTTTTTCGGGGCCGCCTTCTACTACAAGACCTTCATGTGGCCGAAGGCCGCCTGGGAAAAACTCTATGAGCCGGCGATCCGTCGCGCCGCCGGCCTCGGCCGCGCGGCCGAGGCGCCGGACCCGGATTTTTATGAAAAAGCCAGCGCTTTCTGCGACGTGCTTGTGATTGGCTCGGGCCCGGCAGGCCTGATGGCGGCCCTGGCGGCGGGGCGCTCGGGCGCGCGCGTCATTCTCGCCGAAGAGGATTTTCGCTTCGGCGGACGGCTGCTGAGCGAGAAGACCGCAATCGAGGAGGGCGCGCCGGTCGATTTCGTTGAGAAAAGCCTCGCCGAATTGCGGAGCCTGCCCAATGTGCGACTGATGATCCGCACCGCCGTCTTTGGGATCTACGACGATTGTTACGCCGCGGTCGAGCGCGTCGCCGACCATCTATCCACGCCGGCGCCTTTCCAGCCGCGACAGGTCCTTTGGCGGATTTCGACCAAACGCGCGATTCTTGCCGCCGGCGCGCTCGATCGGCCGATCGTGTTAGGCGGCAACGACCGGCCGGGCGTGATGCTGGCGGGGCCCGTGCAGGGCTACGTCAATCGCTTTGCTGTCGCGCCGGCGAAACGCATGGCTTTTTTCACCAATAACGATGCGGCCTGGACGGCGGCCTTCGACGCGCATGACGCAGACGCCGAGGTCGCCGCTCTGATCGAAACCCGCGAGTCCGTCACGCCGGCCATGACGGACGCCGCGCGCAAACGAGGACTTCGCGTCGTTCTCGGCGGCCAAGTGATCGCTACCCACGGTAAGACGCTCAAGGCAATCGATATTTTCGCCAACGGCAGGACGGAGCGCCTTGCGGTCGACGGGCTCGCCATGTCGAGCGGCTTTTCGCCCAATGTCCATCTTACATGCCATCACGGGGGCAAGCCGGAATGGAACGAAAGCATCGCGGCTTTCGTTCCCGGCGCGAAGGGCCCGCCGGGACTCCTCGTGGCCGGGGCGGCGGCGGGCGCCTACGCCTTGTCGGACTGTCTGGCGCAGGGCGCGCTGAAGGGCGCGCAGGCGGCGGCGGAAATCGGTTTCTCCGCTGCCCCACCGCCCGTGCCGAAGGCCGCCGACGCGCCCTGCAGCCTGAAGGCGTTCTGGCATGTCGAAGGCTCGAAGGGGCTCGCCTTCGTCGATTTCCAGAACGATGTCTGTTCCAAGGATGTCGAACTGGCGCACAGGGAAGGCTTCATCTCGGTCGAGCATCTCAAGCGCTACACCACTTTGGGCATGGCGACCGACCAGGGCAAGCTCTCGAACCTGCCGGGCCTCGCGCTGATGGCGAAACAGCGCGGCAAATCCATTGCCGAAACCGGCGTGACGATGTTCCGGCCGCCATGGTCTCCGGTGGCGCTCGGCGTCTTCGCCGGTCATCACCGCGGCGGCGATTTTCGCCCAGCGCGGCTTACGCCAACTCATTCGCTGGCGGAAGAGCTCGGCGCTGTTTTCGTCGAAACCGGTCCCTGGCTGCGCGCCGCCTATTTTCCGCGCAAGGGCGAGACGGACTGGAAGCAGACGGTCGAACGTGAGGTCCGGGCGGTGCGCACGTCGGTCGGACTGATCGACGTCTCAACTTTCGGCAAGATCGAATTGCAGGGACCAGATGTCGGAAAGTTGCTCGACCGCGTCTATATCAACATGTTCTCGACCTTGCCCGTCGGCAAGGCGCGCTATGGCGTTATGCTGCGCGAAGACGGCTTTGTGATGGACGACGGCACGACGGCGCGGCTCGCCGACGACCGCTGGATCATGACCACCACCACCGCCAACGCCGCCAAGGTCTACGAACACCTGGAATTCTGCCTCCAGGCGCTGTGGCCGGAGCTCGACGTGCGGATGGCGTCGGTTACCGAGCAATGGGCGCAAATCGCCGTCGCTGGCCCCCGCGCGCGCGGCCTCGTCGCCCAAATCGTCGACGATCCCTCCGCCGTCAGCAACGAAAAGCTCCCCTATATGGGCGCGATCGAGACGACAGCGCTGGGCGGCGTGGGCGCGCGCATCTTCCGCCTGTCATTTTCCGGCGAACTGGGTTTCGAGATCGCGGTTCCCGCCGACAAGGGGGAGGCGCTAGCGCGCGCGCTGCTCGACGTTGGCGCCGAATGGGACGCGACGTTCTACGGCCTCGAAGCGCTGGCGGTGATGCGCATCGAAAAGGGCCATGTCTCCGGGCCCGAACTGAACGGCCAGACGACCGCCGCCGACCTCGGCTTCGGGCGCATGGCCTCCACCAAGAAGGACTATATCGGCGCGGTCATGGCGCGCCGCCCGGCGCTCACCGGGCCCGACCGGATGGGCTTCGTCGGCTTCAGGCCCGTGGACCGGACGGCCGTCCTGCGCGCGGGCGCCCATGTGCTGACGAAAGGCGCCGCGCCGAAGACCGAAAACGATCTCGGCTATCTGACCAGCACGACTTCGTCTCCGATTCTCGGGCATTCGATCGGGCTCGGCTTCGTCAAGGGCGGCGCCGCGCGCATCGGCGAAGTCCTGCGCGCCTGGGACGGCTTGCGCGGAACCGACACCGAGGTCGAAATTTGCGCGCCGGGCTTCCTCGACCCCAAGGGAGAGCGTCTCCATGGCTGATTTTCTTGCCTCTCTCCCCCTCGGCAAAGACCTCCCACCTGGGTTTTACGGCGCGAAGAACGGCACGACCGCAAGGCTGCGACTCGTGTCAACCGACGCTTGCACGCTGGTTGCCGGGCGCGATCGGGTCGCCGTCATCGCCAAAGCGCGCGCCGCCTTCGCCATCGACCTCCAGGACATCCCGCGCCGCAGCGCCGCCGAGGGCTTCGACTTCGTCGGCGTCGGGCCAGGCCGCTGGCTTGTCCTCTCGGAGACGCGCGGCCTGGCGCAAAAACTCGAGGGCGCGTTCGCGCCGGAAGGGTCGGTCTTCGAACAGGGCGGGGGCCTCATCGTGCTGGAAGCCAGCGGCGCGATGCGCGACGCGCTGGCGAAGCTCGTCCCGATTGATCTGCACCCGTCAGTCTTCAAGCCCGGCGACGCCGCGACGACAACAGCGGCGCATGTGAATATCACCGTTTGGCTGGAGCGCGACGATCTTTGGCGCTTCGCGGTCGGACGGTCGCTTCTCGCCGCCTTCCTGCGCGCTTTCGCTTGCGCTTCCCTCGAATTCGGGCTCGATTGGGATGGATGAGGCCGAGGCGAGAAACGTGACAAACTTGATGCCGGTCGAGCCGGTCACGCTGGCGGGCCGTGCTATGCGGCTGGAGCCGCTTGCGCCGGCGCATCACACAGAGCTGATTGCGGCGGTCCAGGACGGCGAATTATGGCGCCACTGGTACACCACCGCGCCCGAACCGCAGAACATGACGGCCGAGATCGAGAGGCGGCTCGGCCTGCTCGCGGAAGGCTCGATGCTGCCTTTTACGATCTTCGGCGGCGCTCAGGGCCATGCGGTCGGCATGACCAGCTTCATGGCAATCGACCGAAAACATTTTCGTGTCGAGATCGGATCAACCTGGATCGCCCGCAGCGTCCAGCGCACGGCGCTGAACACCGAGGCTAAGCTTGTGCTTCTGACCCATGCGTTCGAAACCCTGGGGTGCGTCGCGGTCGAATTGCGAACCCACGCCCTCAACTTCCAGAGCCGCTCCGCAATCGAGCGCCTCGGGGCCAAGCTTGACGGGATCTTGCGCAACCACCAGCGCGCCCGAAACGGCACTTTGCGCGATACCTGCGTCTACAGCATTATCCAATCCGAATGGCCGACAATCCGGGCCCATCTGGAATGGCAGTTAGCGATGCCGAGGACGTAATACCGACTACTGTGGCCCACGCTGGAATACCGATAGGGTCGGTGTCGACACAGCTGCGAAGGTGTCATGACGATCGAGCGACTGCTCATCACCAGTGACAAGACGATCGAGACTCTAGCCTGGAGGTCTTCAAAGGGTCGATTTCACCCGTTCCCCGAAATCGCCAAGCGGGCGGCGTTCGTTGAATTTTTACTAGGTTTCATCCGCCGCGCTTGCGAAACTCTCGCTGGGCGCGAACAGCGCCATAGGCCGACAACAACAAAGGCAAATCGGCGGCGGGGGCGCCGCTCTTGCGGCGGCGAGTCCTTGGGCGGCCCTCGTTTTCAATGGGCAGCCGGCGCAGCAACGGCTCGAGCGCCGGCGTCGTTCCGCCCGCCGCGACGATCATCCTGCGCCAACCGGCGATCACAGCGTCGGGCTCCGCGCAAAGATGATTTTGCAATGGTCGCTCCCAACCGCGCTCGAGGCTCGCCACGCAACGGATTCGTTCGGCTGTCGACAGTCGAATGAAACTCCGATCGCTTGGCGGCTCTTGCAGGGAGGGCAGGGCGATAATCCGCGCGATCAGCGCGCTTTTCTGCAAAAAGCCCTTTGCCGCTTCGAGTCGAACGAAATCGTCGATCAGCTCCGCCGCCTTGCGCGTCGCCGGCGTAAGGTTGGGCGCCGCGGCGCGTCGCAAATCAAAGCCGCAAACAGCGCATTGGCATTGGGGGACGAGCGCGCGCTGATTGAAGGGCGCAAGGCTTTGGCCGCAGGATGGGCAGCGATCGAGCAAGGGGCGTCGATGGCGCCGGCAGGTCATGACGCTGGCGCGTCGCCACGCCCGTCGGAAATAAGGATTCTCGTCTTCGGCAAGGCAGGTCGGACAGAATTGTAACCATGTCGCGAATGTTCGGTCGGCTCGGCTCCGTCGCATTGGCAAGAGCAGCGGTCGCCATTTCTCGGAGCCGATCGTCATGGCCGCGATGCTTTCCCGGCCGACGCCGGTTTGATGGTGCAATATGTTCAGTAGGAACGCTGGCGCGGCGAGATCGAGACGCGCCGACGAGGCGTTGGAGCCGACGCCAAGGCGCTCCCCGAAATGTCGCGGCGACAGGCCATGGGCGAGGGCGAGGCGATGCAGCCAACTCGACAGCAACTCGTCATGAGCCGGCGGAACCTCCACGGGCCAGCGCTCAGGAAGAATGGTCGCGAGGCGCGGCTGCACTTCGATCGCGAGGTCGGCACGGCGGCGCATCGACGGCCTACAGCAGGTCTTGGCGCAGCGCTGTTCGGCGCCGTTGCGACACGGGAATATAGTCGAGCGCGTCGAGCGTTCGCGGCGTGATCCGTTCGGCGCCGTCCTCTATCGCCGCCAGCGCGGCTTCGGTGACGATGCGGACCGTTTCGCCGATCAGGCCCTCGGACAATGCGAAGACGCGGCGGGCGAGGGCTTCCTGCGACAGTTCGGAGGGATGCACGAGCGGCAGGGCCGCCTCCAGCGTGTCGAGCAGCGCCAGATAAGCCTCGCCATAGCGCCAACGCGGCACGGGCAGGGTCTGGAATCGGCTTGCCATTTCGGTCGTGGCGTTGACGTGATCATAAACCGCGACCTCTCCGATCAGCACCGGCGAGACGTCATATTCGCGACCGAGGCGCCGGAGGAACGCGAAAATCGCCTCCACGTCACGGGAACGGCCGCGCAGCGCGTTGTGGAACTCGTCGAAAATCAGGATGCGGGGCCGTAATTGGCGAAAGAGCGCGTCGACCTGTTCGGCCAGCCGCGAGACCGAACGGAGCCCGCTCGCCGGCGCTCCGAAGCCGGCGACGACGCTCGCGTAAAAATGAGCCAGGCCCGCGCCTTCGCGCGTCTGCACGATCCAGGCCTTGCGTTGGGCGGCCGCCCCCAGATGCTGCAGCACGAACCGCTCGGCGATCATCGTCTTGCCATTGGCGTAAGGGCCGACCAGCATTAGCCCTTCGGTGCGCAGCGCAGGCGGCCGCTCCAACAGCGCCTGAAGGCGGCGATGCGCCGCGAGCGCGGCGTCCGTGCCGATCCAACGCGGCGCTCGGACGAAGGCGATGCGCTCACTCGGCGGCGCCGACAGAATAGGCCGCACGTGCTTGAAGAGATGTTCGTGCAAAACGTCACCAGTCCTCGATCGGCAAGAATCGCTTGGCTCGCGCCGGATGAGACGCGGCCGGCGCGTCGGCCGGCTCAATGGTCTGGTGCGGCTTCGGGGCCTCAGCCGCTTGCGCAGCGCGGACGACGTCGCGGAATTCGGCCTTCGAGGAACGCGGCGCCCGCGTCTTGGTCGTTCGCGCCGCATTCACGATCGCGTCGATTTCGCGCGAAATCGCGATTTTCTCGGTCGCGGTGCGAGCTTGCCCCGACCGCTTCTCGCGGCGATCGCGCAGATGCTCCCACAAGGTGAGCGAGGCCGTCACGCCGTCGCGGCGCGTCGCCACGCGAAAACTGTCGTCGGACGGATCGCGCACATAGACTTGGTTGATGTCCCGCGGATCGTATCTGATCTCGAGTTTTTCCAATCGGTCCCGTTCGGGGACGAGAACGCCGAGCCATGGCGCGTAACAGTGCAGCGCGAAGAGCTCCATTCCCTGCGGGGTCAGCCGGCGCCGCTTTTCGGGCAGAAAATTCAAGAGAACCGCGTCGGGAGCGTCCGCGCCTTCCGGGAGGTCGGCGACATGCGCGCCCCATTCGGTGAGCGGAACTTTCAGGGTCTTCTCGTTCATCTGGCCGTTGTGGTCGATGATGGCGAGCGCGACGCAGCGTTCGAGATCGGCGAAAGTCAGGCAAGCGCGCTTCTCGGATGGATAGCCATCGCGATCCTTGATCGAGCGGCCCGTGGCGCCGTCGTGCCTGCCAATAACCGCGTTGAGCTTGCCGAGCAGGCGCTCGACCACGCCGCCTTCGTGCACACGACCTCGATTGCGGCGTCGGATCGCAACGCCGTATTCCGCGCAGCCCCGCCGGAACGCGGCTCCGCGGAACTCTTTCGCCGAATCCGTCACGATCTGCTTAGGCCGGCCGAAGGTCGGCCAGGCGTGCGCGATGCCGCGCGACTCGAGCCACGCCTCCTTGCGGCAGATGGCGTGGGCGAGGCACAGCGCCACGGAAAGCGTGCTCGGGGCTTCGAGCGTCAGACAGAAACCCAGAACGCAGCGGGAGAAAACGTCGACAAGAATGGTCAGATAGGCGCGACCGACGAAGGCGGCGGCGCCGTTGATCACTTCCACGAACTGGATGTCGGTCGGCGTATGATCGATCTGCGTCACGGCGAGCGGACGCGGCGCGCTGATGTAGCCGGGCCGAGGTTTGAGGCGACGCAAATGGTTAGGATTGGCCGAGCGACGTTTGGCGATTTCTTGCGGCGTGAACAAAGAAGCGGCCCGGCTGCGGACCGTGGCGTAAGACGGCGGCCGTACGCCCGCCGCCTCGCAGCGCGCCCTGATCTCGACGACAACCGGCGCCAGCGGCGGCGCCTCGAGAACCATCCATTTTTCCTGCAACGTCGCCGCGATGATCGCCCCCGCGTCGCCGGCGAGCCTCTTGCGGCGGGCGGCGCCTTTGCGGGCGAGCAGCGCCGAAACCGTCCGCTCATCCCGGTACCGCGAGAGCAGCGTGTAAATTTGCCGGGTCGACAGCCGCAACTCCCCGGCCGCGCGGGCAATCGCCGTCTTGCGTGGTCCTGGCGCCTCCAGCACTTTGTCCAGTTCACGAGCGACCCGCTTGGCGTCCCGCCAATGCTCATCGTCCGCAGGACGCGCGGTCGCCGCTTTCCGAGGGGCACCCGAGTTGAAGTGTGGCACGAAACGGCTCCGGCATTGAAGTTTTTAGGCAAAAACGCGGCGAGAATAACCACCGAGCCCGACAGAATGGTGACGTTTCAGCTTGTTGAAGTTTTAAATTAAATCCAACATCTACGCTCCCCTGGCGCAAGCCGAGGACGCGCTCGCCCGGCTCGACGAGCGGCTGCGGGCCAGTCCGATCCGCGCCGGCTGGATCGAACGCGCGCATTTTGCAGACGCCTGCGCTTCGCTCTGGCTCGAGGGCTCTCTGGCGCATCTCGAAGACCTCGTGCTGCACGACGCGCGAATGGACGCGCGCGCGCCGACGGCGGAAATTATCCGCGCCGCCCGCGTTCTCGCCGCCCGCCGCCTGCTGCTCTCCGCCGCGCCGGGCTGGGCGTTTTCCGCCGAGGGCCTTGCCGCTCTGCACGGCGGCGCCTTTCTGGCGCCGTGGGAGGGGGAGGCGGAAAAGCCCATGGCAAGCGACGAGCCGGATGGGGAGGGGGCTTTCGGCGATGACGGCGAACCAGCACCCGACGATCCGCTCGCCGCTGAATTGGCGGCGCTCGACGCCGCGCTCGCCCGCACGGAGCGCGCGCTTGAGCGGCGGCCGGCAGTCGATCCAGAATCGCGCGATCCGCTGGTCTACGATCTCGACTGGGACGAGGACGAGCGACTCGCGCATTGGCGGGATGCGGTGGAATTCACTTCCGGCCTGCCGCCGGTGCTGGCGGCGGCTTTGACCGCGGCTTTGTGGGACGACATCGAGCCGCTGCAGCACGTCCCGTGGCTCGGGCGCCTGCTCGCCGCCGCCCTTTTGCGTCAGCGCGGCAAAACCAAGAGCCATCTGCTGTGCGTGAATTCCGGTGCCCGCGCCGTCCCTCGGCTGCGGCTCAAACAAGCCGATCCGGTCGCCAAAATCCTGTTCTGGCTGGCTGCGATTTTGGCCGCCGCCGAACAGGGGTTGAGGGATCACGACCGCTGGCTGCTGGCGCGGGCTTCGCGCGTGGGGAAGTTGAGCGGGAGGAGGGGGAATTCGCATCTGCCGCAGGCGCTCGATCTGGCTCTGGCCCGGCCGATCGTCACCGCGGAGCTGCTGGCGCAGGAGCTCAAGGTTTCGGCGCGAGCGGGGCAGAATCTCATCGCCGAACTTGGGCTGCGCGAGCTCACCGGACGGCGGCGCTATCGGGCGTGGGGGATTCTGTAAGGCGGCGGCGCAACAAAAAAAGACCGCCGGTTGTGGCGCCAACGGCAAAAAGTCGAGGGAGGAAACGCCCAAGGAGGGCGATGAGGCCGGCAGGGTCGCGCCTCACACAGCTAAGATATGCTGCGCTGCACAATTTGTCAAAGGATGTATTGCAGCGCAGCATTTGCCGGCCGACCGCCTGTTTGATTGAACGGCGTTCCAGAAATCGGGGCAGAACTCTGGCGAGCCCCGATCGAGCACGTGAATCAATGGACGCGATCTGATTCAAATTTCTAATTGGACGCGGAGTCGGTGCTTTGCGACTCTGCGACATGTCTCCAGCACCAGCAGACTTGCAGATCTTTACGCGCAAATTCTCGGAAGCTGCGCACCTGCGTCGGATCGACCCGACGCGGAACATGGCGCGGTTTTATGAAGTCTCGCTGGAGCCCTCGCTATTTGGGATCTGGGCGGTCGTGCGCCGATGGGGTCGTATCGGCTGTCAGGGCCGAATTCGATTGGAGCTTTGCGAAAGCGCCGACGACGCCTTCGATTGCATCAAGCGTGTGATCGCAGCGAAGCGTCGACGTGGCTATCAAACCGTCGTGTAACAGAGAGAGTGGCGCGCGCGTGGCGGTGCAGCAGTTAAGAGCCGAATGGCCACAAAGTCGAAGCGAGTGCTGAAAGGCGTCGTTTTCCTGAGCTAAGTCGGTGATGCAAGGCCGCTTGAAACCCAATTAGGTCCTGCTCAGCCGCGGCAAGCTTGCCGATCGGCAGGAAATGTCCGATCACCCACGAATCCACATACTGTTGCAGCCGCCAATCCGCCCCTTGCTTGACGAAGGCGAGCGCGAAGGGCCAATCAACAGCGTGATGCGCGGTCAGGCGGTCCAACAGCAAAGCCGTCGCGCGCATCGCCTTCAGGGGCATCACGTCCTTGCCGCTCCATAACCCTCCGAGGAACGTTGAAGCGACAGTCATGTGCGACCTCATGTCTGCGTTCTTGGTGGCGATGAACGCGGTCACGGGACGAAATCGATCGAGGGTTTCGGTATTGTCGGCGTGAAGGACGTTAGAGAGAGTTTCGGGATCGAGCGATAAATGGCTGTGCCGGCGCCAAGCGAGTTTCACTGCGGCGTCTGCGTATCGCTCACGCGAAATCATTCCCTGATCGCGCGCGAAAGCGAGCACCGGCTGGAGCCAGGTTCCCCTGGCGGCGACAGCGCCTTCGGTGATCTGGCGATAGTACATGTCTTCGGCCAGCAGCACGTAGCCATCGGCGGCGAGATTGGCCGCGTCGAGGATATGCGATCCAAAGCTTTCGGTCAGAAGAACCGCTATTTCTGTCGGCGCATCCGGCGCGGCGTTGGGCGCAACCTGGCAAACCGACTCGATCTTTTGTATCTGCTCTCCGATGAAGCGATGACGCGCCTCGATGTCCTCCTTTGTGAATTCCTGTCTGAAATATTGCCCATTGTGCCATGCGATGGTCATCGCGCGTTCTGCCGGGCGGGCGTCTTTCTCATGAATTATGCGAAGCTCGTCGAGCGCGGATTGCGGCACCGTGAGCCTTCCAAACACGGCTGCGAGCACATCGAGAATATCCATCGTCGCCGCAGTCCAAGCGGTATATGTATCGAGAACAGCGCCGCATTCGCGCTGCCGCACGATGACGTCGAGCGCCGCAAGCCGCTCAGGTTCGGTTCCGACGCACACCTCGATATTGCGGTCGAGCGTCCTGACGTAATCCGCGAAACTGATCGCATCTCCGCCGAGAGCGGCGGCGGCAACGGCCATCGGGAGATGCTGAATCAGATAGAGGTCGGCGAGCTGCCTATTGGCCTCGGACGCCCGTCGCACCTCGTCAAGCGCCGGTTGGATGTCTCCCTCTCGGATTGAAAATTTATATATGCCCTTCGACTCCGGAAACCGGGTCTGAAAATTCTCCATCACGTCGTGCAATGCATGCAGATACTTGTGCTTGATTTCGGCAACCCGCCATGTCGTATCGCCGCCGACGGCCTTTCTCTGCTCGAAGCAGGCGTTGACCTCTAGGCCGATCGCGGCTGCGGCGATCGGATGTTTTGGATTTAGGATACCGTCCGCTGGACGATCGACGCTGTCTTCAATGATGAATCGAAATGTTTCTCCATTGACGCCCTCCAATCGGACCCAGGCGTCCACACCGACCCGGGTTATTGGCGGGATGACGCGCGAGTCCGGATCGGCCATCAACAGGCCAAAGTAGCGAAGCGCCGCGTCGGGGTCGTTCGGCGCATGTGTCAAAGTCTCGTAGGCAAAAGCGAGGGCGCGCTCCTTTTGGCCCGCCATGTGCAGCGCCTGGGCCAAATACATTTTCTGGCCTGGCGTTCCTTGGAGCGTGGCGAGATCTAGAGTTTCTAGGATTGGTCGAATCTTCTCCGCCTGTTCCGTTCGACGAAGGATGGCGAAAAGCGCGAGATAGTTGGTGAGGCTGGGACTGCTGTCGATCGCTCTGCGAAGACTAGCCTCCGCCTGTTTCAACGCGCCGCGATTGAAATGCATAAGCCCGGCAGCGTGAAGGTAGAATGGCAGAGTCCCTATCGATTGCGGCAACCGTTCGAAAAAGCGAATGGCCCGTTTGCGAACCGGTTGGTCGTTGACGAGGGCCGTCGCGAGGGTTCGAAGCTCATGGCTGTCGCACTCCTCTCCGACATGACCGTCCAGCAAATCGGCCACAGATTTCCAGTCGTTGCGTTTTGCGGCGTGCATCGCGACCATGAGGCGGGGCGCGATATGACTGTCTGCGTCGACCTTCCTTAGCGCATTCTGATAGGCTTCTTCGGCGATTGTCTCGTGACCGAGCATCATGGAGAAGTCGGCAGCAACGATGCTCGCTCTTGGGTCACAAGATACATTGGCAACAACCGCGCGAAGTTGCGCTTCGGCATCCTCGCCGGTGTCGGTTTTCAGTTCAGCCAGCCGGGCCGCTGTCATGACGAGCGTACGCTCGACCTCCGGGATCTCGCCCGCATGCGCGCGGCAAATCTCAGCGACCTTCGCCCAATCGTTGTGTTGTGCGTAAAAACGAAAAGCAAGAATCACGGCTTCCGGGCCTGGCGGCAGCTTCGGCAAGAGCTCTCGTGCCAAATCGTCGTTGCGGCCATCTATCGCAGCCGCCATGGCTCTCCCGACGAGATCGCGGTCATCTGGCGCGATGGCCAGTCCTTGCCGAGCGATCTCGACGACTCGCGTAAGGTCTTCCAACGCGAAGAAAGCGACCACGAGGTTGCTACAGAGGGCGATGTGTTCGGGTCGAACGCTTGCTTCGCCCGAACGCGCCTTATCCCAAAGTGCGAGCAGCAGATCCGCCGCCGCCGAGATCCGGCCGCGCTCGCCGGGACGGAACAAACCTGTCTGCTGAAACTGCGGATCACGCAGGATCTGATCGAGGTCAGCTTCGGCAGCGAATTGCCGGGTAAGAGGGTCATCGGGGTGGGTGGCGACGGCCTCGCGGGCGGCCTGCCACCAATCGAGCCCTCGGCCTCGGTGCTGCAAAAAAAGAATTCGGCCGATGGCGACTGGGGCCGATGTCTTGACATGGTCGGGCAACAGGGCCAGCGGTTCCTCGATCGTGCCGTCGAAGCGCGCCGCCTGAACGAGATAGCCTGCAACGCCGTCATTTGTCGGATCGGCGCGCAGGGCGACCTTGCCAAATTCCAGGAGCTCGCGCCAGTTTCCTTGTAGGAGCAGCGACAAGGCTTTGTTGGCGACGGCCTTCGGCTCGGTCGGCGCGTGGTCATAGGCATCGGCGAGAACCTGAGTCGCTTTGGAGTCGTCGCCCAACGCAAGGAGGCAGCTCGCAATATTGGCCTTGATGCGAAACAATATCCTGCCGGACGCCGAAAACGCGACGCGGTCAAGAAGTCTCTCCAGGAGCGGCAGCGCTGTGCGTGGCTTGCCGGCATTCGCCAGGTCGCGAAACTCGTCAATTTCTGCGTCGAGGTGAGCTTCGAGCGCGTTCGCCACGACGGTGGCGTCGCCAGGAAGCGCGGGTAAAGCCGCTTCAATCCGCGCCAGAGAGGAATTGATCGTCGAAAATCCTACGGCGAAATCGGTTTGGAAGCTGACCTGCAAGCCGACGCCTTCAGTCACCTTATCGAGAATTTGCTCGCTGAAGACGCCGTGACTGGGATCGAAAGCCTTGCGAGCGGCGGCATGTTCGCTGATGCGCTCCTCGAGCGTGTTCCAGCCCCAGACATGAATTAGGAGGCGTCGACCTTTCGCCATCAGATCAACCGCCAACTCGCGAGCCAGCTGTTGCAGGTCGACGTCGTCTGGCGACGTGGTGACGATGAAGTATTCACGTAGTTGGGGATTAAACGTGAGAGCGTTGTCGAGCTCGTCTCGAACCTCCTTCTCCGAGAGCTCGTGGCCGGCGCCCTTGAGTTTGCATTGGACGCCGACGAGATGGGTCGGATCGCCATTTCTTATCCCCACCAGGTCGACGCCATTTTGACGTTGGCCTCTGCGACCATGGCGCGAAACGTTCGGATCGCCGAGAAGACAGCGAAACAGCACAACCGAACCCCGCTCGAACGCTTGTTCGTCGGCAGGCTTGGGAATCTGTGTCGCGGCAAGTGCAGACATTGATGCAAAACCGATCAAAACATGAGGTTAGGATCGTCGGGAGACTGAGAGAGCAGGGCAGGGACGCGGCTGTGGTGAGAAATCCAGGTTTGGGTATGTGGCGAGATCCAGCCTGCGACTTGCAGGATCGAGGCATAGTCCTTGGCCAAATGGCGATCGAGAACTGGCTCGTGATGGGCGATTCGATTGCGGAACGTTCGCAAATAATCCAGCGGGGCGTGCGCATTTTTGCGATTGATCTTGACGAAACGGAATGCGCGATACAGCGCCGGCCGCCAGAGAGTCATTTCGTAATTGGCCTTGCCGAATCCAGAAAGCCGACCGCCAGCCCCCAACAGCCCGACCCAGAAGCCGAACGACAACGCGGCCACCATGTGCGGCGGGTCGTCGACATATCGATCGCGCAGAAGATCGGCCCGCGCCGCTGCGATCCGCGCTTGCGTTCCCGCATCGAGGTCACAGGCTGAATTGTCGTACCAGTCAGCGCCGTATTTAGCGCTCAGCTCGCGGTGCACGGCATTACGAAGGGCGACCTCCAGACCTTGCAATGGTCCATAGAAGGCGGCGCTGACCGCCGTATTCCAGGTGTATAGGCGCAGTGCTCTTTCGCGGTCGCCGCCGGTGCGGCACAGATAAGCAGTCATCCGCTCCGGCGACAGGGACGTCTCCAGGGCGTCGAGCATCGCATCCGTGTAGGAGAAGGCGCCCTTGACTACTGGTTCGTTTGAACTCATATTGGCCCCGTAAGCCCTGGATACGCCTCTGCCTCTGGCATGCGCCCGGGGCTCAGCTTTTTGTGGAGCCGGCGCCGCGGCCGGATTGCTCAGGCAGAGACCGCTTTGACGGGCGGCGGCCTATAACCTCGCTTCGAAACGGCTTTGCGCGCCGCCTTGTTGGCTTCCTCCACTTCGCGGAATTCAGGCTCGAGGCTCTGCAGGCGCTTCACCAGTCCGGAAAGATCATAAGTATTGCTAAGCTTTCCTCCGTTGCTGGCCCGGCGTTCGATGCGCCTGACGAGGCCTTCCTGTTCAAGTTCGGCAATGTATCTTTGAACCTGTCGCTCGCTGAGGCTGAGGCGTTGCGAGAGCGTTTCTTTGCTGGGGAAAGGTTTACGTTCCTTGTCCCACCAAAAATCGCAAAGCTGCAGCAAGACGGCCAGCTGCGTCGGGTTCAGGTTCAATCGTCGCTGGGCGCGCAGCAGGAGCGATGGAACGAGACAGAAGCCAAGATCCATCACCGCCTGCCCCCATTTTTCGGCTGACGCCTTATTCGTCGTCCTCATCGCCGCCGCGGGAATCGTCGCATCTGCCGATTGTTGCGCGTTTTCGTCCATGGTAGTCTCGCTTCGTTGGCTGTGCAGACAACAAATGCAGGTGTTTGAGCTCTATCGCAAGGATAGATGACAAGTCATAAATGTCCCATGGGTGGAGACGTATCCGACTGGTGGACACCAGTCAAGCCCGACCTATAAAGTGTGATATATCGTCTAACCGCAGACGAAGGCGTATCGCACATAAACGAGTAGTAGCTCGACACCGGTCGGCGATGTCCGCTGGGGGTAGCGATTCACGCTCAATGTCGACGATGCCGCGACCGGTCAGAAAGGAATGTCATCGTCGAGGTCGCCATAAAAGCCAGGAGCGGGCGTGGCGGCCGGCGGGTCAGCCTGCCCGGCGACAGCCTCTTCGGCAGGCACGGATTGCGGCACGACTGACGGTTGCGCAGCGTTCGCTAGCAGATTGGCTGCAGCAGCCTCGGCCCTCGCACGCCGCGTCTTCCAAAAGCTTTGAAATTCCGGCCCCTTCGAGTTCGGAGGATATTCGGGTGGATGAATGAACAACGGCACCGGCGCCGGAATGTCCGGACCGATCACCACCGCTTCCCCCGGGGCCAACATCGGAACGAACTGCGCGGCACTGCGATCGAGATCGCCGCAAGCGCGCTCGACCGTCTCCCGGTCCTGGTCGTTCGTGAGACGATGCACAAACAGTGTGCCGAGTTGACTCATCACATTCTGCGGAATGTCGCGCGGGCGCTGTGTGGCGAGGACGCAGGTCAATCCGTATTTGCGGCCTTCCTTGGCGATCAGCCCAAAGGAATCGAGATTTACGCTGCCGTAGTCGTCACCGACCGAGCGGCCGAGAAACTGATGAGCCTCGTCGAGGAACACCACCAGCGGTGATGTCCTGAAGGCGCCAGCACGCGCCTCCGCCAGCAGGAACCGGCCGATGACGTTCAGTAGAATTTCTCGCGTGTTATGCTCGAAACGCACGTCTTTGAACGAGATGACGGCGAGATCTTTCCTGTCGTCGGCCAGAAAAGCGCGTAGCTCCGCGACGAGTGAGGTGCCGTTGGTTCGGAAGATGCACTCAAGCTCGCGCGAGCCCAGAAGGGTGTTTATCCGCGCGATCAACGACTCGCAATAACCTATCGAGTTCTGATCGGTGTTGCCGAACGCACCTGCATTATTCTGCGCGCTGCCCCATACACACTCGTTCTTCACCTGCTCGGCGAGATTGGCGATGTCAAAATCGCAGGCTGGCGCGTGAAGCTGCGCGGCATGAGCGTGGAGTGCGGTGAAGTAGGGTGCACGCTGGCGACCGGCTTTTTCGATTAGGCCATTGTTGATGACGAGCCCCGCCGGCACCGCCCCGGCCACCGCCGCGACGAGCTTGAGGCTCTTGATCGCTTCGCGGAGGCGCGGTCCTTGGCTCTGTCCCGATGGCCTGAACAGCGAGAACAGATCGTCTTCGGTCACTTCGCGATAGGGAAAGTGGACGAGTTTGGCCGCCCCGACGGGGGCATCGAAGACAAACACATCATCGACATTGCCCATATCGGCAAATTCGCCGGTAGGGTCGAGAATGATCGCCCTCCCACCTGCCTTCTTGAGTTGCTGCACCAGTGTAGCGACCGTCCAACTCTTGGCGCCACCCGTCGCGCCGAAAACACCGCAATGTCGGCCGAAGATCTTTTCGGGTGGAAGGCAAACGTCAACACCATCGGCAGCGTCGATGCGGCCGACGCTCAGAACCCGACTCGAATTTCAATTCTGACTGGCTTTTGCCCTCGCCAGCCTTCGCATGAGAAGGAAAGCCAGGGCCAATTGCAGCCACGCGAGGGCGGATTCGATGGTCGCCTCGAAGTCTTTTGACAGACGGCGCGCGCGATTGATCCAACCGAGCGTCCTTTCGACGACCCAGCGTTTCGGCAGCACCGTAAATCCTTTCACCTCTTTATCGGTTCGCTTGACGACGGTGATGGAAATGCGGCTCGCCTCGAAGGCTGCGCGCTTGGCTTCATCACCCTGATAACCCCCGTCGACGAAGGACATTTTCACCCACGGGCTCTTGCGATGCACGGCCTTCAGCAACGGCGCGAGAGCGTCGCGGTCCTGCACGTCGGCGGTCGTGATCTGGCATTCGATGGGCAGACCGATCGTGTCGACGGCGAGATGGCGCTTGCGCCCCTTGACCTTCTTGCCCGCATCGAAACCACGGGGGCCGCCGGCTTCCGTCGTCTTGACAGATTGGCTGTCGACGACGACAGCCGTCGGCGCGGCCTCACGGCTTTCCGCTTCGCGGGCGTCCATCACGAGAACGCTGATGATTTGCGCCCACACGCCGCTGTCGCGCCACGCGTAGAAGCGGTTTTGCACGGTCGTGAACGGCGGAAAATCCTTCGGCAGATATCGCCATGGGCAGCCGCAGCGGATCAAATAAAACAAGGCGTTGAGAATGATCTGGGCATCTGTCGGCTTGCGTCCGCGCCGTTTGGGCGGCGGCAACAGCGGCGAAATCAGCGCCAGTTCGGCCTCCGACATATCGCTTGAATAGCGCGCCCGAATGACTTCATACTTCGCGCGATCGGCCTCGCTCCACGGCATCGCGAATCTCCCAAAGTTGTTGCAAACCAAGGGAATCAAGGGCCGCGAGGCCGGTCAACCAATTTCAGGTCAGGCTCTCAGCGTCAGTTCTTCCTCGTCAGCGACGGCATTTCGGATCAGCGTGGCAAGCTGACTCGGCTCTGCGAGATAAACACCGTCCCCGATTCGCGGAAATTCTGGCAGCCCGCGACGTAGTCGGTTCGAGCGCTGTTCGACCGCCGCCAGTAACTGTACCCGACCGATCGGATTGGTAATACCGGCCTTCCCGAGCGTCGGCTCGACTGTCAGGCGTTCGGCGTCGGGAATCTTCGTCTCAACGATCCGGCCGAGGATTTGAAACCGCTCGCAATCGACGAACACGAAATCACCCACCGCGCCGAGCGCAAGTCCGCGCCGCTCGGGGGCGGCGGCGGCATTTGGAAGATTAACATACACATGTGAAGCCGTAGCCTGCGTGACCGTCCCTATATAGCGATCGGGGTTGATCGGATTGATGCGGGTCACGCCACGCCGTCCATGCCGTCTCGAAGCGACCGGATGCGCTGCATGTGTCGTTCCCGATCGGTCTCGCCGATCAGATCAGGGAGAGCAGATACCAGATCTTGGAAGCGTCCGTTGATCAGGTGGATGCGAGCATCGCCGCCCGCGACCATCCGCTTAAATGTTTGAAGAAAGGGGTTCGTTGGGTCTGCTACTTCGGTCATCGACTGCGTCCCCTCGGCAAGGTTGTCAGCGGGCACAAACGCAGGATCACAGATGACGAGGCGGAGCGACATATTGGCTTCGATGGCCGACAGGATTGGCCGGCTGATATGGTCGTCATTGAAGCCGAACCCCGAGATCAGGACTGCCGTGTCCGGCTCGCGCAACGCGGCTTGGAATGAGCCGATCATATCGAGATACGGCACCTCGAAGCTCTCCTGATATTTGCTTGAGCGCGGATAGATTAGGACCGGTTTGCCCTCTGGCCCGCGCGATCGAAAAATGTCCGCCGCCTGCCTACGCCAATCCAGCGAGCCGTGCAGCTTGTAGAGGTGAAACACATTCTCGATGTAATCGGGCGCGTCTCGCAAGCCCGACCTCCGCACGATGTCGAACTCGAAATGGCTTCTGTCGTAGACTTGGTCCATCCCGTGCGAGAAGCCATCAATGATCGTGAAGCGATGGCGCCGCGCTGCTTCCTCGAAGCACAGGTCATAATTCGTTGTGAACAGCTTCATCCGCGCTTTGCGCACACCGCGGCGGCCGATCTTCTGAATGAGCCCGGCATGCGCGTCCAGAATGGTCGTCTGGTCAACGAAATTAACACGCGCTAGGATTGCCTTTTCCGCTGCCTCCACGAAATTGTGGACTTTCTTGTAGGTCTCGTCCTCGATCGCAGTCTCGTGCAACTCGAGATAGAGTTTACATAAGGTGAGCAGGCGCTCGATATTGTCATCAATCTTCGCGCTAGCGAAGGTGTCGCACACCTCTTTGAATGCTGCGGCTCCGACCTCTGACTCGACTGCCTGCCATACGTCTCACATGCCCGCCGGAGTCAGCTTCTCTGCCGTGTTCGTCGCGGCGAAGGAGGAGCCCGTGCCTGTGAGAACTGCCACGTTTGTTGCATTCAGGATGTTGAGCAAGCTGCTCTCGATGGCGCGCTGCGTTCCAGAGTCCTCGATCCGATTGCCTTCTGCGTTCATCTTGTCCTTGAACGCGCGCCAGCCATCTCCTGGAACGAAGAGCCGCAAATTCGCGGCATCGGCCGCCCGATCCTTCCAATAGGTCATCCGCCCAAACCCGCCTACTTTCGCCCCATCCAGATCTAGCAGATTTTGCAAGCGACAGCAGCGGTCAAGTCGATCTTATCCCGGCCATGCCCGGCTTTATGCGAATGGGGTAGCTGACGATCAAATCTAACCGACACGCGGAGAGTCCCCAACGAACGGCGACGACGGGAGCTGCGGCCCCCTCTCAGCACCGTGACCGCCGTCATCGGACATAGGACCGAGCAGGAACGACCGGCTCTGCGACCAAGAGATTCATTGCGGGCGATCTCAGCCCAGTCTTGCAACATTCAATATACGAGCTAATGTATATTATGCCGCCTTTCATCGCGGCCGAATCTCCCTCGTGATCGAGCAACGATCCTCCCATGGCGCCCGTACGAAAGCCCCTCCCCGCCGATCATTCGATCCTTAACGAAATGCTGGCCATTCGGCTGCAGCAGCTCGAACTTGAGAACGGCGGCATGGAGGCGTTCCAGCCGAAGACCGGCATCGCGCGCGGCACCTATTATACGATCGTGCGCGGCCTCGGGAATCCGACCTTCAAGACGATGGAGCGGATCGCATCTAGCCTCAATATGAGCGTTCTCGAACTTCTCGGCTTTGAGGTCGACGACGCGCGTCGGGCGCTGAAGAAGAGTGGCGTCGACTACGACGACCTGTCTGCGGCGATCTGCAAGAAGAACCAAGCCGATCGGCGCGTCGCCCGGCAGGCGCGCTCGCGGAAGGTTGGGGGATAGCGGCGAGCCGACGTGCCGTCAGCGGAGCAGCCCCGGCGCCGACGCAACGTGTTAGACTTCAACGATGGCAAAACGCGATATCGCCTATCTTCTCGCTACCGGCGCCGGCGCTCCGACGTCGCATCCGGGCATGCAGAGCTTTCGCGCGATGGCGGAATCGATTGGGGCGGTCGTCCCATTCGACTACTCCTACGCGCTTGAAGGTCGGAACAGCCCCGACCGACTACCCAAGCTCATCGAATCCCACTGGGCCGCGCTCGCGGCACTGCGCGAAAGACACGCCGGCCCGATCGTGCTGGTCGGCAAGAGCATGGGCGGACGCGTTGGCTGTCACGTCGCTTTGGCCGAGCCTGTCTTGCCTTGTCTTCGTCGCACACCTTCGTTCAGGGAAGAGCCGTTCCGCGGCGGCTGTCCAGTCGCGGCAGCGACCGCAGCGCAGCGGAGCGGGCCCGTAGCCGGACCGCGCTTCCCCATAGCGCCGCAGGGACGGCGGAGGGCCTGTGGTCAGGCGCCGCGCGTGGGCGGCAGGCGTCCCGCCTTCTTCAGATGTTCGTAAAGGATGCGATCGACGATGCGCAACGGTTGCGTCCGCTCCTCCGCGGCCATTTGACGAATGACGAGGTCGATCGGGTCGGGGAGCCGCAGGGCGTAGGGCCGCGACGACGACCGTTCGCCATAGGCGTCGAACGGATTGCGTCCGCTGTCCGCCTTGGATCGGCCGGCGCGCGCCGGCGGCTCAAGATTTTGTGCCCTGCCGTCTTTTCGCAGCGGAGCGGGCGTCGGCGAAATGGGGCGATCGTCATAGTCCGGCGTGACGATGACCGGCTTCACGGGGGGAGCCGCTGTCGTGTCCGCCGCCGCGCGTTGGGCGCGGAACGCATCGCGCGGCAGGGCGGGGCGGTCGGGCTTTTTGTCTTGCGCAGGATCGCTCATGCGGCGGCGCCGCCCTGTTCGGCGCCTTGGCTCGCGGCGAGAAGCTCGCGCACGACCTGGTCGGCGTTATAGCGGGCCTTGCGAATGGATTCGTCCTTGTCGTTCATCTGATAGAGCGTGCCGTGGCCGCTCGTCATGGTGCGATAGGTGACGCGCCGGTAAAGCGCGTTAGCGCAGACCGGCACGCGCTCGGCGTCGAAATAGGCGAGGACCTCGCGTAGCGGCCGCGTGTTGCGGTCGAGGCTGTCATATTCGTTGAAGAGCACGCGGTGCTGGCTCATCGGCAATTTCGATTCGGCCGCATGCCGCTCGAGGCTGCGAATCGTGCGGACCACCTGAGTGGCGTCAAACGTGTGCGCCTTGCAGGGCAGGACGACGAGGTCGGCGCGCAGGGCCGACTGTGTCAGCGCGCCGCCGTAATAGCCGGGCGTGTCGACGACGACGACATCGTAAGCGTCGAGGCGTTCGATCGCTTGGGCAAGAGTTTTGTCGTCCGGCGCGCGCACCAGATCGATCCCGTTGGGGCTCATGCCGCGCGCCACCGACGAGGCGTGCCATTGATAGGCGGAGCCTTGCGGATCGGCGTCGATGATGGCGACGGAATAGGAGTGCTTGGCGAATTCGCCGGCGAGGATGATGGCGACAGTGGTCTTGCCGCTGCCGCCTTTCGGGTTGGCGATGGCGAAGATGCTCGGCATGGGGGCCCTCGGGGTTAATGCGGCAATGCCGCAATGAGCGAATAACAACATACAATAAAATGAACATACGGCAATGCCGCTTTGCGGCGTTCCGGCTTCGCCTTAAGTGGGCATTGCCGCAATGCATCGATGCAGCATTCCCGCCATGCGGCGTTGCGGGAAGGCGGTGTTGCCGTCGTTCGGCATTTCATCGTTGACGCCCTTCACCAATGACGAAATGCGGCAGTGCATGGATACGGGATTCCCGCGATGCGGCATCACGAAAGTACGGTATTTCTGCCTTTCGGCTTTGCGGCATCGTCGCATTTCATCAGTGTCGAAATGCGGTAATGCGGCATTGCGTAAGCAGCGTTGGCCGCGCGTTGATCCGAAGGTCTTGCGCAATCGCGCCTGAGGACGGCTGCGCGGGGGCGCTTCGCGCCGAACGGCCGTTGATTTCATGAGGACTGCTTTGGTGGCCGTGGCCGCCCTTCATTCGCAGCGTTTTAATAGTCAGTATATTGGATATTATTTGACAAGATACCGGTTTGTGGGCCACAACCGGGAAGACTGCTCGACGCAGCCAGGGCGCTGACGCGCCAGCGCCGCCGATAAGGCGACGAAAACGGGCATCCAATGTAACGGCGCGGGTTCTGCGACCTGCGCGGCGTTCGCCGTGAAAGGGGAGGGGCGTTGGCCGGGTCGAGCGCACAGCGGCGGAAGAAACCGCGGCTGCGGACGGAATTGTCCGAGGCCGACGAACGACGCCTGGCCGAGGCAGTGGCTTTGTTCGGCTTGCCCAAGGCCGAAGTCGTGCGCCGGCTGATCCGCGCCTCCGTCCAGGCCGGGCCGGCGCTGTCGGCCGAGAACACGCGCGCCGTGGTGGAGTTGGCGAGCCAGGTGCGGATGGTCGGCCGCAACCTGGCGCAGGTCCTCAAAGCGATCCATCGCGGCCAGGCCGTGCGTCTCGAAGACACCGAGGCGGTCTGGCGCGGGCTGCATGAGGTCGTCGCGGCGATCAATGACGAACTCACCGAAATGACCGTCGCCTATGGCTCGAAGCTGCGCCGCGAGGCGCAGCTGACGCTGCGCGAGGAGGCCGAATGAGCCAAGCCGCGCAGATCGACTGGTGGCTCGCGCAGGTCGAAGTGAGCCGGCGCGCGGTCCTGTCGGGACGGGACGAGCGCCGACGGCTGCGGCCGTCGGGCCCGCTCGATGACGCGCCTTGGGCGCGCCGCGCGCAGGCGACACGGACGATGGAGGCTCCGGCCAGCGAGGCCGGCGTCGAGGGCAGGACGATCACCGGCGCCCGAGACGACGAACGCCGCCGCGGCCTGCCTGCAGCTTCTGGAGGCGGCGGGGCGACGGGCGGGACAGGTGATCCGCGAGCGGAAAGCGCGCCGATCGCCGGCGACTTATCCGGTGGCGGTGGAAAGAGCGGCGGCGCACTCGGCCGGGCGAGAAAACTCGCCGCCGGCTACCAGCCCGCCGTCATCAAAGTCGTTTCCTATGCGCGCGGCGCGGCCCGGGCGACGGCGACCGGGCAATATGTGCAGCGCGACGACGTTGCCCTCGAATCCCATGACGGGCGCATGCTGGAGGACCGCGACGCGGTCGCCGAAGAAATCAAGGCCTGGTCGGCGAGTTTCTCCAGGCGGGCGGAGAGTCAGGACGTCGTGGCGCTGCGGCTGAAGTTGACCGGTGTTTCCAATACGCCCGAGGGCCGGGCGGTTTACGAAATGGCGGTCGCCGCCGGATTCGAGGGGCATCGTCACGCCTGGCGCATCGACGCCTCGCCTTCGGGCGAAATCGAGGCGCGCGTGGTCGTCGCGACGGCCGGCGCGCCGAAGGAGAGGTTCCGCGTCCGCGAGGAGCGGTTCGACGCCGAGGGGGACGGATTTGCGCGCCGTCGCCTCGATGGCAAATCCGAAGCGGCCATCAAGGCGCGCATCGAAGCCGCGACGAACTCCGCGCCGCAGGCGATCGCCGTCATCCCCGGCGCCCCCGGGCACGGCCGGGACGGGGTCGTCGACCGGCTGACTAGGCTCGTCGAAAAAGGCGCGGCGGCCGACGACCGCGGCGAGGCGATCGCAAGCCCGGGCGACATTCGCTTGGCCGCGCGGCAATGGGGCCCGTCGCTGCGCTCGCAATCATCGCGCGACACGATGCATCTGATCATTTCGGCGAAGGCCGGGACCGACGTTTCGGCGCTGACCAACGCCGCGCGCGCCTTCCTGCACGACCGCTTCGCCGACCATAAATTCATGTTCGGCGTCCATACCGACAAGGAGGCCGACGGGCACATCCACGCCCATGCGGTCATCACGGTCAGGAACGAATCTGGCCAAAAAATCCATCCGAACCGCGACACGTTTCGCGATTGGCGCGAATCTTACGCCGAGCACGCGCAGGCGCAGGGGCTCAAGATCGTCGCGACTTCGGCGAAGGAGCGGGCGTCGTCGCAGAGCTACGGCCCGAAGGACAAGGCGATCGTTGACGCCGCCGAGCGGCCGCGGCCGCGGCCGGCGCGCGAGGCGCGCGACCGCGCCTACGCCGCCGATCCCGCCAATCGATGCTTGATCGACAACGCCCGCCAGCGCATCCGCATTGCGCGGACCAATCCGATCCGGCTGCCGGCGTCGGAACCGGACCGGCGCGCCGTCAGCGAAAGCGTTTCGGCCTGGGCGGCGGTCGCGCGGGAAAACCCCGAAAACGCCGCCGCCCGAGACATGCACGATCGCTTGAGCCTCGCGCAGACGATCGGCGGCATCCTGCACGCGATCGAGAACCGCGTCGCCTATTTTGCCAAGGAGGACCAGGACATGGCGATCACGTCGGAGCAGATGACGAAGGATCTGCGCTTGATGAACGAGGCGGTTTCGCGCACCGCCGATCTTCTCGACGGCGAGACCAAACTGCAGTTTCGCGAGCGGTCGGCGCGCTATCTCGAAACGCTCGCCAACCGCGTCGACCTGCAACGGGCGCAGGAGCGCGGCGCCCAAGAGCTTTCGCGCGCCGAAGTCGAAAGAATCGCCGGCGCGAACGCCGACCGCCTGATCGAGCGCGTCGAGGCGATCCGCGCGAAAGAGGAGCGGGAGGCGGCGGAGGCGCGGCGGCTCGCCGATCGCGCGATCGAGGCCGAGCGCCGCCAGGAGGGAAGGGGCGGGGTCGATCCCGAGTCGCAGCGCGAAACCCGCGCCGATCGGGCGATCGTCGCCGGCGCGCAGCAGGCGGCGGCGCGAGAGGCTGCCGCGGCGCGAGAGGCGGCGAATGTTCTCGCCGATCATCCGGCGCGGCCTTTGCCGCAGGCGTCGGTCGAGTCCGACGCGCTGGCGAAGCTTCGCGCCGAGCAGGAAAAGGTCTTGCGCGACATCGAGGGCGAGGGCGCCGAGGCGCAGACCAACAAGGGTCAACGCATGGGGTGATGCGACCGCCGGCGGAATTCGCACTCAGCGCAGCAGCTTCATCCGCAAGGCGATGGCGATCGCGTGGCCCTTGGTGACGGCACCGAGTTTTTCGCGGGCGGAGAGGAGATGTTTGACCACGGTGGGCTTGGAGATTCCGAGGATGACGGCGATCTCCCAGTCCGTCTTGCCCTCGGCCGCCCACAGCAGGCAGTCGAATTCCCGCGGGGTGACCTTGCCGAGGAGACGCCGGCGACTCTCGCGGTGGTGCAGGAATGCGCCGACCGCGTAACTGGCGGCGAAACCTAGCAGTGCGCGGCCTTCCGCGTCGACGGCAGCGTCAGGGCCTCCGAACGACACCGCCGCGAGGCTGCCGTCGAGAGTCGGCACGGGAACGACATAGCCATCGCGCAGGCCGAATTCCGCCGCCTCGCCCTTGATCAGCGCGACGTCGTCGGCCGCGGGGCACGAGCTGTAGGCCTCATCCCAATCGAAGGGAGCCCGATCGCTCTGGAGGCGACGCACAATCGGATCGCGAAAAACAAAGCCGCGGTCGTGGTAGCGGCCGGCCCATTCCGAGGGGAAGCGCTGGAACAGGATTCGGGATGCGATTTCATCGGGCGAGACGCGGGTTGTGGGTACGATGCCAGCGAACACAGAGTTGAAGCCGTACTGGACGGCAATTTTCAGCAGTGAACGTTCGACTTCCGCCGCGTCGCTGGAACGCTCGATGCTTTCAATGAACCGCCACGTCTTATCAAAATTCTTATCCAATATCGTTCGTCCCTTCACAAATACGATGAAATGCGCTGGCTGGCGCAGGAGGACCCTCCCGACACTGTTCAGGTTGAGGGGAATGTTTCCACGGGATCGGGGCCAAAATGCGAAGCCTAAGCACGACTTTCGTCTATGTCTACCGATGTCGGCCCCGTTGTTCGCGATTGCAAATTCCTTATGGCAGGCCAGAGGCAAAAGCCGGCGCGCCGGGCGATTATTCGCTCGGCGCGCCAGTGCGTGCGTCTAAACGCAAATCGGACGGCAACGCCCCGAGAAAAAGGCTTTGCAACCGGCTTCGTCGTGGAAGCATGATCGCCTTGTTTCGCGCTCCGACAAGCAACTGATATATCCAATGAAATTTCTTGGGCGCCTCTCGATATTATTGTTATGCCTTATTCGTCAGGCGGCTTGGCCTTGCGCCCCACCGTTCGGTCGCTATCCTGCTCCAACCTTGATGCTTTTCGCCTTTGATAAAGCGTGCGGAATTTGAAATGACGGAAATCGGCAGTTTTGTTGAGTTGCGCGGCCGGAAATGGTTGGTCGAAGGTACCGACGGCGATCTCGGCGACCTCGAATCCGTTCGCCTCTCCTGCATTTCCGACGACGCTCAGGGCGAACCGCTTGAAGTGCTTTGGGACGCGGAAATTGCGCCCAGGTCGCTCGATGAAGACGAATGGGCCAAGATCGGTCATGGCGCGCCCGACGCCCCGGAAGTTCTCGCAGCGCATTCACCCGCTTTGAAGCGGCGCCATCGTCGGCCGATGGCGACATCGAAGATGTTCATTTGGCTGTTGATGGCGCACCGATCGCAAAGGACGCCGATTGGCTGCCGGCCGTCGAGCTATTCGGCGAGGGGCTGTTCGTCCATTTTGAATATGAGGCCATCAAGGCTTGGCTTAACAAGCAAACAGTCCGGGCGCGGGAGGAACAGCTCTTGCGAGGCTATGCCCATTGGGCGTCGAAGTTTTCGGGCAAGAAACCGGATTATCCTGGAACACCCTATGTCCTGCTGCACAGCTTGGCGCATGCTTTGATGCAAGAAATCGCGCTTGATTGCGGCAATCCGGCGAGTTCGTTGAAAGAGAGGGTTTATGCACAGCAGGCGATCCGCGGGGGTGCTTACGATCGCTGCGGTCTTCTAATTTATACCGCCAGTACGGGCGCTCAAGGGACGCTGGGCGGTCTGGTTGGGGTCGCGTCACGTTTTGCAAGCATCCTGCAGGCTGCTCTGCGCCGCTTGGAGATCTGCTCCAACGATCCGATCTGCGCCGATCATGAGCCCGATGATCGCAGCGGCGATCGGGCGACACATGGCGCCGCTTGCCACGGATGCCTGCTCGTGGCTGAGACAAGTTGCGAGAGCCGAAATCTGTTTTTGGACCGGGCGCTGCTTGTAAAAACCATGGCGGCGGGCGACGCGGCGTTTTTCAACAGTGCTTGAAGAGCCTGACCTATGCCAAGGCAGGGCCGCGCGCGCCGGCGATAGGCTGGGCCAGAAATCCGGAATCCCTCGATCGAGGCCCGACACGATGAAGCCGTTCGCCCTCCTCGCCGTCCTTTTCGCCACGGCGCCCATCATGCCCGCCTTCGCCGCCGACATCTGCGAGGCGATCGTCCTCAGGGACGTCCCCGCCGTGGAGGAACCGTCCTCGATTCTCCGGCGCGGCGAGCACGACACGGCGATTACCCAGTACCGCGTCAACAAGAAGACCGGCATGGGCTCATTCTGCTCGCACGGCGGCTACTGCTATCCGACTGATGTCCTCGTGGACGGGCAGAAGGTTGAGGCGCTCCGCCTCACCAACTGCAAGGTCGGCAAGAAGGACGACTTCGACGACCCAGACGACGTCTTCTACAGGGTGGACGTGCTGCGCTCGAAGGTGTCGCCCCGTGAGCTCCGGGTGGACGACGTTGACAACCGGCTTCTGGAAATGGGCCTTTGCTCGGCCTGCGCCGGGAACGCCGCCCATTACTATGTCGAGATGCCGAACTCGAAGTGCGGGAGGCTCGTCAAGGCCACGCTGGAGGGCAACCCCGCCGCGCTGAGGACGCTGAAGGACGGCCCCGGCTATTGCAACTGACGCTGCCGATGGGGGCGCGGGCGAAGCCCGGTCCGTTCAGCGCTATTTATGCCGCGAACGCCCGTGAGCTGACGGGCGGGCGCCTTTGGAGCCGGAGGCCTTCGCCATCGCATGTCTCGCGCCGAATCCGCGCATTACGGGCGCGAATCCCCGACCTCGAGCCTTCTGCGCCGGAAGAGGCGTCTTCTTCGAGAAGCCGGGCCATTCCGTCGCCGCACCGATGCACTCGACGCGTGTGAGGTCGCGCCGCTTCTCCGAGTCCATGGCCGCGAATCCCGCCGTCTTATCCTTTTTCAGTGATCATCTTCGCTCCCCCCTAAATTTGCACCGTTTAGATGGGGACACGACAGCGGGGAAAAAGTCCGCTCGGTCCTCGCACGGTCGAACCAGCCGAACATGCCTGCGATCCCCACGAGGCAGACTGCGGCAAGTAGCGCCTTCGTTCAAGCTCGGCTCGATTATTCAGCCACCCCGTCCTGCCGCTCCCCCTTTGCCACGATCTTGAGCGCCGCGTCAGCCAACGGTCTTTGAAGCGCCATGGCCTCGGCCGCCGGCGCCCGCAGCCAGACGTCGAATTCGTCCTCGGTCGTCAGTATCACCGGCATGGCCTTCGGGTGAATCGGGGCAACGATGCCGTTCGGCTCTGTCGTCAGGAAGGCAAAGACGTCGGCGGTGACCTCGCCCTCCTTGGCCTTCCGCACCGATGTCCAACTCGTCCAGACGCCGGCGAAGGCGGCGAGGGGGCGGCCGTCGTCGAGGGCGAACCAGACCGGGATTTTCTTCTTATCCGGCATGGTTTCGTATTCCGAGAATGACGTGAAAGGCACGAGACATCGGTTCGCCGGCCCGAGCCAGCGGCGCCAGTGCGGAGACGCCACGTTGCGGACGTTGGTTACGCCGGGATCGGTCGCCTTCCCCTTCAGGGCGAACTGCGGCGACGGCATGCCCCACCTGGCCGTCGTCAGTTCCCGCTCGCCGGCGGCCACACGGACGATCGGCGCCGGGTAGTCGGGAAATATGCCGGGCATTGGAGGCAGGTTGCCGGTCCGGTCATGGGTGACGCGGAACAGGGACCGCATAGCGTCCTGCGCCTTGGTGATCGAATACAAATTACACATGGGCGGATTATGCTCGCCGAGGCGGCTGAGACAATGGAAAACCACAACCTTGGCCTTCCCCGGAAGCCCCCCGGCGAAAGGCCCCGCGCCCGGGGGCATTGCGGGGCCGCGCGAAACCGCCGAAGGGCGTTCTTGCGCCGAGCTCGTACTTGGCCTTGGCTGCGGATATACGCCATCGAATGGCGGGCGCCCTTACCCCCGCGCGAAGCGGTCGCGACCGCCCAGCCAACTACAGGTGACGCATGGCAGACGACGATTCGACGAAGAGCGCCGTCGCCGACCCGCCGGTCGTCAGCCTAGACGACCTCCTGCCGGGCGACGTGCTGCTGTACCGTCCGGCCGGTCCGAACGCCGTGCAAAGGCGGATTTCGGCGACGACAAGCAGCCCTTACACGCACGCGGCGATCCACCTCGGCGGAGGCGAGATCGCCGAGTCCGTGGCCTGACCTCTTCTGCGCGGCGTCGGGAAATCCGCGGTCGGACAGTCGCTGAATGGCAGCCTTTGCGTCGGCGTCCTTCGGACCCAATGCGTGTTTTCCGCGGAGCGGGCGGCAAAGTTGAACGAGTTCGTCGACGCCGTCGTCAGTCGCGGAAGGCTCTATAATGTCGGCGCCGCCGCCGGCTTCGAGCGGAAGAGCGCCGATTATTTCGACAACCAGTTGGAAATAATCCAAGCCAATTACGGGAAGTGGCGCTCGCTCAAAAGCTTCGTCGACGAGAGCTACATCTGCTCGGCATTCGTCGTCGCGTGCTATTCCGTCGTGGGGATCATCGCAGAAAGCGCCCATGTGGCCTATCCACCGGAGTTCTTTTCGCCGGCGGGCCTCTACGGGGATCCGACGTTCGGCTGGCTGCTCGGATACCTGCTCCCGGAAGGCGGGTCGGTGCCGGCCGGCGATCCGCTGCTGGCGCAGACGACCCATTGGCGCGACAATCTGGCCGTGCGGTGGTGGTAGGGCGTGGTCGGGCCATTTCCCGAGCGCCTTCGCCGGTCCGCGGTCGCTAGGCGCACCGCGCGCCCGGCGGGGACTCGCCGAAACCCTATTCGGCCTTGTGCCGCTCGATGATGTCCAAGCCTGCCGCGGTCAGGAACAGGCCTTTCGAGACGCGACTTCCGATCAGGCGACCTTCGACGGCCGCGACGACTTTCGGGCCGACCTCGACCTGAAGGCGGGACAGCGTCTTCGCCGTTTTCGCCTCGTTGTGGACCGGGCCGGCCTCGCCAACGTACCTGCGGATGCCCGGCCATTTGTCGTAGGTGCTGCCGTTGGCGCGGCGCTTGAGACGCGGTCTTCCCGTGTTCGGATCGACCCATTCGTCGATCAGGTCCAGAAACAGCGCCGTGAGCGTTTTTCCGCCCGCCTTCGCCAGTTCCCCAAGTTCCGTCCTCAGCTTCGCGGGCACGTCGCCTTGGAGGAATCCCGAGCGGTCGCGCGTTTCCTCGTCTAGCAGGTCGTCCAGCGCCCGCAGGATCGCCCGGCTCGCTTTCGCCTTCGCGCGCGTCTTGACGGCGGCCTTGCCCGCGATCGCCTTGGCTTCTTCGCTTGATTTCGCGACCCGGATGACGAGTTGGCCGCCCTGCGCCTTGAAGGTCACCGCAGGAGACCGGCTCCCCGTGTTGATTTTTATCGACGCGTTTTCGTTCATCGTGGCTCTCCTGCTTCGACCCATGAATGCTGCGAAATCAGAGACCTGGCCTGTCCGCCAACATCCATGTGTCCTCTGAATGTCGTCGCATCGCCCTCAAACGAGGGCATATAGAGGACATGCTACTAGCCTGGACTAGACAGCATTTCGTGATCAAATTCAATGCAGTTAGACAAGAACGAGGGAGACAAAAATGGGGAAAATCGTACCGTTTAAAAAACGCGTCCACGTCGCGCTTCACACCGCGCCGGCGCGGTCGCGCAAGGGCGGCAAAAAGGCCGAGGCGGCCCGTATCGACGTCTACATCGACCCGGAGCCGGAGTTTCGCCTGCGGGTCGTAAAGCGCTACGTTTTGCACGGAATCCTGTCGTCCTGGGGCTGGCGGCTGACGAAGGGCCTGTTCAGGGAGATTTTCGAGCAGGGCGGGGTTTTCGAGGTCCGCTGTAAGGCGTCGGACGCCGTCGAAATCCGGGAGCAGATCCGGCTGCGCCTGCCTGATCTGCGCGTCCGTCGCGTCCGGGCGGCCTGAGGAACCGGCTGCGCCCCTCTCGCGTGCGAAAGGCCGCCCGGATCGCTCCGGGCGGCATTGTTGCTACCCATCCTTTCGCTTCCCGCGCGGCTCGACCGGCCTGCGGTCGTCGGAGCAGACCACGTTGGGACCGGTCGGAGCCGGGACCGGCCCCCTCTTGACTTCGCGCTTCCGGCACGCGGCCTCGGCCGGCACGTCCGTCGACCTGCGCCCTGCTGATTAACAGCATCGCATTTGGCGTAATCATGATTATGCAAATTGCCGTTCTTAGACTCCCACTCGTCAAAATGTTCTTCTTATGTTCTAAGTTGGAGGCGGAGCAGCCCGATGTCGGCGATGGTTGAGCAACTTGTCATTGCCTACGCCACGGACGAGGAGATCGGTCCCTTGATTATGGCGGGACAGGCGTAAACATTGGGTTTCTAGGGTGGCGTGGCGGAGAGGGAGGGATTGCCCGCTCTCGCGATTTATCTCAATAAAAGCAGCATCTTACGACGGGGCCGCGTTTGAGCTTTGTACCACCGCTTCGTACCTCTGTCGAGAGGCCAGCACGAGGTCATCCGCGGTTCGATAAGCCAGGCCGTTGCGGTCCAAGGACATGAAGGTCCCGCCGGCGGCTGTCGCGCGCTCAACGGACATTCCGAAAGCGAAATGAACCAGTGCTCGTGACCCACAGCCGTCCTTCACCAATCGTGACCTGGAACTCGATTTACGCATCAAAGCAGTCCTTCCGAGCGTCGATGGCGGATATCTGTCCGTTGCGCGGCTTTGAGCAACGCATGAAATCATCGCTTGGTTAAAGGCGCTCTCCTTCTCAAGACGATCCATTTGGCGTCGTTGATGTCGAAATGGGATCTTGCCCCAAGGTTTGCTCGACATAGAGCAGTTCGACAACGACTATCAAAAAAAGCGTGAGCGGCGCTGCGATGAGCACCGAGGCGGGACCGATGAGCACGCCAAACGCCACGATGGAAAGCAAGGAAAGGACAGGCGGGAGCGAAGTCGCCTCCGCCTGGACGAAGGGGGTGATGAAATTACCCTCGATGAAATGGACGGCGGCATACATAGCGACGACGGAAAGCGCATAAGTCGGCCCCTGAGTCAGAGCCACGAGCGTCGCCGGAACGGCGGCGATGACAGCTCCGACATAGGGAATGAAACACAGGAAGCCGCCGACCAGACCCAGCGCGATCGCCGATTCGATGCCAAGCAGCCAGAGTCCGACGCCAGACAAGACGCCAATGATGGTCATGACGATGAGCTGTCCCAGAAGCCAGCGTCTCAAAACCTTTCCCGTCTCGTCGAAGACGCTCGACAGGGCCGGCTGTTGCCATGGCGGCAGAAGGCGCAGGCACATGCTCCGGTATCGTCCCGATTCGGCCGCCAGGTAAATTGCGAGAAAGAAAACGAGAAAGGCATAGGCGACCGCCTGCAAGGTGGAGCGCGCGATGAGCGCCAAGGACGAAGCGACCCAGCCCGTCGAACCTGCAACGTTGAAAGCGCGCGCCTGCTCCAAAGCATAGAGGCCATAGGGATTGGCCTGAATGCGTTCGACAACGATTCGCAGCCCCTGCGGGACTTGCTTGATGAGTTCGTCGACCTGCGCGGTGATGACGCTTCCAAAGAAAATGATTGCCAGGCCGAAACACGCCAAGCCGATCAGAACGACGATGGCGAGCGAGACCGCGTTTGACGCCCGCGTTCGGCGCGAGACGGCCGCCGCCGCCGTCTGGAGCCCGACCGAGAACAGAACGGCGCCAAAGGTGAGAACGACAAGATCCGCGAGTCGCCACAAGGCATAGGCCAATGCAGCCATCAGGAAGACAACGAAAACGCGTTTGATAAACGATTCGCCTTTGGAATCGATATGTGAACGCTCCGCCGTCATTGGTCCGCCCTTTGATTTCGATCGCGACGAGACCACAACCACTTAAACGATTCGAGCACAATGAGCACGATCAGGCCGGCGCCAAAAGTGAGCGAGAGATCGTCGGCATGGAGCGGGCCGAATCGGAACAGGTCGCGGGCGGCGGGCCACAGCAATGTGGCGGCGAGCATGGCCACCACGGCGGGAAGCACCGCCGCAAGCACCCGATTGGGCCGCAGGAGAGCCTTGAACAGCGAAGCGCTGATCGAACGGTTCACGAAGATCAGCGCGACAATCGAAATCACCAGCGAGAAGAAGGTCAGAGCGCGCACTTCGTCCACTGGCATGCCACGTTGGAGCGCGACCAGGTAGATGGCGGCGACGAGGCTAAGAGTTAAAGCGCCCTGAAAGACGCTCCACAGTATCATAGCGCCCGAAAACAAGGGCTCCGCTGGATCGCGGGGCGGACGGCGCATCAGATTGTCTTCCTCGACTTCAGCCTCGAAGACGAGCGAGCAGACGGGATCGATGATCATTTCGAGGAAGGCGATATGCATCGGTCCGAACAGGATCGGCATGCCAAAAGCCAGCGGCAGCAAGGCCAACCCGGCGATGGGGACGTGCACCGCGAAGATGAAACTCATAGCCTTGCGCAGATTGTCGTAGATGCGCCGCCCGAGCCGAATCGTCGTCACGATTGAGCCGAATTCGTCGTCGAGCAATACGATGGAAGAAGCCTCGCGCGCCACGTCCGTACCGCGCCCGCCCATGGCGACGCCGATATGGGCCGCCTTGAGCGAAGGCGCATCGTTGACGCCGTCGCCCGTCATGGCGACGATCTCGTTATTGGCCTTCAAGGCCTTGACGACGCGCAGCTTCTGATCCGGCATGATGCGGGCGAATATGGAGCAGGTCTTTACGCGGGCGGCGAGCGCCGCGTCATCAAGTCGTTCTAGCTCCTCGCCCGTGATCGCGTCTTCACTGTCGATCCCCGCCTGCCGGGAGATGGCTCGGGCCGTCGCCGGATAATCGCCGGTAATCATGATGACGCGAATTCCGGCGGTCCGGCATAAGGCGACCGCTGGCGGAACGCTTTTCCGCAGGGGGTCGGCAAGACCGGCCAAGCCGATGAATTTGAAGCGAAAGTCTCGCTGGGTCTCGGGAAAATCGGTTCCTTTGAATGCCGCGCGCGCGATTCCAAGAACCCGCAGTCCCGAAGCCGCCATTTCATCCACGGCCGCCGCCAGCGCCGCCCGCTCCCCGGCGCCCAGACGACAAAGATCGGCTATGGCCTCGGGGGCCCCTTTCGCCGCGACGACATGGTCATTCGTCGCCCCGGCCGGCCGCCAGACTTGTGCCATGGCGAGAAAGTCGGATCGCAATGGATAAGACCTGACCAATGCGCCTTTTGACGCGGCCGGCGTAATGCCACGCTGCGCGAGAGCGTGAAACGCTTTTTCCATCGGATCGAACGGCTCCACAGCGCTCGCGAGCGCCCCTAAATCGACCAGATCGCCAAAGCCGGAGGGCAAGCTTTCCCCCACCGCGCTAACAGTCTGGCTAGCACCCGAAGCCAGCCGCAATTCTGCGATCGTCATGCGGTTTTCGGTCAGCGTTCCCGTCTTGTCGGTGCAAAGCACGGTGGCGGAGCCAAGGGCCTCGATCGCCATGGCGCGCCGCGTCAAAACCCGGGCCTGCGAAATGCGCCAGGCGCCCATGGCCATAAAAACGGCCAGCACGACCGGAAACTCTTCCGGCAGCATCGACATGCCAACCGCAATGCCTGCGAGGAGGGCGTCGAGCCAACTGCCGCGCAGAGTCCCGTAAAGAACGACGACCACAACGCTGACGATGCCGCCGAATATGGCGAAAATGCCCACGAGCTTGCGCGTCTCGGTTTGTAAATGGGGCGCTGCGGTCTCCAATTCCCCGAGCGACTTGCCAATTTTGCCAATTTCACTGGCGGCGCCAGTGGCGATAACCTCGCCGATGCCGGAGCCTCGGACGATCAAGGTTCCTGAATAAGCAACGGGTAGATCGTCGCCGCCGGGTCGCGGCGTCGCCTTCGAGCCGCTGGCGGCGGCAATCTTGCGCACGGCCGCGGATTCCCCCGTTAACAACGATTCATCGGCCTGAAGGTCTTCCCCTACGACGAGCCGTACATCGGCAGGAACGCGATCGCCTTCCGCGAGCACGATCAAATCGCCGCGAACGACCTCCCGCCCGGCAATCCGCTGGCGCTCGCCGTCGCGGATCACCAGCGCGCGCGGACTGGTCAGATCGCGCAACGCCTCCAGCACCTTTTCGGTGCGCGTTTCCTGAACGACGGTGATCACCACGGAAAGACACGCGAAAACCAGAAGGACGATCGCCTCCTTAACGTCGCCCAAAGCGAGATAGATGACGCCGCCGCCGATCAGCAGGACGAGCATGGGTTCGCGCAACACGTCCAGAACGATGCGGAATGGCGTCCGCCGGTCAGCTTGCGGCAGTTCGTTAAAGCCCTCGGCAGCGAGACGCGCCGTGGCTTCCTCCTCGGTGAGCCCTCGCGAATCCGATGTTGAAGCGGAATCGGTTGACATCGCACTGGTCCTTCAAGATCGCGTCGGGACGCTCATCGACGCCTGCACTGCGCAGGCTCGCGGCAAAACAGATAGCACGTTGGCGTGGAGGCCGGGCGACAGCCGGCGCCTCGGGCCGAGGTGTTGCGCAGCGTCAAGGCGATCCCAAGCCCAGGCCGATGGGTGGCGACCAACGTTCGCATCGCGTTGAAGCGCACGCAGATTTCATGATGGCCGCCGTCGCCGGAACGTCCGACATTACACGGGACGAGCTTCGCGAAAGCCTGGCGGGCGAAGGCGTCCGGGGCGCGGTTTCGACGCTGTGGCGGTTTTTCGCCCGTCGTGGATACACTTGGAAAAAAACGGCTCATGCGAGCGTACAGGAACGTCCCGACATAAAACGGCGACGCGAAGACTGGTTCGACGGCCAGCTCGATCTCGACCCGGACCTGTTGGTCTTTATCGACGAAACACGGACCTCGACCAATTTGGCGCGAACGCGCGGCCGCGCTCCCAAAGGCGAGCGATTGCGCGCCTCAATCCCTCACGGCCACTGGAAAACAACGACTTTCATCGCGGGCTTGCGTCGCTCCGGCATGGTCGCGCCGATGGTGCTCGATGGCCCAATCAACGGCGTCTGGTTCCAGGCCTATGTCGATCAGGTTTTGGTTCCGACGCTCTCGCAAGGCGACATAGTGATCATGGACATGTATGGACGCCCCCGTTGGAGCAAGAAGAATCTTTCGGCAAGCGCTGCGCGTAGTCGAGTGCTGACATGTATCCGGCCTCTGATGCGGCGCGTTACATGCCGCCGGCCCGTATGGGAGTTCGCGGATCGGATCCAAAACAATCTGGCGCGCTCACGGCGCTTATCCATGAACTGGTTTTTCCGACCCCGTCTCTGCGACCGTTGCGCCATACCTTCCGTTCGTTCTTCTTACGCCGTCGACAACCTCGCGCTCTTGACCTACACGGCCAAGACCGGAGCCCGGTAAACCTCACCTTTGCTGAGAATTGCCCATGCTATGCGGGCCATTTTGTTGGCCAGCGCCACTCGCACCAACATTGGAGGCTTGCGGGTTAGCATGCGATCCAACCACGAACCTGTTGGAGCGCCTTTGCGCGCCCTCCATGAGGCTACGGCGCTGGCGCCAATGATCAACAAACGCCGCAGCGTTCTTTCGCCCATTCTTGAGGTTCGTCCGAGACGTTCCTTACCTCCAGTTGACCTCTGGAGGGGCGTCAAGCCCAGCCAGGCAGCGAAGTCGCGTCCACGCTTGAACGTTTCGGTTGGCGGCGCCAGAGCGGATAGCGCCGCTGCGGTGATGGCGCCGATGCCCGGAATCGTCATCAACCGGCGCGCTGCCGGATCTTCTTTCGCTCGGCGCGCAATCTCTCGATCGAGGTTCGCCACGCGTGCGTTCAACGCGTTCAACTCCTCGGTCAGAAATTTCAAAATGTCGCGCGCGGCATTGGCAGGTCTGTGGCTGAATCGTTCACAAGAGCGATGAGCTTTCCTGCATGCTGCGGTCCCTTCGCGACGATTATGCCGAACTCGGTCAAATGACCGCGCAATGCATTTATTATCTGTGTGCGTTGCCGAACGAGTAAATCGCGTGTTCGAAAAATGATGGTGGAGGCTTGGGCCTCTTCCGTTTTGACGGCGACGAACCTCATCGTTGGACGCTGCGCGGCTTCACAGATCGCCTCTGCGTCGGATGCGTCGTTTTTTTGCCGCTTGACGAAGGGCTTCACATAGGCCGGCGCAATTAATTTGACGCAATGCCCCAACTTGCCGATCTCTCGCCCCCAATAGTGAGCGCCGGCGCAAGCCTCCATCGCCACCGTGCATCGAGGAAGATCGGAGAAAAATGACAAAACCTGTTGGCGGCGCAGTTTCTTGCGAAATATCACAGCCCCGCTCTGGTCAGCTCCGTGAGCTTGAAACACATGTTTGGCGAGATCGAGCCCGACAATGTGAACGTTTTCCACGGACGCCTCCTTTGAATGACCCGCGACGTCGCCACTTTGGCACAACGGCGCCGTCGAGGGGGCGTCCACCCCATCAATCTGGGTAGTCATAAGCGCCCCGGCATTCGCGCCGCAATCGAGGCCGCAGGCGCGACACTGCTCTACCCGCCGCCCTACAGCCCGGACTTCAATCCGATCGAAAAGACCTTCTCGAAGCTGAAAGCGCAGCTCCGCAAGGCGCCGGAGCGTACCGTCGAGGGGTTGTGGCCCGCGATCGGCGCACTCATCCCGGCGTTCAAACCAGATCGTGTCCCCGGCGGTGGTGTAGCTGAAGCTTGGCCTTGCACCGCGTTTTCCGGCATGGGCCGGGTTGGTCAGACGGCCACTGCGGGCAGTCCGACGGTGGCATCATCTCTCAAGCTGGCGATGGTTTCCAGCGTCATGTAGCGGCAGCGCTGCACCGCCCATTCATCGTTCTGCTCCAGCAGGATGGCGCCTACGAGCCTTGTGATGGCTGCGTCGTTGGGGAAGATGCCGACGACCTCGGTGCGGCGTTTCACCTCGCCGTTGAGACGCTCCATGCCGTTGGTCGAATGTATTTTTTGCCAGTGCTCCTTGGGAAAGGTCATGTAGGCCAGCACGTCGGCCTCGGATTCATCCATGAAACCGGCGAGCTTGGACAGTTTTGGGCGCAACTGGTCGGCGACCTTGCGCCATTGCGTCTTCGCGGCTTCGGCGCTGTCCTGCGCGAAGGCGGTGGCCATGAAGGCGGAGACGACGCGCCGCCCGCTCTTGCCGGCGTGGGCGAGGGCGTTGCGCATGGTGTGGACGCGGCAGCGTTGCCAAGTGGCGTTCATCAACTTGGAGACAGCGGCCTTGATGCCTTCATGGGCGTCCGAAATCACAAGTTGAACCCCGCGAAGGCCGCGCCGGCGCAGCTTGCGGAGGAACTCGGTCCAGAAGGTCTCCGCCTCCGAGGGGCCGACGTCCATGCCCAGCACTTCGCGTCTGCCGTCGGCGTTGACGCCGATCGCAACAATCACCGCGGTGGAGACGATGCGGTTGTTGCGCCGCACTTTGACATAGGTGGCGTCGAGCCAGACGTAGGGCCATTCGCCTTCGAGCGGTCGGGTGAGGAAGGCCTGGACCTTCTCGTCGATCTCCTCGCACAGGCGCGACACCTGGCTTTTCGAAACGCCGGAGCCGCCCATCGCCTTGACGAGTTCATCGACCGATCGGGTCGACACGCCCTGCACATAGGCCTCCTGGATCACGGCGGCGAGCGCCTTCTCCGCCATCCGGCGCGGCTCAAGGAAGCTCGGGAAGTACGAGCCCTTGCGCAGTTTCGGGATGCGCAGTTCAACCGCGCCGGCGCGCGTCTCCCAATCGCGATCGCGGTAGCCGTTGCGCTGGGCAAGCCGCGCGGCGGGATTGCGTTCGCCGTGGGCGGCGCCGGTCAGCGCGCCGATCTCCAGTTCCATCAGCCGCTCGGCGGCAAAGCCGATCATCTCGCGCAGAAAATCCGTGTCGGGCGCCTTTTCCACAAGCGCGCGAAGGCTCATCATCTCGTCGGTTGAAATAGCCCCGTAAGTCGCCGGACAGGCACTCCCACTTCGCTAAGAGGTAGGAGTAATGTGGTGTTTATGACTGGTGACAATCCGAAGAGTGAGGTCCTGCCGGGCCGAGAACGACGGCGTCGGCGCACGTCGGCGGAGAAATTGGCGATCATTGCCGAGACGATGGAGCCGGGCATGACGGTTAGCCTTGTCGCGCGCCGTCACGGCATCGCCCCCAATCAGCTGTTCACCTGGCGGCGGCTGGCGAACCAAGGCGCCCTGACCGCGACGCAGGCCGAGGAGGACGTCGTTCCGGCGTCCGCCTACAGGGCTTTGGTCGACCAGGTGCGCGAACTGCAGCGCCTGCTCGGCAAGAAGTCGATGGAGGCCGAAATCCTCAAAGAGGCGCTTGAAGTCGCCGTAGGCTCAAAAAAACGGATGTTGCGGTCGTTGTCGCTGCCGACGCTCAATCCACGGGACGGTTCGCGATGAAGGCCGTCTGCGAAACCCTCGGCGTCGCCCGCTCGAATGTCGCCGCGCGCATTGCCGGCGGCGCGGCCAAACGCATGGGCCGACCGCCCCTGCCGGAAGACGATCTGCTCTGCGAGATCAAGGGGATCATCGCCGAACAGCCGTCCTGGGGCTACGCCCGCGTGTGGGCCGACCTGCGCCGCAAAAGACGCGCCGAGGGCGCGGCGCCGGTCAACCGCAAGCGGGTTTATCGGGTGATGAGGGCGCACGGCCTGTTGCTTCAACGTCATGCCGGCGGCGGCGAAAACCGCCGGCATGACGGCAAGATCGCCGTTCTGCGCTCCAACCTGCGTTGGTGTTCCGACGGCTTCGAGATCGCTTGCGACAATGCCGAAAAAGTCCGCGTCGCCTTCGCGCTTGATTGCTGCGACCGGGAAGCCCTCGGCCATGTCGCCACGACGGCGGGCGTCAAGGGCGAGGACATCCGCGACCTGATGGTCAGCGCCGTCGAATATCGCTTTGGCCCGGTCAATCGCCTGCCCAGCCCGATCGAATGGCTGACCGACAACGGGTCTTGCTACATCGCTGGCGACACGAAACATTTTGCCCGCGAAATCGGCCTTGAGCCGCTGACCACGCCGGTCGAAAGCCCCCAATCGAATGGAATGGCCGAAGCCTTCGTCCGCACGATCAAACGCGATTACGCGCGCGTGTCGCCACTGCCGGACGCCGAAACCGTGATCCGCTTGCTGCCGTCGTGGTTCGAGCATTACAACACACGCCATCCGCATCGCGCGCTTGGCTATCGTTCACCCCGCGAGTTCATCGCGGATCGCTTGGCCGCCGAAGCCGGAGAGTGTCTGTCCGAAACTTAAGGGGCTACAACATTCATCGTCTGGAATAGGCAGTTCTTCCCGAACGTTACGCGTTGCACGCTCGGTCATTGCGATCAAATACTCACGCTCCGTTGCCCCGCGGATTGCGACCAGTTGGCCGATCCCTATCCGGGTCAACAACACCGAGTTGGTGACATCGATAGCAACGCGGCTCGTATCGACCGAGGCTACACGCCCGATTTTGTCGTCGTCGGCAAACTGGAGAGCGGCTTCAGTCATGGTTCGAGCACCTCGGCAACGAATGCGCCTAGATCCCATAGGGCCAGGCCGGAAAAGAAGGTTTCGACGCCAGCGACATGAACGCTGGAGCCCGCGATACCGCCCAACTCGGCGCGATGAATGGCAATGACAGTGGGGCACTCTGCCACCAACTTTAATGCATTCGCCGATAGGGTGTGGGTCAGGAGGAGTGTCGGGACGCCGCTGCGGATTCGTGGCGTCAAGTGAGTTTCGAGATGGTCGTCGTTAAAGCCGTAGCCGATCACCAAGAAGCGACTCGCGCGGTCGATCGCCGCATTAGCGCGTTCACGATGACGATCAAAGGGGCTTTCGTAACCGTTTCGAAACTTGTTCAGGCCTGGCGTGATGATGAGCCTCGGAAGGTCGAGATCACCGGAATAGCGGACTGGCTTCCCGTCGCGATGATACCAATCGAGGCTGCCGTGTGGCTTGAAGACGTTGGCGCGCAGACGATAGCGATACTGCACCTGCTTTCCCCGAAGTGTCACTTCCCGACAAAAGCTCAAACGACTTTCCGCCTCGTTCAGCTCTCCCGCAAAGTGGCCAACAAAAAGAGTATCGACGCCGAGACCCGCCTCTTCCACTGCCACTTCGATCAGGCGGTCATAATTCGTCGTGACGATCGGAAGGCCAGTTTGCGGTTTCAGCAACTGCTTTATCAGCCGTGTGAACCGCAACGTCCTCGTGCGGGAGAAAACTTCCGCGACAATCTGCCGCTCTCGGGAAGCTATCAATTCTGCCGTCCGAGTTACGATCGCGGTTTCCAACCCAGGCGTTGGGGGCACCTCCAACAGCGCCGCCTCCAGCCCCTTGGCAGATATAAGCGGCGATATTGCCGTCCACCTGTCCCTGTCTGCAGCCGCCAAGCCAGGAATTACCGTCGTGTCGAGATGGCTGGCCAGCTCTCCCATGCCTGGCAGCCCCTCGGCGCATGACAGACCGGAACCAACGATCGTCACGAGGCCGTCGGTCAAATGCTTCTGAAGCATGAGTTTCAGGTCATGAAGTTCCAAACTTTGCTCTCGGAAATTCTGCGGCGGGCGCGATTCGACCAGTATGATAGGGTACCAATTGTTTTGTGATAACCAGCATTCTCCGTCGTGGGGCGCATAAGTTAAGACACATCAACATAGTTTCAGTGGGATGAACTGAGTCGTGCCTCTCCTTTTGGCTAACCGTTAAGCCGTAGCCGCATTTCGGACGTGGTCGCCTTTGCGGCTTGGGGATTTCCCTTGCGCTGTCCGTGAGAGGGAGAGGGCGGCGCTTCGCTTCGTGACGGGTTAGAGGTCGAGAGAGAGTCTCCCGGCCGCCCGTCGCGGAGTAAAGAGCATGGCGTCAGCCATTCAGAAGATCACCCTTTCGTCGTCGCGCGACATCCCGTTCAACAAGCTGGTGCTCAGCCAGTCGAACGTGTCCGACGTCAGCGCGAGTGGGACAAAACAGGTCGTTTTGTGAGGGGAGGATTTCTGGCTCATCATAGCTGATCAAGGAGCGAAGATGAGACAGAAATCCGGACCGGCGAAGGCGCCGGCAGAAGCTGTTTTGAAGGATATCCGTCGGGCGACGCGGCGGCATTTCTCTGCCGAGGACAAGATCCGCATTGTGCTGGAAGGCTTGCGCGGCGAGGAAAGCATCGCCGAACTGTGCCGGCGCGAAGGCATCGCCACCTCGATGTATTACGGCTGGTCGAAGGAGTTCCTTGAAGCCGGCAAAAAGCGTCTGGCCGGCGACACGGCCCGCGCCGCCACCTCGGACGAGGTCAAGACGCTGCGCCGGGAGGCGCAAGCGCTGAAAGAGGTCGTGGCCGATCTCACCCTCGAAAACCGCCTGCTCAAAAAAAGCGTGATCGCGGATGGGGTCGAGGACCTGGAGGACGAGGCATGAGATATTCGCCCTCCGAAAAGTCCGAGATCATCCGCCTGGTTGAGGAGTCGCATCTTTCCGCATCGAAGACCCTGGAAAAACTCGGCATTCCCCGTTCGACCTTTTACCGCTGGGTCGAGCGGCTGCGAGCGGGCGGCCCCGAGGCTTTGGCCGATCGGCCGTCGCGCCCTGAGCGCAACTGGAACCGCATTCCCGAGGAGACGCGCCAGGCGATCGTGGCCATGGCGCTGGAGCAGCCGGAGCTCTCGCCCCGCGAACTCGCGGTGCGCTTCACCGACGAGGCGAAGTATTTTGTCTCGGAGGCCTCGGTCTACCGCCTGCTCAAGGCCCACGACCTCATCACCAGCCCGGCCTATATTGTCATCAAGGCCGCCAACGAGTTCAAGGACAAGACGACGGCGCCAAACCAGCAATGGCAGACCGATTTTACGTATCTCAAGATCACCGGCTGGGGCTGGTATTATCTGTCGACGATTCTCGACGACTACTCGCGTTTTATCGTGGCCTGGAAACTCTGCGCCACGATGAAGGCCGAGGACGTCACGGCGACGCTCGATCTCGCCCTCCAGGCGGCGAAGCTCGATCAGGTCGCGGTCGTTCATCGGCCGCGGCTGCTGTCGGACAATGGCGCGTCTTATATCGCCGAGGACCTCGCCAATTATCTCAAGGCCAAGGGCATGAGCCACGTGCGCGGCGCGCCCTATCACCCTCAGACACAGGGCAAAATCGAACGCTGGCATCAAACGCTCAAGAACCGCATCCTGCTGGAAAACTATTACCTGCCCGGCGAACTGGAGCAGCAGATCGCCGCCTTTGTCGACCACTACAATCATGGCCGCTACCATGAAAGTCTCGACAATCTAACGCCCGCCGACATCTACTTCGGGTTCGGGCGCGGAGACGCCATCCTGCTCGAACGCGAAAACATCAAACGCCAGACTATGCGAAACCGCCGCTTGCAGCATCGCGCTCAGGCCGCGTAAAATCTAACCCCAGTGAGCCAGAGCCTCCGTTCCCGAGCGTCGCGAATTGTCTCAAATCTTCTGACGACGGACACACGGCGTCGAAATGCCCGCGATCCGCGAGGCCATTCACATATTTACCCAGTTCCGCGTCGATCGTGACATCGACCAACGCCGCGTCGATTTGCGCTGCCTCATCCGCGGCTTCGCCCATTCCTGAATTTGCTGCCGCGCAAAGAAGCCGCCGATTGTTTCGACATCGGCCGATCCATTCGCGTGGCCTTCCGATCGCCGCCGGGCGTCTCGACCGGCCGTTCACCGGAGCATTCGTGGTGTCGCCATTGATCCGGATGAGTCACAGCAAATTTTTTTCGTATAACCAACAATTTAATTCGTTTGTCGCCGAAATGCGGATCATTCAAATTGACCTCGATCATCGCCGTCGACGAGATCGTGCCGATCATGCTGAAGTTCAAGGTGTTTTCGTCCTCGCTCGCCAGGGAGGAAAGCGCGTCCCGGACCATGCCGGGCGCCGATGCACAAACAGAAGGCTGAACAATGAAGACCGCAACGTTTCTCCTGTCCGCATTGGTCGTCGTCGGCTACGCGGCTTCCGCGGCCGCCGCCGACGTGAACGCCGGCAAGAAGGTGTTCTATAAGTGCGCTATCTGCCATACGGCGGTTAAAGGCAGAAACAGCATAGGCCCGTCGCTCTTCGACGTAGTCGGGCGAAAAGCCGCTTCGCTGCCCGGCTACAACTTCTCCGATGCGCTCAAGGCCTCCAACAAGATCTGGGATGAAAAGACGCTCGACGCCTGGCTGACCAATCCGCAGAAAGATGTGCCGGGGACCAAAATGACATTTCCCGGCCTGCCCAATGCTGAAGATCGCGCCAATGTGATCGCCTATCTGGCGACGCTCAAATAATTGTGTTCTCGGCCGGGTGCGTTCGGACGCAGGCGGCAGTTTCTTCTTTGGCCTGGAACAGGCGACTTCGCGCATGGCCTGCGCGAAAGCGGTGATTTGCGCGCCGGTTGTTCCGCTCAAACGGGGCGTAATGTGAGGCTCGGGGTAAAACATCTGTTCGGGACGCTGGCCTTGCTATGTTGGGCGCTTGTCGCCGGCTCGGCATTTGCCTCGGAAAGCCATCTGGCGGCCTATTTAAAGCAAGTTTCCGCCGGAGAATTGGCGCCTGGCGCCGACCATTACGGGCCCGTCGGGGGCAAGCCGGACGTCGCTAAAATTTTCTCCGGCGACAAGCTGGCTGGTTATGCTTTCGTCAATGCCGACTGGGTGAATTCCACCGGTTATTCGGGTCAGCCGATCGAAATATTGGAAGGACTTTCCGCCGACGGCAAGATCACTGGCGCCCGTTTGATGAAGCATCACGAGCCGATCGTGCTGATCGGCATCCCGCCAGCGCGCATTGAACATTTTATTCACGGCTATATCGGGCGCTCGGTTCTGGCCACCAGCCAGTCTGCTTCGTCCAGCCGGCCGCCGGTGGATATCGTGAGCGGCGCGACCGTGACCGTAACGGTCATCGCCGAGAGCATGGTGCGTGCGGCGGAAAAGGTGGCGGAAGCCGAGAAAATGCCCGGCGCCCCGACTTCGCGGAAAGTCGTGACGCGTGAACTCGATGCCGCCCATGTCGCGCCTGCTGACTGGAGCAGCCTCGTCAAGGAAGGCGCAGTGGAAAGGCTGAGCCTATCGGTCGGGAACGTCACCGCCGCCTTCAAACGCGCGGGCAATCAGCAAGGCGCCGATCATCCTGAATCCGACGATCCCGCAGCGTCTTTTATCGACCTCTATATCGCGCCTGTGTCGGTTCCGGCGATCGGGAAACGCCTGCTCGGCGAACAAGGCTTCGCCGCTTTGCAAAAGTCGCTGGCGCCGAAACAGCAGGCCGTTCTGATTGCGGCTAACGGCATCTATTCCTTCAAGGGCTCGGGCTATGTGCGCGGCGGCATTTTCGACCGCTTCGAGATTCTACAAGGCGATTCGAGCATACGTTTTCGCGACCTCAACCATTCCCGCCTGAGCGACGTTCACGTGGCCGGCGCGCCGGTATTCCAGGACGTGGATCTTTTCACCGTCCCGACCTCCGCCACGCTCGATCCCACCCAGCCGTGGCGCCTGCAATTGCTGGCGCAGCGCGCCTATGGCGCGCGCGACAAGGCCTTCCTGACGTTCCGCCTGAACTATCAGCTTCCGGAAGCCTATCTCAAGTCGCTGCCTCCGCCTTCGCTTTCCACCAGGATCACCACCGCACTGTTTGGAAGCGCGGCGGGGCAGGCCGCCGAACCGCCGGTTTGGTTTACCTTGTGGCAGGCGAAGACGGCCCAAGTCGGCGTGATGCTCGCCGCCATCGCTCTCCTGACCCTGATCTTCTTCTTCCAGGATTGGCTGGTGCGCCGGCCTGTCCTTTACGATCGGGTACGCCTGGGTTTCCTGGCCTTCACCCTAGTCTGGATCGGCTGGCTCACTCAGGCGCAATTGTCGGTCGTCAATGTCTTCGCCTTCCTCGGCGCCCTGCGGACCAATTTCCGCTGGGATTATTTCCTGATGGCGCCTCTGATCTTCATTTTGTGGTTCGCGGCCGCGGCGTCGCTGCTGTTCTGGAATCGCGGCGCCTATTGCGGCTGGCTGTGCCCGTTTGGCGCCTTGCAGGAGTTGGTCAATCGCCTGGCGCGCCGCCTGAAAGTTCCACAGCTGAAAATTTCTTTCGGTCTGCACCAGCGGCTGACAGCCCTCAAATATATCGTCTTCCTGGTCCTGTTCGGCATTTCCCTGAGCGATCTCGGGCTTGCCGAACGCATGTCGGAAGTCGAGCCGTTCAAGACGGCGATCATCCTGCGTTTCGCACGGGAATGGCCATTCGTCCTCTATGCGGGGGCGATGGTCGCGGCCAGCATTGTCGTTGAACGCGCCTTCTGCCGCTATCTCTGCCCGTTGGGCGCGGCGCTCGCCATCCCGTCACGCCTACGCATGTTCGATTGGCTGCGGCGCTATCGCGAATGCGGCAATCCCTGCCAGAGATGCGGCAACGAATGCCCCGTTCAGGCTATCCATCCCGAAGGGCATATCAATCCGAACGAATGCATCCAGTGCCTGCACTGCCAGATGCTCTACCACCACGACCAAAAATGCCCGGTCATGATCCAACGGCGACTCAAGCGCGAAAGGCGCGCGGCTTCGTCGCAATCCGTCGACCTGCCGCCCAAAACAAAAATTTCGGCGCAGCGAGTGGACACTACGTCGCCGCCTTAGGGGGCGACTTGCGCGAATTTGGCGACCACCGCTTCGCAGGGCGAAGCGAAACTTGGGAGGACGACATGACCGATCATGAACACGAACACGAACCCAAAACCAGCGTCAGCCGCCGCAACCTGTTGGGCGGAACAGCGGTCGTCGGCGCGGCGGCGATTTCCGGCGCCGGATCCTATATGGATTTCGTCCGAACCGCGAAGGCGGCGACGCAAAATATCGCCGAATCCGAGGTCAAGCCGGGTGACCTCGACGAATATTATGGGTTCAACAGCAGCGGCCAGACCGGGGAGGTCCGTATCCTCGGAATACCATCCGGTCGTGAGATCATGCGCATCCCGGTGTTCAACCGCGACAGCGGGACCGGCTGGGGCCTGACGAACGAGAGCAAAAAGATACTGACCGAGGGTCTGCTGCCGGAAACCAAGAAGTTTCTCGAAACGCGGGGCGGCAATTACCACAATGGAGACGCGCACCACCCGCATATGTCGTTTACGGACGGCACTTACGATGGTCGCTACATTTTCATCAACGACAAGGCCAATTGTCGCGTCGCGCGCATCCGCTGCGACGTGATGAAGTGCGACAAGATCATCGAGGTTCCCAACGCCTCCGACATCCACGGCCTGCGCCCGCAAAAATATCCGCGCACCGGCTATGTCTTCTGCAACAGCGAGCACCCGATCCCCATTCCGAACGACGGCAAGGTCGTCGACGATCCGACGAAGAATTATTGGTCGGTGTTCACCGCCGTTGACGGCGACCAGATGAAGGTCGCCTGGCAGGTCCTGGTGGACGGCAATCTCGATAATACCGACGCCGACTACCAGGGCAAATACGCCTTCTCGACCTGCTATAACCCGAACAAGGGCACCAATTTGAGCAGCATGACCGACCACGAGCAATCCTGGTGCGTCGTATTCAACCTCAAGCGAATCGAACAGGCCGTCGCGTCGGGTGATTATAAGGAAATCAACGGCGTGAAGGTGGTCGATGGCCGCCACGGATCGAAATATACGCGCTACATTACGATTCCCGGTTCGCCCCATGGCGTCAACACTGCGCCCGACGGCGTCCATGTCGTGGTCAACGGCAAGCTGTCGCCGACTTGTACGGTCATCGACGTCCGCAAGCTCGACGATCTGTTCGATGACAAAATCAAGCAGCGCGACGCGGTCGTGGCGGAGCCGCAGCTTGGCCTTGGCCCGCTACACACGGCGTTCGACGGCAAAGGCAACGCCTATACGACCGTTTTCATCGACAGCCAGATCGTCAAATGGAACATCGACATGGCGCGGCGCGCCTATGCCGGCGAGAAGGTCGAGCCGGTGCTGCAGAAGCTCGACGTCCATTACCAGCCCGGCCACAATCACTCGACGATGGGCGAGACCAAGGAGGCGGACGGCAAATGGCTCGTCTCCCTCAACAAGTTCTCCAAGGACCGCTTCCTGCCCGTCGGGCCGCTTCATCCCGAAAACGATCAGCTGATCGATATTTCGGGCGACAAGATGGTGCTGGCAGCGGACCATCCCGCCTTCGCCGAGCCGCATGACATGTTGATCGTGCACCGCTCTAAGGTCAATCCCATCAAGGTCTGGAAGCGCGACGATCCCATGTGGGAAGATGTCCGCAAACAGGCGGAAAAGGATGGCGTCAAGCTGGAGACGGCGGCGAATATCATTCGCGACGGCAACAAGGTGCGCGTCTATATGCACTCCAACGCGCCGCAATACAGCCTCGAGAAGATCGAGGTCAACGAGGGTGACGAGGTCACCATCGTCCTCACCAACATGGACGACATCGAGGATCTGACCCACGGCTTCACCATCGTCAGATACGGAATCATGATGGAGATTTCGCCCCAGGAAACGGCATCCGTCACCTTCATAGCCGACCGCCCTGGAGTTCATTGGTATTATCGCCAATGGTTCTGCCACGCACTTCACATGGAAATGTCCAATCCGATGATTGTGCATCCCAGGAAGGTTTGAACATGCGGCGCGCGCGCTCCTTCTTGCTGATTGCGGCCGTCGTAGCCGCGGCGGCGGGCGGCGCGCGCGCCGCGGACATCGCCGTGCCGGCCGGCGGCGGCCTCGCCGAGGTTGTCGCCCGGGCCGCGCCCGGCGACGTGCTCCATCTGGCGTCAGGCGCTCATCCCGGCGCGGTGGTGATCGCCACGCCGCGTCTGACACTTGAAGGCGAGCCCGGCGCGATCGTCGACGGGCAGGGCAAAGGCAGCGCCGTCACCATCAGGGCGCCCGGCGTGACTTTGCGGGGTCTGACGATTACGGGATCCGGGCTCAGCCTTTTCGACAAGGATTCCGGCGTTTTCATTGATCGTGGAGCTGACCACGCGACCGTCATCGACAATCATTTCGAAAATGATCTGATCGGCGTCTACCTCGACGGTCCGAAGTTCGCACTGGTCGAGCACAACCGCATCGATGGCCTGCGGACCATGCGGCTGAATGAGCGCGGACCGGGGGTCGAAGTGTTCGACACGCCAGGCTCGCGCATCATCGACAATGATTTCAGCTACGGGCGCGACGGCGTGTTTTCCGTCAACAGCCGCGACAACGAGGTGCGCGGCAACCGCTTCCGCGACCTGCGTTTCGCCGTTCATTTCATGTATACCAACAATAGCTCCGTCATCGACAACGTTTCCGTCGGAAACGACATCGGCTACGCCATGATGTATTCCGATCGGCTCATCGTGATGGGCAACGCCTCCGCACGTGATCGTGAGCACGGACTGCTGTTCAATTACGCCAATAACTCGCTGGTAGAAAACAATGCCGTGCGCACAAGCGATAAATGCGTCTTCATTTACAACTCAAACAAGAACCGTTTCTCGGGTAATTGGTTTCAAGGCTGCAATATCGGCATTCATTTCACCGCCGGGTCCGAACAGAATCAGATGACCGGCAATTCCTTCGTCAATAGCCGCACCCAGGTCATGTATGTGGGGACGACGAGCCTGGACTGGTCGGTCAAGGGACGCGGCAATTATTACAGCGACAATCCCGCCTTCGACCTCAACGGCGACGGGATCGCCGATGCACCCTACCGGCCCAACGATTTGATGGATCAGGTCATCTGGCGCGCGCCGGAGGCCAAGCTGTTGCTGAACAGTCCGGCGGTCCAGATTGTCCGCTGGGCTCAGGCGCGCTTTCCGGCGATTCATCCGGGCGGCGTGTTCGACTCGGCGCCGCTGATGAAGCCGCTGCCTCCGCCCGCGCTGAAACGGTTGAACGGATGAAACACGAGTCCCTCGGCATGAACGCGGTCGAGATGCGCGACATCACCAAGCGCTATGGCCGGCTCGTCGCGGTCGACGCCGTCGACCTGACGTTACGCGCCGGGGAATGCGTCGGACTCGTCGGCCATAATGGCGCCGGCAAAAGCACCCTGATTAAAATGATGCTGGGACTGCTGCCGCCGACCTCCGGTTCGGTGAAAACGCTCGGCCAGGAGCCCGGCGCGGCCGCCGCCGCGGCGGTCCGGCGCGAATTGGGCTATCTGCCGGAAAATCTTGCGCTTTATCCGTCCCTGACGGGCGCCGAGACGCTTAAATTTTACGCGCGTCTCAAGCGGGGGACGACGGAGGGGAACGCGGCCTTGCTGAAGCGCGTTGGACTGGAGGCGGCGGCGGGGCGACGCGTTGGAACCTATTCCAAGGGAATGCGGCAAAGACTAGGGCTTGCTCAGGCTTTGCTCGGCGCTCCGCGCGCCTTGTTCCTCGACGAGCCGACGACGGGGCTCGATCCCGCCTCGCGCCAGGATTTTTATGCGATCCTGCGTGAATTGCGCCGCGACGGCGCGATGGTTCTGCTGTCGTCGCACGTGCTGGCGGAACTGGAAGGACAGGTCGACCGCGTAGTCGTCATGAACCGTGGCCGCAAGGTCGCCGACGGCGCCATTACCGAATTGCGCCGCGTCGCCGCCATCCCGCCGCGCATCCGCTTCCAGCCCGCCGCGGCGCATGAAAGCTTTGAGGGCTGGACTCCCATCCCCGGCGGCCAATTGGAACGTTGCTGCACGGAAGAGGAAGTCGCCGGAATTCTGCGCGCCTTGCCGGCTTCCGCGCGCGAGATAGAAATCCTCAGGCCGTCCCTGGACGATCTTTACGCCGAATTTCAGAAAGGGGTCTTGTGAGCCAGACGCTGCTCATCGCCGTCAAGGAATGGCGCGACGGATTGCGCAATCGCTGGGTGATCGCGACGACCGCGCTTCTCGCCGCTCTGGCGCTGACGCTTGCCTTTCTCGGCTCGGCGCCGACAGGGACGGTCAAGGTCGGCGGGCTCGCGGTGACCGTCGTGAGCCTCTCCAGCCTTACCATCTTCCTAGTACCGCTGATCGCCTTGCTGCTGTCCTATGACGCGATCGTCGGCGAAATCGACCGCGGGACGATGTCGCTGCTGCTGACTTATCCGGTCGCGCGTTGGCAGGTGCTGCTCGGCAAATTCATCGGACATCTCGCCATTCTGGTTTTCGCCACCGTGGTCGGCTATGGAACTGCGGGCATGGCCGCGCAATGGTCCGGAAGCGGCGATCCCGACGCCTGGGCCGCGTTCGCCCTGCTGATCGCGACTTCGGCCCTCCTTGGCGGCGTCTTCATCGCCATCGGCTATCTGATCAGCGCCATGGTCGGCGACCGCGGCGCCGCCGGCGGAATCGCGGTGGGAGTCTGGCTGTTCTTCGTGGTGATATATGACATGGCCCTGCTCGGAGGACTGGCGGTCGACCAAGGCCGCACGATGACCGCGTCCATGCTCAACTTTTTGCTGCTGGTCAATCCGACCGACGCTTATCGGCTGCTCAATCTGACCGCGACGAAAGACGTGAGCGCCATCTCGGGCGTCGCCGTGCTCGGCGCGCATTCCGGCATTGGGCCGCAAGCGCTGATCGGCGCGCTGGTCGCGTGGATTTTGGCGCCGCTGGTCGGCGCCATGGCCCTTTTCGCGCGGAGGCAGGTATGAAGCGCAGGCGCTTCCTTCTTGTCCTGCTGGCGGCGCCCTTACTGGCGTCCTGCAAGAGGAACGGCGATGCCGAAGCCATGCCGCCGCCGCGCGAGATCACGGATTCGTCGGTCGCCTATTTCTGTGGCATGTCGCTCAACGAACATAATGGTCCGAAAGCGCAGATCTTCATTCGGGATCAGAAAGATCCCTTCTGGTTCTCCAGCGTGCGCGACGCCTTCGCCTTTCTCAAACTGCCGGAAACGCCCAAGGCGGTGGTGGCGGTCTATGTCAACGACATGGCGAAAGCCAGGAACTGGGACCATCCGGGTCCTGGAACCTGGATTGACGCGCACAAGGCCGTTTACGTGATCGACAGCCGCCGCAGCGGCGGAATGAACGCGGCCGAGACGATCCCCTTCGGTACCGCCGCCGCCGCGCAACAATTCGTAAAGGCCGAGGGCGGGAAGATCGTTGGTTTCGACGACGTGCCAAGTGATTATGTCCTCGGCTCGAAGACGGGAGGAAAATGATGCGCTCCACGCGCCGCCGTTTTATCGCCATCGCCGCCGCCGCCGGCGGTCTGCCGCTGCTGCCCTTTGCCGCCGGTTGGGGCGCGCCGTCGAAAAATCCGCTTTTGCGGTTCTGGTCCGGCGCGGCGCTCGGCGCCGACGCCAGCATGCAGATCCATCATCCCGATCCGGCGGTCGCCGACCGGTTGATCGCCGCGAGCCTCGCCGAGGTCGGGCGTCTGGAGAAGCAGCTGAGCCTTTACCGGCCGGACAGCGCCATTTCACGCCTCAATCGCGACGGCGTTCTGGACGACCCGCCGTTCGACCTGTTGCGGGCTTTGGCGGAAAGTCTTCGTTACGGCGAGATCACCGGCGGCGCCTTTGACGTGACGGTCCAGCCTTTGTGGAATCTTTACGCGGCGCATTTTTCGCAACCGAACCCTTCGCCGAATGGTCCCTCACAGCGCGAACTGGCGGCGGCGGTGGCGCGAATCGGCCAGGACGCCCTGGACGTAACGGAAAGCCGCATCAGCCTGACCCGTCCGGCGATGAGCGTCACGCTCAACGGCATAGGCGAAGGCTATGTCACCGATCGCGTCGTGGAGCTGTTGCGCGCCGGCGGCGTGGAGCACGCCATGGTCAATATGGGCGAAATCTATGCGCTCGGCGCGCGGCCCGCCGGCGGCTCCTGGTCAGTCGGTCTCGAGGACCCGCGCGCGCCGACGAAAATCACCGAAGAGGTCGCCTTGCAGGATCGCGCGCTCGCGACCTCTGCCGGCTACGGCACGACTTTCGATCCGGCCGGACGTTTCAATCATTTGTTCGATCCGCGCAGCGGCCACACGAGCTGGCGCTGGCTTTCGGTTTCGGTGGAGGCCGCGACGGCGACCGAAGCCGACGCGCTTTCAACCGCCTTCAGTCTGATGCCGGAGGAAGCGACGGCGCCGATCGTCCGCAAGCTTGGGCTGACCGCGCATTTCATCCGCCCCGACGGCTCGCGGCTGACGCAGCGGGCGTAAGGGCGGCGCCGGATAGGCGCTCCGTTTGCGCATATTCCCGAAAAGTGGGTCCGGCTTTCGGACGAGAATATGCGCAAAAACGAGAAGCTCGATCGCGTTCGGCGAACGCGATCGAACGTGCAAAGGATGGGGGAGATGGCGGATGGGCGATACCGGCCAAGTCAATGTTCGGGTGGGTTCCACCGACGATCTGCTTTCGCTCGCCGAGGCTTTGGAACAGGAGGCCGCCGCGCGCTACCGCAGTCTGGCGGCGCGCATGGCGCGGCAGGGCGACGCCGAGCTGGCGGCGCAATTCGAGAGCCTGGCCAAAATGGAGGATCGCCACGCGGAGCAGATCGGCGAACGCGGTTTGCGTATGTCGGGTCGCGCGCCCAAGTTCGCCCGCGCGAAATGGGAGACGCCGCCGGGATATGACGAGGATGAAGCGCGCGGGGCCGAGTTGAGCGCCTATCATGCGCTGGCCTTCGCCGTCCGCAATGAGGAGCGCGCCTTCGCCTTTTACAGCTATGTCGCCGCCGAAGCGGAAAACGCGGAGATTCGCGCCCTCGCGGAAGAAATGGCGTCCGAGGAATTGCAGCACGCCGCGCTGCTCCGGCAATTTCGCCGCCGCGCCTTCCGCCAGCAGCGGCCGGCGACGATCGAAACGCCGCAAGATATCGGCGAATTGCGCGCGCTGGCGCGACGCTGGGACGCGGAAGCCGCCGCCGCCCACGCCGCTCTGGCCGATGCGCTCGACGCCATCGGAGAAACATCCGACGCCCGAATCTTTCGTCGCCTAGCCGAAGACGAGAAACTATCCGCCGAAGGCGCCGCGGCGGCGAGGACGCGCACCTTGCGCGGCGCCGCGGATGGCTTGCGGGCGCTGGAAGAAAGCTTCGATCGTTACGCTTCGATCGCCGAACGCGCCAAGGATGAGAAAGTCGTGGCCGAGGCGCAAAAGCTCGCCGGCCGGATTGTCGCCCGTCTGGCCTTGGCCGGAGGCGCGCGCAGGAACACACTGTTGATCGGCGAAAAAGGCCCATGACAACCTGCGACGGGGCCGTCGCCTCATCACCTGACAAAACAATCCCGCAATGACCGGCGAAGCAGATCGATCAGCTCTTTGTCTCGCTGAGCGGAGTGAACGATATAGATGGAGTGCGAAAACTCTGGCGCGTCCTCGACGCGCCGCAATCGCCCCTGCGCAAGGTACGGCTGAACCGATCCTTGACGGAAATAGCCGGCTCCGCCAACGGCGAGCAGGTAGTTACGCGCCAAGGGACCCAGGTTGATCGAAACGGGCGGACTGGGGGGCGTTGCAGCGGCGGCCGGGTGGTTGGCCAGGAAGGTCGGGCCCCAGTCGACCAGAATATAGTCGTCGGGCTTAAATCCGCCGTCTTCCGCCGTCGTCACCAGAATCAGTTTCTCTTCGCAAAGCAATTCGGCGACCAGTTCAGAATTTTGCGGCGGATTGTGCAGCACGCCCATATCGAGCGACCCTTTGCGAATTTTTTCCATCAGGTCCGAGGACGAATCCACTTCGGCGCGAATGGCGATATCAGGCTGGTGATGATGCATCCAGACCAGCCAGTCGGCGAAGTGCGGGTCGGACAGGCTGAACTCCACACCGACGCTGACGCCTTCGCTGCGGCCGGCCGGCACGGCGATCTGTTGACGGGCGATCTCCCATGTCTGGACAAGATTGTTCGCATGGCGGAAAAAACGTTCGCCCGCGGCCGTCAGCTTGGCTCCAGCCTTGGTGCGAACGAACAGCGACCGTCCGAGCTGCTCCTCAAGCGTACGAATGCGTGCGCTGACCGCGGTTTGGGTGATGTTCAGCCTTTCGGCGGCGGCGACGAAGCTGCCGGTCGAAACAACCGCGAGGTAAGTGCGCGCGAGACAGACGTCCATGGAACTTCGCCTTTGACGGCCTCCTCGCCGGCTTCGATTGTGTCGCTCTCCGAACGTCCGTGGCGGCAATGCTGTTCCCGCCGTCATGGGACGGCGTTGCTCAGGCAAAATCACGAAATCCGCGCGGGCTTATTGCTAACCTGAATTCCGCGTGAATCGCACGGAATTCACCTTCAGTCTCGGACAGCCGGAGTCCGTGGATCGCGCACTCGTGTTTCGACCGTCCAACGTCGCCAGAATTCACCACTTGGCGCTCCAAATCGTTGTTGCGGAGCAATGAACGCGAAATTGGTCCGCAGGACGCCAACGAATAGGCTAAATCCAGAATGACACGCTTTGGCGCCCCGCTATGAACCAGCTTGCTGACTATTTCGACGACTGGCGCGCTTTGCGCTCCGTTCCACCAAGGTTGGGACGCCGCCCCGATGCTGATCAGCGGCCTGACTCGCCGCTTTTTTTCGGTAACTTAAAGGCGCGGCCAATCACGAAGACGGTTGTGCTTTCGCCATTGACGGCGAAAGCACGAACCTCAAACGCCTGGCGCTCGGTATCGTCGGCGCGTCCGGCTCGCGCCACCAGGTAACACCGTCCCGGATCCCGAAGAGGCGCGCCCATGACAAACGACTCCACAATGAGTTCCTGGCGCGCCAACCGCAGCCAACGCCGGTCGCCGGACGCCATCATTTGCATGTGAGCCAATGTTCGTACGTCGCTTGCCCTTTCACAGAGCGCCTTGATCTCCGATCCACCAAGGCGTTCGCTTTCCAGCCATTTGCTTTCGGCCATCGCTGGCGCCGTCGCCAACAAGAGCAGCGCGACTATAGAGCTTGGCCTCTGCTTTGTCCCCGCTCCTCTGGGGGGCGCGCATCATTATCCGCCTCCCATGCGGCGTCCTTGATGAGGGTTAAGCCCGGCGGATTGGCGCACGACGTCTTCGGGTTTGTGCGTCGGTTCGGTCCAGCCCGTCTGCGGAAATGGCGAAAGTCCGCAGCGTGCTGCGCGCGGAAGTTCTTGGCGCGAAGCGCCAGCAGCGCCGCAGTCGGGATACGGCGACCGCGCGCGTCATTCAGCGAGAAGGTCGCGCAGGACGACAGCTTGGTTATGAAGCTCGTCGCGCGCCGCGAAGATAAGCGTGTGGCGGCGCTCCCGCACCCTTTCCCGGAGGTCTTTCACGAGATCGGATCGCTGCGATAGCTCGTCCAAATAGCATCGGCGGAATTCATCCCAGCGATTTGGATCATGCCCGAACCATCGCCGCAATTCATCGCTGGGGGCGAGTTCCTTCAGCCATAGATCGATCGCGGCCTCGTCCTTGCGCAGACCGCGCGGCCAAAGACGATCGACCAGGATTCGTACACCATCCTCGGAGGAGGGGGGGTCATAGGCGCGCTTGAGGCGCAAATCGGAAATTTCCCTTGCCGTCATGATCGCCATCCGCCGCTGAAGCGCGGGCGCCAATTATTCGACGGATTGGAGAAGCTCGGCCGCCTTTTTCCGGAAGACGACGCGCGTCTTTTCCTCCTGGCCGGCGCGTGGCGCGACCCAGGCGAATTGACGCAACAGCGATTTCAATCCACGCACGCAATTATATCGCGCCGCGATGGCCGCCGCCGGTTTGTCGCAAGCCTCGGCGCGAACGAATTCTCCCATGCGTCGGATGCAGATTCCGAGGCAGTCTTGAGGCGCTTCCACCTGTCCGCAGGCGGAGCAGAGCCAGATCGTCATGCGCTCGTCCTCCGACGTCGTGGGTGCGGGCAGGTCCATGACGTCGCGATCCAGCGCGCCGAGCAATTTTCGCGCGCGCTCCCGCAGCGCGCGATATTCGCTGGCAAGATCGTTCGCGCTCGCCGTGAGCGTGGCGACGGCGCGAGCCAATTCGCTCAGGCGCGCCGTCTGTTCGTCGATCTCGTCGCGCCCTTCGAGAAGATCGGCGTAATCCTGCGCGTCGACGACTTCCAGCCTCTTGAAATCGCACGCGCCGACGCAGGCCTCCCCATTGCCCATGGCGCCGCAGCCGATGCATCGCCACATGACGAGCGCAGTCTCCATGGCGCTACCTTCTGTTTCATGAAAGAGGGCTTTTCGCGCCGCGCAGCGACGCCCCGAAACGCGGCGACATATCGGGCTCTTCTCCCAGCGTCGATGTTAGAAACAGAATTATCATATCGACGTCAATTTCGTTTTTCGTCGAAGCGTTTTCGCACGGATCGCCCCAATGCCTGCGACGCCTTTTGCTGTTTTCGGGGTTTGGCGGGAACAACAGCCGATCGGACTATCATCACTGGCGCGCCTGTCAACGGCGCGCGCGCCATCGCCGCCGCAAAAAGAGATATTTTCCATATTGCTTTTTGCGCATCCCCTGCATAAAGAGATATTACAAATCGCTCTTTATAGGAGCGCGAACGGAAACGCCGGAATCTCGAAAAGGAAAGGCGATGGCCCATGTCGTCACCGACAATTGCATCAAATGCAAATATATGGATTGCGTCGAGGTCTGCCCGGTCGACTGCTTCTATGTCGGCGAAAACATGCTCGTCATCCATCCGGACGAATGCATCGACTGCGGCGTCTGCGTGCCCGAATGTCCGGCGGAGGCGATCTTTCAGGACACGGACGACCAGGTCGAGTCGCATTGGTTGGATCATAACCGGAAATATGCGGAATCATGGCCAAATATCCTCCGAAAGGGCCTGACGCCCCCGGACGCGGACGAATGGAACGGCGCGCCCAGCAAATTGGCCGAGCATTTCAGCCCGAAGCCGGGGGACGGCTGACGCGGTCATAGCGCCGCGTCGCTTGTCGATCAGGCTTCAAAGCGCCGCCAGAGGTGCGCGCCCTGCGTCGGAACATCCGTTTGGGGTTTTCGAAATATTTGGCGTGTCAGAATGAAATTGGTTCGATCATCGTATCGTCAAGGTCGGGACTCCGCCACCCTTGCGGCCGCCGACCTACCGCTGGACGCCCTGCGGAAGCTCGCCGACCGCGGGAGAGGTCCTAGGCCTGCCGCTTCGCCTTGCGCCGCGGCGCCCCGATGGAGGCTGACTGCGTCCGCGCCATAAATTTGCCGTCGGCGCAAAAAAAACAAGGAGGTTCGAAATGGCCGAGACCCTTTATCCTGAATCGACGCGCGAACTGTCCGAGAAGAGAAGGGCGCTCGCGCCCGAGACCGAAAAAGCGTTCCAGGCGTTCAGTCGTCAGGTCTTCGCCGACGGCGCGCTGCCCGCAAAGACCAAACAGCTGATCGCCGTCGCGGTCGCGCATGTCACGCAATGCCCCTATTGCATCAAGGGCCACACCAAGGCGGCGCTTCGCCACGGCGCCACGCGCGAGGAATTGATGGAGGCGATCTGGGTCGCGGCGGAGATGCGCGCCGGCGGCGCCTATGCGCATAGCGCCCTTTCCTTGGCGGCGATGGACGCGGCGGATCGACCGCGATCGCCTTGAACAAGGGCGTCGTTGCGCAACGGCCGTCCAGGATCCCGACAGGCTTGCAAAAGGGATATTGCTCGGATATCTTTTCGCTGCGCGTCGCGCCGACGAACGGCCTGCCGGTCTCAGTCGCGCCTTTTGGGCGGAGCATTTATGCGGCTGATGGGATTTACCGACTTCGCTCTACGGTTGCTGATGTATGCGGCGGCGCAAGAGGGCCGTTTGATCACGATCGAAGAAACGGCCGATATTTTCAAAATATCGCGGGGCCATCTCAAGAAGGTCGCTTACGCCCTGACGCGCGCGGGTTATCTGAAAGCGGTGCGTGGGCGTTCGGGAGGCCTGACCCTGGCGCAGGCGCCGAATATGATCCGGCTGGGCGAGGTCATCCACCTGACCGAACCGGATTTCGCCATGGTCGAATGTTTCGCCCCCGGCAATGAATGTGTCATCACGCGCTGTTGCCGGATGCGGGGCATCCTTCACGAGGGCCTCGACGCGTTTCACGCCGTTCTCGACAAATATACGCTGGCGGATCTCGTGCTCCGGCCCAAGGATTTCGGCGTCCGACCCGCCACGTGACAACGCACCTCGGCGGTCGCCGCCACTGCCGAAGCGCAACGATGACAGCGGCTGGCGGTTGAGGCCGGTGGGACGACGGAAAGCAATCGACGCCAACGGCGCGGTTATTCGGCTTTTGTCGAGGCATCCGCCTGATGCGACAGGGTTGAGGATCAGACGGCGACCCGCTCGGGTTGACAAATCCCAGACGCCGGACAGCCGAATATGCTAAGCTGCGCCCATGACGACCGTTGTGAAAGCTGCCGGCGCCGCGTCTCTCGTCGCATCGAATTTGGTGCGAAAGCGGCGGGGCAATCATCAATTGCGCGCCGCGAGGCTGTGTTATGGTCACCTCGCCGGGCGGCTCGGCGTCGGAATCGCCGATCTGCCTTGCGCGAGCGGGCGGATCGTGATCGGCGAGGGCGTTTGCGAGGTGACAGCAGAGGGCGAATCCTTCTTCGCTGAACTCGGGATCGATGTGCGCGCCCAGGCCCGTCAACGGCGCGCTCTGTGCCGTTCCTGTCTCGATGTGACCGAGCGTCGCCCGCATATTGGCGGCGCCGTTGGCGCGGCCCTGGCGCAACGTCTTCTGGAGCAGAAGTTGCCTCAGCCGATCGACGACTCGCGCGGCCTGGCCGTCACAGCGGCCGGCCGTTGGCGCTTGAGAAAAATTTTTGGGCCGGGCCTCTTTGCGGACTAAGATCGGGCGGCCGACGAATAGATGTCGATAAAACATCGTCGGCGACCCGCCAACCTGTTTGCAACATTACGGCGGCCAATCATTTCGAACGGGCGTCAAACGCACCAGTCAGCGGCGTCGGATCGCCCAGTGCGGCGAGGCCGGTTTCAAGGCCGGCGATGAGATCGGCCTCGGCTTCGAGGCCGACCGACAATCGCAGCAATCCATCGTCTATTCCGGCGGCGCGGCGTGCTTCCTCGCCCATTCCGGCATGGATCATGGTGGCTGGATGAGCGACAAGGCTCTCGACGCCGCCCAGGGATTCGGCGAATGCGAACACCTCCACGGATTCGACGAAGCGCCGAGCCGCTTCGGCGCCGCCGGCCAATTCGAAGCTCAGCATCGCGCCGAAGCCGGATTGTTGCGCCTTGGCGATCGCATGGCCAGGATGTGAGGCAAGTCCTGGATAATGGACCGCGCTGACTTCGGCCCGGCCGACGAGAAAACGGGCGATCGCGGCGGCATTGGCCTGCTGCTGCAGGAGTCGCGGGAACAAGGTGCGCAATCCGCGCAGGGTCAAATAGGAATCGAACGGCGAGCCCGTCACGCCGATGGTATTGGCCCAGGCGGCCAAGGTTTCGGCTTCGGCGCGGTCGGCGGCGACGACGGCTCCGCCGACGACATCCGAATGGCCGTTGAGATATTTGGTCGTCGAATGGATGACGAAATCGGCGCCGAGCGTGATCGGACGTTGCAGGGCGGGCGAAAGAAAAGTGTTGTCGACCGCGACCTTCGCGCCGGCCGCATGGGCCCCCGCCGCAAGCGCGCGAATGTCGACCACGCGCATCAATGGATTGCTCGGCGTTTCGATCAGCACCAGGGCCGGTCGGCGCGCCAATGCCGCGCGCAAGGCGTCGTCGTCGTTCTGATCGACGAAGGCGACGTCGAAATGACCGCGCTCGCGGCGCGCGGCCAGCAGGCGATAGGTTCCGCCATAGCAATCGTGTGGGGCGATGACGAGGTCGTCGCGACGAAGGCGGGAAAGCACGAGGTCGACCGCCGCCATGCCGGAGGCGAGCACGATCGCCGCCGCGCCGCGCTCCAGTTGCGCGATGGCGTCGGCGAGCAGTTCGCGGGTCGGATTGGCGCCCCGGCTGTAGTCGTGGGCGCGCGGTCGATCATAGCCGGCGAAGGCGAAAGTGCTTGATAGGACGATCGGCGGCGTCACCGCGCCAAAGGCGGCGTCGGCGGCGACGCCATGGGCCGCCGCAATCGTTTCCGGGCGTCTCGTCTGGGACATTGCGATCAATCCTTTTGTCGGCCTCCCTCGATACAGGCCCCCACTCCGGTATTGGTTGCGCCGGCGCAACGATCGTCGATTTCCCGAGGCCTAGGCTAGCGTCGCGTCGAAGGACGAAATTTACTGGACCGAGGTTGACGATGACAGAAACGAAAGGCGCTGAGCGGAATTTTGGCGCGATTCCGATCGGGGAAATCGCCGTGCGCGCCCCGGGTGCGACCGCAATCTTCCGCAAATACAAGCTCGACTATTGCTGCAACGGCGGCGCCTCGCTCGCCGAAGCGGTTCGCAAGCGCGGTCTTGAACTTGGCGACATCGAACACCAGATCGCGGCGCTGCTCGAGCAGCCGGGCGAACCGCCGCGCGAGACCGAAGAGTTGATCGAATTCATCATCACGCGCTTTCACGACACCCACAGGCGCGAGTTTCCGGAACTCATCCAGCTGGCGCGGCGAGTCGAACGCGTCCATGCCCACCATCCGCAAGCGCCGAAAGGTTTGGCGCAATTTTTGGAGCGGATAAGCGCGGATCTCGAAACGCATATGGAAAAGGAAGAACTTGTGCTCTTTCCTTTGATGCGCGCCCATCACCCCGGGGTATCCGCGCCCATCGCCGCCATGCGGGCGGAGCACGTCGATCACGGCGACGCCTTGGCGGCTCTGGCGACGGCGACCCATGATATGCAGGCGCCTCAGGGCGCCTGCGGCTCGTGGCTCGCGCTTTACGCCGGCCTGAAGAAATTGTCCGACGATCTCGTGGAACATATCCATGTCGAGAACAACATGCTCTTCCCACGCTTCATCGGTTGACTGGCCGGGCGCGATCAAAACGGCCGCCGCCGACGTGCTTTTTTTTCGGTGGCGCGTCGGGAATTTTGGATGACGTCCGGGTAGGTCGTTCTCTCCCCACGCAACGCTGGTCCATCGCCGTGACATGGACGGCTGAGCTGCTGCCGGCTTCGTGGACGGTCTGTTAAGCTAATCCCACCTTCCTTTCGAACTCAACCGGGCTGAGATAGCCGATGGTCGAGTGCCGGCGCGCGGTATTGTAGAAGCGATCGATATAATCGAACACAACCGCCCCGGCGGCGTCGCGCGTCCGGTAGACTTTTCTGCCTATGCGCTCGGTTTTCAAGGATGAGAAGAACGACTCCATCGCCGCATTGTCCCAGACATTGCCAGAGCGGCTCATCGAACAGGTCACGCCATTGTCTGTCATCAGGCGTTGGAACTGGTCGCTGGTGTATTGGCTAGGTTCAAGCCGTCGTCGCCAGATCGCCATGATGAGCGCGTCGGCGACCAGTTGTGCGGTCATTTCCGCCTTCATCGACCAGCCGACGACCCGTCGCGAGAACAGGTCGATCACGGCAGCGACATAAAGCCAGCCCTCGGCTGTCCAGATGTAGGTGAAGTCGGCAATCCACTTCCGGTTCGGTCGCTCGGCGACAAATTGGCGATCCAGAACATTCGGCGCCACGGCATTGGCGAGCCTTTGGCCTCCGTCTTTCGGCAAGCCACGCCGCCGAGGCCGCGCCCGCAAGGCGTTTGCCCGCATCAGCCGCTCGATCTTGTGCAGCCCGCAGGAGAAGCCGTCGGACAAGACATCCCGCCAGACGCGCCGAGCGCCATAGGTTCTGCCGCTGGCGACAAAACTCGCCCGGATTGAGGCCGTCATCTCCTCGTCGATCTGCTCACGGACGCTTGGCCCACGTTTGAGCCAGGCGTGAAAGCCCGAGCGGGAGACGTCCAGCGCTTCGCAGAGCCATGCCACCGGCCAGATCGAACGATGCTTCGCGATAAAAGCGAATCTCATTTCGCTTCCCTCGCAAAGAAGGCTGCGGCCTTTTTTAGAATGTCGCGCTCCGCCCGCAGTTTGGCGACTTCGCGCCGCAGACGATCAATTTCCATCTGTTCGGGCTTCATCTGGCCATTGCCTGGAAACGCTTGAGCGGGGTCGCCAGCCATTTCCTTCACCCAACGGCGCAACATATTTTCATGGAGGTCGTGGTCCCGCGCCGCCTGTGCGACGCTCACGCCGCGCTCACGAATAAGTCGCACCGCCTCGATCTTGAATTCCCGACTGAATTTACGCCTTTCCATCGCCAACCTCCGGCTTCGTCAAACACCTTATCTCGGTGTCCGAAAAACCGGCAGCAGCTCAGAACTTTGCGGACCGTGTCGCGCGCGATCCCCAGCTCCCGCGCGATCCGCTTGATCCCTTTGCCGTTCTGGAAATGCTCGAACCGGATCCGCGTGATCGTCTCCACGCCCATCATCCCCAGACCCCTCCGCAAAGCCGGAAGGATCGCTGAAAGCCGTAACCGGGGGGACAATCTTCAACGCGAAATCAGCCCCTCAAGGGGACAACATTCCACGCGATCTCACAGACTGCGGCCGTAAAGCGCGGCAAGGCGGCGCTTCACGTCATTGAACAGCGGCGATCGAACCATGGCGGAGCTGGCGTCTGGATGAGCTTTCTTCACGGAAAGCGCTTCAATCGCCGGATATTCCGTTGGATGTCGGATTCGCGGCGCGGCGAAATCAGAAATTCGCCGCGATCGACTATTTTCGGCTCGCCGCCGTCCAGATCGGCAGGACAATATTCGCCCACAGGCGCGTGTCCCTGCCGCCATAGTTCTGCTCGGCGACATCGGTTGTCAGTTTCAGCTGAAGATCGACCGGGCCGAAATTGTATCCGACGAGGCCGCCGAGCGCGAACTGGCTCTGGCGGGCGTAGCCGGCATAGGGACTTGAAAGATCTGTCGAGCCGAAACCGACGGCGCCGATCTCCCATTTGCCGAACGTCTTGGTCGCGGTCAGGTCGTAGTTGAACCAGGACGGCGCGAAGGAGCCGACCGTCGTCCCGTTCCGGCCTGTGCCGTAGAGGAAGGTCGCGGAGAGATTCCAGCCGTCGTTGAGGTAGGACAGCGCAGCAACCTGCATGAAAGTCGCGAAATCATAAGCGACGCCAATCTGCTCCAAGGGTCCCTCGACCGGAAGATGAACGCCTTCGTGGACGCCGAAGAAGAAATGATTGCCGAGATCCCATTTCAGGCTCATCTCGACCAGCGGATTTGTCCAGCCGGCCTTGTTCAGTCCGACCGGATTGTCGATGCTGACCTGAGCCACCGGGGTCGCCGCGTCAAAGCCAAGTCGGCCGCCTAGCAAGGTCCAGGGCGTCGACCAAACGATCCAGGCTGGCGTCAATACGCCGACGTCTGTCGCGGGATGCGTGTCGCGCGCGCCCCAGTTGGGCAGGATGATGTCATAAAGGCCCTCGGGCAAAGGCGCCGCGATGGCGAGACCGGTCGTCGTGCCCGGCTGAAATTGCGAGCCCGCGTGAGCCTCTTGCGGCGCATGAGCGAAGACCGCGGCAAGCGCGGCGACTGAGAGATAGTTGATGCGCAATGTTTCCTCCGCCCGGCAAGGCGCACGACATCGATCTCGCGAAACGTCGTTTCACGGGCCGGTCGTCGAATGCTGTTCTGATTGAGCCAAAGACCGCCGGCGGGTGGGAGGTCCGCCGGCGGCTTTGCCTTTCGAGCGACCCGGGGGGGTCAGGCGCGCTCGGGCACCGGGAGATTGACCCAATCCCGGTAGAAGGTCTCGATATCCGGCTCGAAATCGTGAATCACCGGATACCAGGGCGTCGGGGCTTCGACGTCATGCATGGTCCCGCATTTCGGGCAGTAATATTCGCGATAGACCTGCCATTGCGTGTCGGGCGCCATCAGCTTGGGATAGACATCCGTCATCGCTTCCTCGGTGTCGCGGACATAGATCGAGGCATGGAGCTTCCAGTTCTGCGTGTGATCGCAGAACTCGTGGCCGCAATCGCATTTGATCATCCATTTCTTGTCGCTCGCGCGCTGCACGATGTTCATGTGCGGAGCGAGCGGCAGCACGATCTTGTCAGCGTAGGCAACCCTGGCCTGGAGCGCCGCGAGATATTTCTCGAAGCGGCCCAGGTCCTTGGGCATGGAGAGCATGCGGAAGGTGGTTTCCCAGTCGAGCTTGCCGTCGACCAGATTGGCGACCTGTTCCTCGGTGTAGGACATGTTCGTTTCCTCAATGTTTGAAGCGTGGCTGGCGGATCATTCCTCGACCTGGACGACGGTGTGGACGTCGGGCAGGAGCGAGAGATCCATGCGGTGCTTGGAGCCGTAGGACGGCACGCCGAGTTCCTCTTCGCGCAGGTCCCAGCCGGCGGGCAGGTCCCAGAAGGACTTGAATTCCGACTTGAACTTTTCGGACAGGCCGAAGCTCGTCGCGAACATGTGCCGCACCTGGACGGAGGCGTGTTTGTCGAGGATGCGCTGGCGCTCTTCCTTCATCCATTCGCGGGTCGGCACGGCGCGCGCCAGGCGCTCCTTGCGGATTTCCGCGCGCCGCGCCTGCGTCTTCGCCGCGTCGACCGTGAATACGCCCTTGGCGTCCACGGCGAAGACCGCGCCATAGACCTTGGCGGCATATTCCGGCAGCAGGAATTTTTGATTCAGATCGTCCTCGATGGCCTTGGGGTCGCGGTCGATGGGATCGCCGAAGCCCGGTCCGCCGCGCAGGTAGTTCAGATAGAGGTCGTGGTTTTCGTAGCAATCCTCCGTCGTGACGCATTGCTTGTCACGCTTGACCGCCGCGGTCGCGTCGATGTGGCGCTCGTAATCCGGATGGGTCGGATCGAGATCGCCGCCGAGCGGCAGCGAGTCGCCGACTGCGATGCGCTCCTTCAGGCCGGTGTTGTGGGCTTCGAAGCGATAGCCGGTGGCCGAGGGATAGCCGCCCATCATGCCCCAGTCGCTGTTCATGAAGCCATTGCCCATGAAGAACATGGTCCAGTCCTGGGCGTTCCACACCATGCGCAAGGTCTCGAAGCCGCAGCCGCCGCGATATTTGCCGTAGCCGCCGGAATTGGCCTTCACATTGCGGCCGAGATAGAGAAGCGGCTCGGCCATTTCCCAGATCTCGATGTCGCCCATGTCGCCTTCCGGGTTCCAGATCGCGGCGGCGTGGTTCAACCCGTCCTTGACCGCGCAGGCACCGGTTCCGCAGGACGAAGCCTCGAACGAGTTGACCGCGTGGATTTCACCGTCCTGGTTGATGCCGCCGCCCTGCAGCCAGTTCGACGTATTGGCGTTGCCGGCGTTGACTTCCTCCAGATAGCCGCGGCTGAAATAGGATTGACCTAGACCGCGCCACAAAGCCGCCCAGCCGGACACCAGGAAGTGCCAGGCATAGGCGTGGCCGGTGCGGCGGTCGTCGGGATTGCACCAGGAGCCTTTGGGCAGGTGGAAATCGGTGGCGAAATAGGCGCCGTCATTGATGCGCTGCGTCGGCACCAAAGTTTGGCACATCATCACCCAGATCCCCGAGGTGAAGGCGACCTGATGGGCGTTGAAGGTATGCCAGCCCCAGCGGCTCGCGCCCTCGAAATCGAGCTTCCACGAACCGTCGCCGCGAATGGTCATTTCGCAGGGCGAATGCATGATGGAGTCGAGCTTGGCGAAGGCAGATGAAACCTGCACGTCGGGATGCTTGAAGGGTACGTCGACGAAGGCCACCTTGCGATATTTGCCCGGCAGGGTCATCGCCTTGATGCGGCCCAACAGGCCGCGACGGCCTTCCTCGATCACCTCGCTAGCGAATTTCTCGTAAGCCTCGAGACCGTCGGCGCGGATCACCTCCTCGACCAGATCGCGGATCATGTGGCAGCCGGCGATGCGGGTGCGTTCGTCCAGGATCCAGTATTTCGGCGTGCGCACCGAGCGCTGCGATTCATGCAGCCAGTCGCGCAGGGGCGTGTCGTTCACGCCGGTCTTCCGGCAGGTGATCATGTAGCCGTCGCCGAAGCGCTGCACCTGGCCGGTGGACATCGAGCCGGGCGTCACCGCGCCGGTGTCGATGACGTGGGTGACGCCGCCAACCCAGCCGATCAGCTTGTTCTCCCAGAAGATCGGAACGATGGTCGCGATGTCGCAAGGATGCACATTGCCGATGGCGCAGTCGTTGGTCGTGAACATGTCGCCGGGATTGATGCCCGGATTCCCCTCCCAATTGTTCTCGATCATATATTTGATCGCCGCGCCCATCGTGCCGACATGGATGATGATGCCGGTCGAGGTCACCACGCAGTCGCCGGCCGCGTTATAGAGGGTGAAGCAAAGCTCGCCCTCCTGCTCCACGATCGGGCTCGCCGCGATCTTCTTCGCCGTTTCGCGGGCGTGGACCACGCCGCCGCGCAGCTTCGAGAACAGCTTCTCATAACGGATCGGATCGCTGTCGCGAAAGGCGAGCTTTTCGAGGCCGTTGTAATAGCCGGTCGCTTTGGTGCGCTCGATGATGGCGTCGCGATATTGCTTCAGCGTCAGTCCATTGCCGAGCAGATTGCCGTAATTGGTCGCGAGGCCAGCGAAATTTTTGTCCTGCATGTTCATGGTGGAATCCTCCCCTTATTTCACTTCCTTGAGATGGAACAGGCGGTGCTTGTCGATCGTGGTCTCGAAGCCGTCTGGCACCACGAAAGTGGTCGCGTCGGATTCGATGATGGCGGGCCCGACGATGTGGTTGCCGGCCTTGAGCGCCTCCATCTTCCACAGGACGGCGTCGACCCATTTCTTGTGGCGATAGAACGGACGGGTTCCGAGCTTCGCTTCGGGCGGCGGCGTGGGACCGCAATCCGGGTCTTCGGGCAGCACCGGCTTCTGGGTCGCCACCGTGCCGCGCAGGATCGCGCCAGTGATCGAGAAGCCGAGTTCCGGCGAGCGCGCCGAACTCGCATAGACGCGGCCGTAAGTGTTTTCGAAGGCGTCGACGATCTGGTCCCAGTCGGCGGCGGTCTGGGCGGAGGTCACGGGCGAAACGATTTCGAGATCGTTGAGCTGGCCCATGTACTGCATCTTGAAGCCGGGGATCAGCAGCACGTCCTCGGGCTTGAAGCCGTTGATCACGAATTCGTCGATGACCTTGACGGCGAGTTCGGCCCAGGCCTCCTGCAGGGTCTTGCAGGCGGCGGCTTTTTGGTCGTCGCTCGCGAATTGCGCGACGCCGAGATCGACCGATTTGTCGTAGCGATATTCGAAATCCGCGCAGGCGCAGCCAAAGGCCGAGAAGCCCGCCGCCCAGGCAGGAACGACGACATCCTTGAAGCCGACGCCCTCGGTATAGCCATAGGTGTGGACCGGGCCGGCGCCGCCATAGGAGAAGCAGGTGAATTCGGCCGGGTTGTAGCCTTTGGCGGAAATATTGGCGCGCAGATATTCCGACAAAGTCAGGTCAAGCAGTTCGATCACGCCGGAGGCGGCGTCTTCGACCGAGAGGCCGAGCGGATCGGCGATCTGGGCCTTGATGTGCTGGCGCGCGCGTTCGACGTCGAGCTTGATCGCGCCGCCGAGGAAGTTCTCGGGATTGAGATAGCCGAGCACGACATGGCAGTCGGAAACCGAAACCGTGTCGAGGCCGCTGTCCGGCCAGCAGGTGCCGACGCGATAACCGGCGCTGTCCGGACCGAGCTTGATCGACTTGCTGTAGGGGTCGAGGCGGACGAAGCTGCCGGCGCCGGCGCCGACCGAATCCATCGCCACCAGCGGCAGCGACAGCACGAGGCGGGCCATGTCGGGATCGGACTTGATCGCGAAATTGCCCTTGGTGATCAAAGCCACGTCGAAGCTCGTGCCGCCAATGTCGGAACAGGCGATGTTCTCATCGCCGAGCGCCTCGCCGAGCAGCTTCGAGCCGATGACGCCGCCGATCGGGCCGGAGACGATGGTGCGCGCCAATTCCTTCGCCTTCCAGCTGATGGTGCCGCCATGGGTGGCCATCACGCGCAGGTCGAATTTAGCGCCGTGCTTCTTGAAGCGGTCGTTGACCAGCTTCAGGGTCTGACGCGACGGCTCGGCGCCATAGGCTTCGAGGATCGTCGTGTTCATGCGATGGCTTTCCTTCCGCGACGGGTAATAATCGACGGAAGCGAAGACCGGGATTTCAACGCCGAGACGCGCCAGCTCCGCTTTCGCGATGTCGCGGGCCTTCTGTTCGGACGTCTCGTTCTTGTGCGATTGCAGCAGGCAGATCACGATCGCCTGAGCGCCTTCATCGATCAGTTCGCGGGTCGCCTGACGCACTTCCTCCTCGCGCAGCGGAATGACGATCTTGCCCTGCACGTCGGTGCGCTCGGTGACGCCGCGGGTGCGCGAAACCGGCACAAGCGGGTCGTCGTAACGATGGGTGTTGAGGTGGATGCGATCCTCCAGCGCGTAGCCGAGATAACTCTGCAAGGCGCGGCCCATGGAATGGATCTGCTCAAAACCCTTGTTGCAGATCAGGCCGACCTTGAGGCCCTTGCGCATGAGAATGCGGTTGAGCATCGCCGTGCCGGAATAGACGCAGGTGACGAGTTCGGGATAGACGTCGTCGACCCCGCGGCTCCAATGGGCCAGCGCATCGACCGACGAATTGTAGATCGCGAGCGATTCATCGGCCGGATTGCTCTGCGCCTTACCGACGACGAAACGTCCGTCGGCGCGCACGAAAAAGGTGTCGGTCATCGTGCCGCCGGCGTCGATGCCCATAACCTGGACGGAATTGGTCTGAGTCTCCACGGGGTCCTCCGCTGTGATTTTTCGAAACGTCCGGAGGCTCAACCACAATCGAACCGGCGCGCTTCACGGAGTAGTCCGCAACGGATGTGCCAGAATTTTTTTTCGTCTAATAAATTGATTTAACGTAATTATTTTCGAGATCGCGAGTCCATCTCGCGTTCGCAGCAAACGTTTTCGCGTCTGCATTCCGGACGCAGTCGGAACGTGATCGCAGCCGACGCCCAAAACAAAAAAGCGCGTGTGGACCAGGTCCGCACGCGCTGCACTTGGGTTAATTCGGCTCGATGGATTCTGGCGCTGGCGGAATGCACAGCGCCGGTTCAGAATTTGAATCGCTCCGCAGCGATGCGGCTGATGCCGTAACGCTTCACTTTCTCGTAGAGCGTGCTCTTGGCGATGCCCAGACGCGACGCGACGCGAGTCAGATTGCCATGCTCGGCCTCGATTGCCGCGATGATGGCCTGTCTTTCGCGATCCGCCAGACGGAGCGGCGTTGCGCCTTCCCCGAACATGACCGGCGCGGCGGTCAGCGAGGACTCGGACGCGCCCGTGAGTTCGGGCGGGAGGTCGTCGGCCGTCAGGCGATCGCCTTCGGCGAGCAAGGTCATGCCCTCGATGACATTGCGCAGCTCGCGGATATTGCCCGGCCACGAATAAGCGAGCAGCGCCTCGACGACATTGGCGTCGATCGACCTTTTCGGAACCTTGTGCGTCCTCGCGGTCAGATCGACAAAATGCATCGCCAGCGCCGGTATGTCTTCACGATGGTCGACGAGCGGCGGCAGGCGCAAGGTTGCGACCGCGAGCCGATAGAACAGGTCCATGCGGAAGCGGCCATGCGCGACCTCGTCGCGCAGGTTGCGGTTGGTCGCGGCAATGACGCGCACTTGCACTTTGCGGGGCTTGTTTTCGCCGACGCGATAGACCTCGCCGTCCTCGAGCACGCGGAGAAAATGCGCTTGAAGCTCCAGCGGCATTTCACCTATTTCGTCGAGGAACAAGGTTCCGCCGTTGGCCGCCTCGAATTTTCCCGCCATGCCGCCGCGGCGCGCGCCGGTGAAAGCGCCCTCCGCATAGCCAAACAATTCGCTCGCCAGCAGATCGCGGGTCATGCTGCCGCAATTGAGCGGGACGAAAGGTCCCTTGGCGCAGCTTCCGGCGTCGTGCAGCGCATGGGCGAACACCTCCTTGCCGACGCCTGTCGGCCCAAGCAGCAGGACGGGAAGATGAAGCTTGGCCAGCCGCCGTCCCCGGTCTTTGGCCCTGGCGATGCTTTCGCTCGAACCGATGATCCGATCGAACGGATCCTTGACGGAGGGCGCGGCATATTCGCCGAACTTGGCCACAGCATGCGACGCCCAGCGACGCGACGGCGGAATCGCGAGAATCGTACCCAGTCGCTCGTCACGTTCGAGAACCGGTTCGATCCAGTCGGCCTTCAACCAGTGCGGCAGATTGCTGTGAGCGCGCTCCAGCCGCTCCACGGCGAGCTTCGCGCCGAGGTCGTTGCAGACATTGAGGTCGAGGCCGACGCTGTTGAAATAGAGACCGGCGTTTTCGTTCGCGCGCACCAGGCGTCCGCGACGGTCGAAAACGACCAGTCCGCTTTCGCTCCAGCGCGTCGACTGCATGAAGGTGATGTCGAGCAGGCGCGCGCGCCGCTCCATTTCGACCGTCGACAGCCGGGTCTCGATGCGGCTGGCGCCGGCGACGGCAAGGGCCAGGCAATGCGTGTTGTGACTCCCGCTCAAGCCGGAAATGTCGAGCGCGCCAAGGATGGAGCCGTCGAAGGGATCGCGGATGACGCTGGCCGAACACGTCCAGTGCTTGACCCCTTCGCAAAAATGCTCGGCGGCGCAGATCTGGATTGGCTGTCCCGAGGCGAGCGCCGTGCCGATCGCGTTTGTGCCGCTGGCGGTTTCATCCCAGAGCGCGCCGGGAACCAGCTTAACCTCATGACCTTCGAATTTTGCGCTGGGATCGCCTTCGACCCAGAGAATGACGCCGTTCGGATCGGTCAGGATCATCATGGTGCCGGATTCGGAGAGGAAATCCCGCGCATGGGCCATGACCGGCTTTGCCGCCTCGATCAGGTCGTGATGGCGCCGCTGGAGCGAATGCATCCCTTCATCGTCGACCACTACGGGCGCGGAACATCGATCGGGACTGACGCCTGTATCGAGACAACGGCGCCAGGAATCCTCGACCATTCGCCGAACAGCGTTATCCGGCAGATCGTCGCCGGAAAGAAATTTTTCCCAAGCGACCATAATCGATCGCTCGCCGCCCGATTCCAATCGGCGGCCGGTCAGGTCGCGACTCATCTCGCCTTCCTCCCATATTCTTCTTCTTTTGTTTTTTGATTTTTCGCAGTTTAACGCGGCTTTCGAGGTCCGCAAAGCGAGCGGGCCAAGTTTGCTCGGCGGATCGCCGTTGGCCAGCGCGACCAGTCCCTTTCTCTTGCGAGGCGGAAAACGCGTCGCCTCTGTCTCATTTCCGGAATTGTCGACAAGCCGCGCCGGAGCCCGACGACATTGATGTCGAATCGGATCGGACTTACGGAACGCAATAAACGCGCCAGCATCGAAAAGCCTTGATCCTCAATAGGTCCTATTTCGTATCGTCCGGAATCCGGACGTCGCGAACGTTCGAATTCCGGACGGCGATCCGATCGCGGCGAGGCGCGGCGGCGTCGATCGCCGGCAACCGGAATCTGGACGCCGCGTCCGTCCTTTGCGGACGCGAAAAGCCGTCGGGATGCAAAAAATAATCACATAAAAACAATCAATTGCACAAATAGGCCGCCTGGCGCGGCGCTTGCCCGGCCGGAGTGGTTCTCGATCTCGGGCGGCGCCTCTCGCCTGCCGCTCCCGAGGCTCATCCGACGACGGGGCGTGGCTCATGGGCATGGTGCTTTTCGAAATGGCTCTCGCCACGGCGGCGATCTATTTCGCCTGCGAATATTTCACCAACGGCGTCGAATGGCTGGGGCGCAGGCTCAAGCTTTCGCAGACGGCGACGGGGACTTTGCTCGCCGCATTTGGAACAGCCCTGCCGGAAAGCGTCGTTACGCTGAGCGCCGTCGCCTTCGGATCGGGGTCGGCGCAGAAAGACATAGGCGTCGGCGCGGCCGTGGGCGGACCGCTGGCGCTGAGCACGATCGGCTATGGCGTGATCGCCGTTCTGGCGTTCAGCGGCGCGCCCCGCATTTTCCGCAACCCGATCGAAGGCGGCTCGTTTCAATGGCTGTTGCGCGACCAGATCTGGTTCCTGTCCTTGTTCGCGACGGGAACGATTCTGGGCATTGTTCGGCTCGACGGAAAATTCCTGTTCGGCATTCTCTTCATCGCGGCTTATGCGATTTACGTTCGTCGTGAATTAAGCGCCAATTGCGGACAGCACGAGGCGGCGGATCTCGACGCTCTCGCCATTCGTCCCGACGACCCTGATCCCAGGCAATTCTGGATCTGGTTGCAGCTCGGCCTGTCCCTGGCGGTCATTCTGGTCGCATCGCGCGCTTTCGTGCGGGAGCTGGAGCTTATCGGGTCGCTCATGGGTCTCGCGCCGCAGGTCACCGCCTTGCTGCTCAGTCCGATCGCGACCGAAATGCCGGAAACGGTCAATTCGATCGTCTGGGTCCGTCAGGGCAAAGTCGGATTGGCCTTGGCGAACATCAGCGGAGCCATGATGATCCAGGCGACGATCCCCGCAGCCTTCGGGATGATGTTCACGCCGTGGCGGTTCGAGGCGCCGATCATCGTCGCGGCGACCGTCGCCTTGGCAGCGACCGCGGCAGTCTGTTTTTTCATTTACACGCGCCAGGTCGCCTGGGCCGCGTCAGCTCTCAAGGCCGATCGACGATAGCCGCGACCGGAAAGGGCGACAGTTGGAGCAACTGCGCGCTGGCGGTCGCAATCGCCGTCTTCATGTTGCGGCATATGCCATGGCGCGCCGCCAAAGACCCGGAACGTCCGATCATGGGCGCCAAACGACATCTCGCGGGATCGCTGGCGCGCCGATTCCGGCAATAGGCTCCAGGAGCCTATTGAAATTCGGACATAAACCGATGAAGGTGGCGCGATGGTCGCCGTTCCAACCAATCTCCTGTGGCTTCAAGCCGGCTCCTGCGGCGGCTGCACCATGTCCGTGCTGGAGCAAGGGGCTTCGGGATGGTTCGCCGAGCTGAAGACCTTTGGCCTCAATCTCCTCTGGCATCCGAGCGTGAGCGAGGAGAGCGGCGAGGAGGTTCTGGACATACTCGCCCGGATCGAGAGCGGCGAGACCCTGCTCGATATTCTCTGCGTCGAAGGCTCGATTCTGCGCGGGCCGCAGGGCACGGGCATGTTCAACCGCTTGTCGGGCACGAAACGGAGCCTGCTCGATATCGCCTGCAGCCTGGCGAAGCGGGCGCAATATTGCGTGGCTATCGGGTCCTGCGCGGCCTTTGGCGGCGTTCCGGCCGGCGACCCCGATCCGACCGACGCCTGCGGCCTGCACTATGACGGCGCCGAGGCGGGCGGGGCCCTGGGCCGCGATTATCGCTCGGGCAAAGGGCTGCCGGTGATCAATGTCGCCGGCTGCGCGCCCCATCCCGGCTGGATCATGGAAACGCTCCAGGCGCTGGCGACGCACGATCTGACCGCCGCCGACCTTGACGCCCTCGGGCGTCCGACCTTTTTCGCCGCGCATCTCGCTCATCACGGTTGTTCGCGCAACGAATTCTATGAATTCAAGGCCAGCGCCCGCGTCCTTTCCGAGCGCGGCTGCCTGATGGAGCATCTCGGCTGCAAGGCGACCCAGGCGATCGGCGATTGCAACCAGCGCGCCTGGAATGGCGGCGGCTCATGCACCCATGGCGGCTTCGCCTGCATCTCCTGCACCGCCCCCAATTTCGAGAATGGGCGCAATTTCCACGTCACGCCCAAGATCGCCGGCATTCCGGTCGGCTTGCCGCTCGACATGCCCAAGGCCTGGTTCATGACCCTGGCGGCTCTGTCCAAATCCGCCACCCCCGAACGCGTGCGCAAGAACGCCGAAGCCGACCGCATCGTCGAAAATCCGAGACGCGGCAAATGACGCGTCTGGTGGTCGGGCCGTTCAATCGGGTCGAGGGCGATCTCGAACTCACCCTCGACATCGCCGACGGGCGGGTCGCCGAGGCGCGCGTGGCGACGACGCTTTACCGTGGCTTCGAACAGATTCTGGTCGGCCGCCCGGCCGCCGACGCCTTGGCCATCGCGCCGCGCATCTGTGGCATCTGCTCCCTGTCGCAGAGCATGGCGGCGGCGGCGGCCTTGCGGGCGGTGAGCGGCGTCCAGCCGCCGCCCAATGGCGAAATGGCCGCCAATATCGCCCATGCGGCGGAAAATATCGCCGACCACCTGACCCATTTCTATCTGTTCTTCATGCCGGACTTTTGTCGCGCCTTTTATGCGGACGCGGCGTGGTTTGCCGGCGTCGAGGCGCGGTTCAAGGCGCTTTCCGGCGCGGCGGCGGCGGAAGTTCTGCCGGCGCGCGCGCGGCTTCTGCACATCATGGGGCTGATCGCCGGCAAATGGCCGCATTCCCTGGCGATCCAGCCCGGCGGCGTGACCCGCTCGCTCGAACTCGGCGAAAAGATGCGGCTGATCGCTATCTTGGGCGATTTCCGCGCCTTTCTCGAAAAGGTCCTGTTCGGCGCGCCGCTCGAACAGGTCGTTGCGATCGCGACGCCCGAACAAATGGCCGATTTCGCGGAAGGGCGGGGCGATTTCGCGGCCTTCCTGCGACTGGCCAGGGATTTGGGTCTGGCCGAACTTGGCGCCATCGCTTTGCCGCTGATTTCTTTCGGCGCCTATCACGGCGCGCAAGGCGCGCTGTTTCCGGCGGGTCTGTTCGATCCGCGCGCGGGCGCGGCCGGGCCTCTGCCGTTCGGCGCAATCGGCGAGGACGTCGCCTTTTCCTATTTGCGCGACAGTGCGGCCGATCCGGCGAGAGCTGTCACCCTGCCCGACGCCGAGCGCCAAAACGCCTATTCCTGGGCCAAGGCGCCGCGCCTTGCCAGTGAGCCGGCGGAGACCGGCGCGGTGGCGCGGCAGGCGGTCGCCGGCGATCCGCTCATCCGGGCCCTGATCGCGCGAGGGCGCGGAACCAATGTCTTCGCGCGGGTTGTGGCGCGGGTGATCGAGATCGCGCGGCTGACGCTCGCGGCGGAGGCGTGGGCGCGCGCGTTGCGCCTGCGGGAGAGTTTTTGCGCGCATGGTCCGGCGCCGGCCGCGGGCGCGGGCGTCGGCATGGTCGAGGCGGCGCGCGGGGCGCTGGGCCATTGGCTGAGCGTCGACAGGGGCCTTATCCAGCGCTATCAGATCGTCGCGCCGACCACCTGGAATTTTTCTCCGCGCGACGCACAGGGCGTTCCCGGGCCGCTGGAGCAGGCCTTGGTCGGAGTCGAGGTCGGAGACGCCGGCGCCAAGGCCCCAGCGATCCAGCATGTGGTCCGCTCCTTCGATCCCTGCATGGTCTGCACGGCGCATTGAAATTGGAAGGACATTGTTCAGGGGTGAAAAGCTTCTTTTCGCTTTTCGGGCGCGGAACGAAGCGCCGATGTGGCGATGCTTCCTCTGAACTATTTGAAAATTATAATAAAAAATAGAATCTTTCCCCCGCTTTCCGCTTGGCGCCCTTCTTGCCCAATGGTCCTCAACCGCCCGTCGCATCAGGCGAGGCGAAGAACCGAAGGGACAGGGGGGCGCTTCATGGCTGTCGCCGAGACATTTTACGATGTGATCCGCCGGCAGGGGGTCACGCGCCGGAGTTTCACCAAGTTCTGCTCGCTCACCGCCGCCAGCATGGGGCTCGGCGCGACAGGCGCGGCGAAGGTCGCCCAGGCGCTGGAGACCAGGCCGCGCGTTCCCGTCATCTGGATGCATGGGCTCGAATGCACCTGCTGCTCGGAGAGCTTCATCCGCTCGGCGCATCCACTGGTCAAGGACGTCATCCTGTCGATGATCTCTCTCGACTATGACGACACGATCATGGCGGCGGCGGGCTTCCAGGCCGACGCGATCCTGAAAGAGACCCGGGAGAAGCACAAGGGCCAGTATATTCTCGCCGTCGAGGGCAATCCCCCGCTCAACGAAGGCGGCATGTTCTGCATCGACGGCGGCCGGCCCTTCGTGGAAAAGCTCAAGGAAATGGCCGAGGACGCGAGCGCCATCATCGCCTGGGGCGCCTGCGCCTCGTGGGGCTGCGTCCAGGCCGCCAAGCCCAATCCGACCCAGGCGACGCCGATCGACAAGGTCATCACCGGCAAGCCGATCATCAAAGTGCCGGGCTGTCCGCCGATCGCCGAGGTCATGACCGGGGTCATCACTTACATCACCACCTTCGGCCGCCTGCCCGAACTCGACCGTCAGGGCCGGCCTCAGATGTTCTATTCCCAGCGCATTCATGACAAATGCTACCGCCGCCCGCATTTCGACGCCGGCCAGTTCGTCGAGCATTGGGACGACGAAAACGCCCGCCAGGGCCGCTGCCTCTACAAGATGGGCTGCAAGGGGCCGACCACCTATAACGCCTGCTCGACCGTGCGCTGGAACAACGGCCTGTCCTTCCCCATTCAGTCCGGCCATGGCTGCATCGGCTGTTCGGAAGACGATTTCTGGGACAAGGGGCCGTTCTACAAGCGGCTGTCCAACATCAACCAGTTCGGGATCGAAGCCAACGCCGACAAGATTGGCTTCGCGGTCGCCGGAGCCGTGGGCGTGGGCGTCGCGGCCCATGCCGCCGTCACCGCCGTCGGCCGGGTGACAGCCAAGCACGACGACAAGGCGCCGCCCAAGGCCTGAGCGCTTATCGTCAATGCGAAGGCCGGCGGAGATCGCCTCCCCGTCTCCGCCGGCCTTAACAACCAGATCCGAGGAAATCACCCATGGGCGTCCAGACACCGAACGGTTTCACTCTCGACAATTCCGGCAAGCGCATCGTCGTCGATCCGGTCACCCGCATTGAAGGCCATATGCGCGTGGAGGTGAATGTCGATTCCGACAATGTCATCCGCAACGCCGTCTCGACCGGCACGATGTGGCGCGGCATCGAGGTCATCCTGCGCGGCCGCGATCCGCGCGACGCCTGGGCCTTCACCGAGCGGATCTGCGGCGTCTGCACCGGCACCCATGCGCTGACCTCGGTGCGCGCCGTCGAGGACGCGCTCCAGATCAAGATTCCGGAAAACGCCAATTCGATCCGCAATCTGATGCAGCTCACCCTGCAGGTGCATGACCATATCGTGCATTTTTACCACCTGCATGCGCTCGACTGGGTCGATGTGGTGTCGGCGCTTTCGGCCGACCCCAAGGCGACCTCGGCTCTGGCGCAGTCGATCTCGCCCTGGCCTTTGTCCTCGCCGGGCTATTTCAAGGACCTGCAAGGCCGGCTGAAGCGTTTCGTCGAATCCGGCCAGCTCGGCCCGTTCAAGAACGGCTATTGGGGCAGCAAGGCCTATCTCCTGCCGCCCGAGGCCAATCTGATGGCGGTGGCGCATTATCTGGAGGCGCTCGATTTCCAGAAGGAGATCGTGAAGATCCACACCATTTTCGGCGGCAAGAACCCCCATCCGAACTGGCTGGTCGGCGGCGTGCCGTGCCCGATCAATGTCGATGGCGTCGGCGGCGTCGGCGCGATCAATATGGAGCGGTTGAATTACGTCACCGAGATCATCGACCGCTCGATCGAATTCACCAATCAGGTCTATATCCCCGACGTGCAGGCGATCGGCTCCTTCTACAAGGGCTGGCTCTATGGCGGCGGCCTGTCGAGCACGTCGGTGCTCGCCTACGGCGACGTGCCGGAAAACGCCAATGACTATTCGGCCAAGAACCTCCTGCTGCCGCAGGGCGCGATCATCAACGGCAATCTCAACGAGATTCATCCCGTCAACCACCGCGACCCCGAGGAAATCCAGGAATTCGTGACCCATTCCTGGTACGAATATCCCGACGAGACCAAGGGTCTGCATCCCTGGGACGGCGTCACCGTGCCGAACTACCAGCTCGGCCCCAACACCAAGGGAACCAAGACCAATATCGAGAGCCTCGACGAGGGCGGCAAATATTCCTGGATCAAGTCGCCGCGCTGGAAGGGCCATGCGATGGAGGTCGGCCCGCTCGCCCGCTGGATCGTCGGCTACGCCCAGGGCAAGGCCGAATTCAAGGAGCCGGTGGACAAGCTCCTGAAGGACCTCGGCCTGCCGACCACGGCCCTGTTCTCGACGCTCGGCCGCACCGCCGCGCGCGCGCTCGAATGCCAGTGGGCGGCCTATAAGATGCGGCATTTCCAGGACAAGCTGATCGCCAATATCAAGGCCGGCGACCAGTCCACCGCCAATGTGGACAAGTGGGAGCCCTCGACCTGGCCCTCCGAGGTCAAGGGCGTCGGTTTCACCGAGGCGCCGCGCGGCGCGCTCGCCCATTGGATCAAGATCAAGGACACCAAGATCGAGAATTACCAGGCGGTGGTGCCCACCACCTGGAACGGCAGCCCACGCGATCCGCAGGGCAATATCGGCGCCTTCGAGGCCTCGCTGATGAACACGCCGATGGCCGATCCGAACCAGCCGGTCGAAATCCTGCGCACGCTTCATTCCTTCGATCCCTGCCTCGCCTGCTCGACCCATGTGATGAGCGAGGACGGCCAGGAAATGGCGAAAGTGACGGTGCGCTGAGACGCCCGAAGCTCCGGCCGGCGATTCGGCCGGAGCGTCTCGAACCACAAGAATTGGGAGGCCGCGATGAATGTGATGACGCAGGTCGGCGATCTTTCGGACTCGCATGGCGAAAAAACGGTCGCGCGGCGCACCGTCTATGTCTATCAGGCGCCTGTGCGCATCTGGCACTGGGTCAACGCGCTTTGCATGGTGACGCTTTTCATCACCGGCTATCTGATCGCCTCGCCGCCGGACAGCGTGACCGGCGAGGCCTATGACCATTTCCAGATGGGCTATATCCGCTTCGCCCATTTCGCCGCCGGCCAGACCATGGCGGCGTTGTTCCTGCTCCGCATCTATTGGGCCTTCGCCGGCAACGCCCATGCCAAGCAGATTTTCTATGTTCCGTTCTGGCGCCGCGATTTCTGGAAGGGCGTGCTGCACGAAATCCGCTGGTACGCCTTTCTCGAAAAATATCCCAGGCAATATGTCGGGCATAATCCGCTCGCCCATTTGATGATGTTCGGCGTCTTCACGCTCGGAACCCTGTTCATGATCGTGACCGGCTTCGCGCTTTATTCGGAAGGCGCGGGCCGCGAGAGCTGGCAATATAAGGTGTTCGGCTGGGTGTTCTCGATCTTTCCCAACAGCCAGGACGTTCATACGCTCCATCATCTCGGCATGTGGGTTCTGGTGTCCTTCACCATGCTCCACATCTATGCCGCGGTGCGCGAGGACATCATGTCGCGCCAGTCGATGATCTCCTCGATGATTTCCGGCGAACGCCAGTTCCGCGACGAGGACGTCTGACATGGAAGCGCGTCCGCAACCGACCATCCTGGTGCTTGGCATCGGTAATATTCTCTGGGCCGACGAAGGCTTCGGCGTCCGCGCGCTGGAAACCTTCAACGCGCTCTATGCCACGCCGAAAAATGTCAGCCTGCTCGACGGCGGCACGCAAGGGCTCTATCTCGTGCAATTCGTCGAGGCGGCCGATTATCTCCTGGTGTTCGACGCCATCGATTACGGCCTCGAGCCCGGATCGTTGAAGATCGTGCAAGGCGACGAAGTGCCGAAATTCACCGGCGCGAAAAAGATGAGCCTGCACCAGACCGGCTTTCAGGAAGTGCTTTCCGCCGCCGATCTGCTCGGCTCCTATCCGGAAAAACTCGCGCTGATCGGCTGCCAGCCGCTCGATCTCGAGGACTGGGGCGGCCCGCTCACCGCGCCGGTGCGCGACCGCCTGCTCCAGGCGGCCGAACTCGCGGCGGTCATTCTCGACCAATGGGGCGCGCCCTGCCGGCGCCGGGCGCCGGGCGAGGCGGTCACGCCGCTGCTTGGCAATGACATCGACCTGCACAATTACGAAACGCGGATGGCCACGATCCGCACGGGAGGATGACATGAAGAGATTTTGGCAAACCGCCGCCGCCGCCGCCGCGCTCGTCGCCATTCCCGTCGCCGCCTCGGCGCATCCCGGACTGCACGCGACCGGCTTCGAGGACGGCTTCATCCATCCCTTTACCGGCGCTGACCATTTGATGGCCATGACCGCGGTCGGCTATTGGGCCGGCCAGTTCGGCGGCCGCATGCGTTTCGTCATTCCAGCGGTCTTCGTCGGCGTCATGGCGCTCGGCGCGGCGCTGGGCTTTCATTCCGAGGCGCCCGGCTTCATCGAATATGGGATCGCCGCCTCCGTTGCGATCATGGGCGCGCTCATCGCCTTCGACGTGAAGATGCCGGCGCCCGCCGCGGCGGGCCTTGTCGGCCTGTTCGCCTTCTTCCATGGTTTCGCCCATGGCGCCGAGGCGCCGGCCGCCGCCACGCAGGTTCTGTTCTTCTCCGGCTTCGTGGCGGCGAGCCTGATCCTTCAGGGCGCCGGCCTCGCGCTTGCCTCCCTGCGCCCGGGCCGGACGCTGTCGCGCGTCGCCGGCGCGCTGGTTGCGGTCGGCGGCGTCTGGATGCTGAGCGGCGCCTGAGGTTCGCCATGTGCCTTGGGATCCCGATGACCATTGTCGAAGGCGACGAGATTTCGGCGCTTTGCGAACGTGGCGGCGAGCTGCGGCGGGTGTCGCTGCTCCTGATCGGGCCTCAGGCCGTCGGAACAAAGGTTCTGGTCCATATCGATTCCGCGATCCGGACTCTGGACGCGGGAGAGGCGGCCCAGATCGGCCGGGCCCTCGACGGCCTCGCCGCCGCCTTGCGCGGCGAGGATTTCGAAGAGGCCTTCGCCGATCTGATCGAACGCGGGCCGCAATTGCCCGAACATCTGCGCTGAAGGCTGGAAGGTCCCTAAACGCCGGTGTAAAGTCTCTTGTCACAGGACGTCCGCGCAAACCCGCGAGGAACGGGCGCGCGGCGGAGAGGAAGCCATGGATCATCCCGTTCTGAACGCGCTTGTCGCGCGCGCCGGCCTGCTTTTGGTCGATGAATCCAATATCGACGCCTTTCTCGCCCCGGCGGCGGGCGAATGTTCGAACGCGCTGCTGTTCTTCTCCGGCGCCGCCGCGCCGCGGCCGGAAAGCTCCGACGTCGCGACCATCCTGCCCGAAATCCTGCGCGCATTCGAAGGACGGCTGCGCGGCGCCATTGTCGCGCCCGAAGCCGAGGCCAGCCTGAAAACCCGTTTCCAGGTTTTCGTCGCGCCCTCGCTCTGCGTCACGCGGGGCGCGGCGCCGGTCGCAGTTTTGCCGAAAATTCTCGATTGGGCGGACTATCTCGAACGGATCGAGGCGGCGCTCGACCCGCAGGCGCCGGTCTTGACCGCCGCAGCGGGTCCGAAAACGGTGTTCACATTCTCGCAGGGGGCGGATCGATGAAAGCGGGATTTTGGGTCGCGCCCGAGGGCGGCGAACAAGCGATGAGCGTCATGCCGATCGGCGGCGAGCCTTTGGACGAGACGCCCGCCGGGCGAAAAATCTCGCTGCTCGCGACCGGGAAGGCCGAGGATCTGATCGCCGCCTGTCCGCGCGTGCGCCAGTTGCTGCCCGACATTGTCGCGGCGCTGGAGACGCAGGCGGAAAACGCGCCCGGCCGGCTGTTCGACCTCACCGAATTTTCGTCGGACGAAATCCTGCTCGTCGAACAGGTGACAGGCGAGGGCGAGGTCGCGGGCGTGGTGTCGCTGCCGGACGGGATCGGCGCGCAAATCCATGAATCGGTCATGGCCGGCCTGTGGCGGGTGCGCTTCACCGACGCCGGCGGCAAGCTGGTCGCCGATTATCTCGAAGTGTCGAGCCTGCCGGAAATCGCGCGCCGCGCCGCCTTGAACAATTGCCAGCCCCTGACGTCCGGCGAGCCGCCCGCCGGCGCGATGAACGTCATGCCGCTCCTGACCGAGATCGCCAGCCGCTCTGCGGCGCATAAGCCGGGCGACGCCGCCCACACCATCACCTTCTCGCTGCTGCCGATGTCGCCGGACGACATGAGCCATTTGCAGCGGCGCCTCGGCCCCGGCGCGGTGCGGCTGGTCTCCAAGGGCTATGGCTCTTGCCGCATCCTTTCGACCGCGACCAGAAATGTCTGGTCGGTCCAGTTCTTCAACGCCATGGACGAGATCATTCTCGACACGCTCGAAATCGGCGATGCGCCGGCGGCGGCCTGTGCGGCGCAGGAGGATTTTCGCGAAAGCGCCCGGCGGCTGCGCGAGATCGAGGAGGCCTATTTCGCATGAGCGGATTCGAGAATTTCGGCAAAAAGCTGAATGTCGAAGATGATGCGAAAATGGAATGCGGCGTCTGCTGGCATGTCTATGATCCGGCCGAGGGCGACCCGGTGTGGCAAATTCCCCCGGGGACGCCGTTCTCAGCGCTGCCGGAGGACTGGCGCTGTCCGCATTGCGACGCGGCGCAGGAACGTTTCATGAGGCTCGGCGATAATGGATGAAACCGCGCGAACCGCGCTATGCGCCCGCCTCGCCGAAGGGCTCGAGGCGCATTTCCGCATGGTCCATGCGCAATCCATGAAAGACCTGCCGATCTGCAACGACAGGCTCGCGGTCGCCGGCGCGGGCTTTCGCCCCTGCGGCGATTGGGCCATCGGAATTGTGGTCACGCCCTGGTTCATGAACATCTTCGCCGCGCCCTTCGCGGCGCCCGTCGCCGCGCCCCCCGGCGAGACGCAAAGGCTGGCTCTGCCGGTCGGTGAGGTGGATTTTCTCGTCGCCGAAGTCGAAGGCTTCGGCCGCTTGCTGAGTTGCTCGCTGTTCTCGCCGATGGACCCTTTCGTCGATCAGGAGGCCGCGCTCGCCACGGCGCGCGCCGCGCTGGACGCGCTTCTGACTCCGCCCGCGCCGCCGCCCGAACAGCTGGCCGCGCGGTTCGATCGCCGCGCCTTGTTTCGCGGCGCCTTCACCGAGCGCGAGGCGGCGACATGAGCGCGGCCGCCGCATGCCTGATCCTGCGCGCCAAGCTGCGCGACGGCATGGTCGAAAATGTCGAGATCGTCTCGCCGCGCGCCGATCCCTCTCCCATTTTCATCGGCCTCGCGCCGAAGGAGGCGGCCGTTCTCGCCGGCCGCCTGTTCTCGCTCTGCCCGGCGTCGCAATCGATCGCCGCGCAAGCCGCGAGCGAGGCGGCGCTCGGCGTGGCGATAGACGCCGCGTCGCGGCGGACGCGGGCGCTGAACCTGCTCTGTGAAAGGCTCGGCGAGATGCTGCGCGCCAGCCTGCTCGACTGGCCGCGCGACGGTGCGCCCGCGCCGGAGGACGTCCTGAGGCTGCGCGACGCATTGAGGCTTTTGCGCGCCCTGCCGCAGGCGCCGGATGCGGCCCGGATGCGGGAGCTGCGCGCCGCGACCGGCGCTTTGGGCCTGAACGCCGAACGCGGGGAGAACTTCTTCGCGCGCCAGCTCGCCGAGGCGCGCGCCGACGACGCGCTTTGGACCTTGCCGTCGCGCGAGGCGGATTTCTTGAGCGCGGCGGATGATGGGCAAGTGCGCGCCGCCATGAGCCGCGACGCGGCTTTTTCGCGCGCGCCGGAACTGCCGGGGCGACGCCCGGAGACAGGCGCGGGAGCGCGCCAGGGTCGCGGCGGCGGCGTCGCGGCGCGGCTCGCCGCGCGCATCGACGACATGGCGGCGACCGTCGAGGCGATCGAAAAGGCGCTGCAAGGGGGCGACGCGCCGGACGGGCTGCTCTGCGCCCAGGGCGAAGGCGGCCAAGGCTTTGCTGCGGTCGATTCGGCGCGCGGACGGCTTTATCATTTTTTGCGGCTGGACGGCGCGGGGCGGATCGCGGATTATCGCATCGTTGCGCCGACGGAATGGAACTTTCATCCCGAAGGGCCTTGCGTTCACGCCCTGCGCGGCGCGAGAATCGGCGCCGGAGCCGAGGCCAGGAGGCGGGTTGAGCGGCTGGCCTTTGTGTTCGATCCTTGCATCCGCGCCATCGCCGAACTTCCGGACAAAAGCGATGCATGAAATGTCCTTGACCGAAAGCGTGGTCGAAATCCTATGCGAGGAGGCTCATCGCCAGGGTTTTTCGCGGGTCAGAACAGTCTGGCTGGAGATCGGCGAGCTTTCGGGCGTCGAGCCGGACGCCATGGAATTCTGCTTCGATGTCGTCACCCGCGGCACTCTGGCGGAAGGCGCGCGGCTGGAGATCGTCCGCACGGCGGGGCAGGGCTGGTGCCTCGCCTGCGAAAAGGATGTGGCGCTCGCCGAGCGCTTCGGCGCCTGCCCGGAATGCGGCGGCCACAAGGTCCAGATGACGGCGGGCGACGAAATGCGGGTGAAGGAACTGGAGGTCGAATAATGTGCACGGTTTGCGGCTGCGGAACGGCCACCCAGGAAAACGAAAAGCAGAAGGACGACAAGCACGCCCACGCGCATCATCATGTCCATGCGCACGGCGATCACGTCCATTCCCATCCCCATGATCACGATCACCCGCACGACCATGATCACCATCATGATCCCGATCATCACCACCATCACGATCATTCGCATGGCGCTGGCGAAACGCATGATTATGGCGCCGGTCTCGCCGGCGTCCATGCGCCCGGCCTGAGCCAGGAGCGCATTGTCCAGATCGAGCGCGACATCTTGTCCAAGAATCGCTCCTATGCGGAGGACAATCGCGGGCTTTTCGCCCGAAAAGGCGTGCTGGCGCTGAATTTCGTCTCCAGCCCCGGTTCGGGCAAAACCTCGCTCCTGGTGCGCACGATCGAGGATCTCAACGACCGCCACGGCATAGCGGTGATCGAAGGCGACCAGCAGACCTCCAACGACGCCGAGCGCATCCGCGCCACCGGCGCCCGCGCACTCCAGGTCAATACCGGCAAAGGCTGCCATCTCGACGCCCATATGGTCGGCCATGCGCTGGAGACGCTGGACATCGCAGACAATTCCCTGCTGTTCATCGAGAATGTCGGCAATCTGGTCTGCCCGGCGGCTTTCGACCTCGGCGAGGCGCACAAGGTCGTCCTGCTCTCGGTGACCGAAGGCGAGGACAAGCCGGCGAAATATCCCGACATGTTCGCCGTCGCTGATCTGATGCTGCTGAACAAATCGGACCTGCTGCCGCATCTCGATTTCGACGTCGGCGCCTGCATCGCCCATGCGTTGCGGGTCAATCCCAATCTGCAAACGCTGGTCGTCTCGGCCAAGTCCGGGGAAGGCCTTGCCGCCTTCTACGCCTGGATCGAGGCGCGCGCGGCTCTGGCGCGGCGCAAGGCCCAGGAGAGAAAGGCCGGCTGATGACGGTAGCGGCGCGCGAGGCGAAAGAGGAAGCGACCCGGTTGCGTCTGCGCCTGCGCGGCGCGGTGCAGGGCGTCGGCTTCCGGCCTTTCGCCTATGGGCTCGCCGCGCGCTTTGCGCTCGGCGGTTTCGTGCGCAACGACGCCCAGGGCGTGACGGTCGAAGTGGAGGGCGCGCAGACGGAAGGCTTTGTCGCGGCGCTGCAACGCGAACTGCCGCCTTTGGCGCGGCTCGACGGCGTCGAGATCGAGACTTTGGCGCCGCGCGGCGAGCGCCGCTTTGTCATCGAGACGACGGCCCAGGGCGTCGCGCGCACGCGCATTCCCGCCGATTCCGCGACCTGCGAAAAATGCCTCGACGACCTGTTCGATCCGTCGAGCCGCTTTCATCTCTATCCTTTCGTCAATTGCACCCATTGCGGCCCGCGCTATACGCTTACCCAGCGCCTGCCCTACGATCGCGCCCAGACCTCGATGGCGCGCTTTCCCATGTGCGCGGATTGCGCGCGCGATTACGCCGATCCCACCAATCGCCGCTTCCACGCCGAGCCGATCGCCTGCCCCAATTGCGGCCCGCGCCTGTCGCACGAGCCGGCGGAAATCGTCGCCGCCTTGCGCGTCGGAAAGATCGTCGCCCTGAAAGGGATCGGCGGCTTTCATCTGCTCTGCGACGCCAGGAACGCCGAAGCCGTCGCCCGTCTGCGCGCGCGGAAAAACCGCGAAGCCAAACCTTTCGCGATCATGGTCGCCAATGAGGCTTCCGTTTCGCTGTTCGCACGGCCGCGCGCGGAAGAACGCGCGCTCCTGCGCGCGCCCGCTCACCCCATCGTTCTCGTCGAGAGCCGAAAGATCCTGCCCGTCTCGGTTGCGCCGGATATGTCGCGTATTGGCGTAATGCTGGCCTATGCGCCGGTCCATCATCTGTTGTTTCACGCCGCCGGCGGACGGCGCGACGCGCCACAGGATTTTGTTCTGGTCGCGACCTCGGCCAATCCCGGCGGCGCGCCGCTCATCATCGACAATGACGAGGCGCGGGAAAAGCTCGCCGCGATCGCCGACTTGATCGTCACGCACGACCGCGACATCGTCACGCGCGCCGACGACAGCGTGATGCAGATGGTGGACGGCGCTCCGGCCTTTCTGCGCCGCGCCCGCGGCTTCGTTCCCGAGCCGATCGACCTCGGCGAGGACGGCCCCTCAGTGCTCGCCTGCGGCGGCCATCTCAAGGCGACGCTCACTTTGACGCGCGAACGGGAAGCGTTCGTCTGCCAGCATGTCGGTGATCTTTCGGACGCCGAGACCTTTCGCTTCTATCGCGAAAGCGCGGCGCATCTGTTGCGCCTGCTCGATGTGAAGCCGGACGCCTACGCCTGCGATCTCCATCCCGATTATCTTTCGACGCGCTTTGCGGAAGAAAGCGGCGCGCCGGTCCTGCGCGTCCAGCATCACGCCGCCCATGTCGCGGCGATCGGCGCGGAACATGGCGTCGCCGGCGCGCTGTTCGGCGCGGCGCTCGACGGCCATGGCCTTGGCCAGAATGAATGCGGCAAGCCCGGCGGCAATTGGGGCGGCGAAGCTCTGCGGCTCGACGCGCGCGGCGGCTTTTTCCGCGCGGGCCATGTCGCGCCCTTGGCCCTGCCCGGCGGCGACCGCGCCGCGCGCGAGCCTTTGCGCATGGGCGTTGCGGCATTTGCGGCGCTCGGCCGCCTCGACGAGGCGGCGGGCTTTTTCGCGTCGCGGCCGGAGGCTGCCGAGCTTGCGCGGATTTTTTCCGTGCGGCCGGCGCCTTTCACCACCAGTCTCGGCCGGCTGTTCGACGCCGCCTCCGCTCTGCTCGGCTTTTCGCGCCGTCAGGATTTCGAGGGACAGGCGGCGATGCGGCTCGAAGCCCTGGTCGAAACGCCGCGCGCGCTCGCCGGCGGCTTCGTGTTGCGCGAGACTGAAGTTGATTTCGCGCCGCTTCTCGCCCATTTCATCGACACGCGGCCTGATCCGCGCGAGGGCGCGGAATTGCTGCATGGAACGCTCATCGAAGGGCTTGGTGCGTGGCTCGCGGCTTTGGCTCAGCCGGGCGAGAAAATAGCGCTTGGCGGCGGTTGCATGATGAACAGGATTCTGACGGAAGGTCTCGCAGGAATGCTGCGCGAAAATGGCTTTACGCCGCTGCTCGCGCGAAAAATTCCGCCAAACGATGGCGGCCTGTCGCTCGGCCAGGCGGTTCTGGCGCGTGCGAAGTTGAAGCAGGAGTAAAAAAATGTGCCTGGCTATTCCCGTTCAGGTCACGGAACTGCTCGATGGCGACATGGCGCGTGTGACGCTCGACGGCGTGAAGAAGGAGATTTCGCTCGCGCTGGTCGATGACGTGAAGCCCGGCGATTACGTCATCCTCCATGTCGGCTATGCGCTCAACAAGATCGACGCCGACGAGGCGGAAAAGACTCTCGCCCTCTTGGCCGAGGCGGGGCAACTGCGGGAGTTCAGCGCATGAAATATGTCGATGAATATCGCGACGGCAAGCTCGCGCGAAAAATCGCGGGAAAAATCCGCGACGAAGTCCGGCCCGGCAAATCCTATCGCTTCATGGAATTCTGCGGCGGCCACACTCACGCCATTGCGCGCTATGGGCTCGAAGATTTGTTGCCGCCCAATGTGCATATGATCCATGGCCCCGGCTGTCCGGTCTGCGTCTTGCCGGTCGGCCGCATGGACGATGCGATCAGGCTCGCGCGCCGGCCTGACATTACGCTGTGCACCTATGCCGACCTCATGCGCGTGCCGTCTTCCGACGGCATGAGCCTGCTGAAGGCCAAGGCGGCGGGCGCCGACATCCGCATGGTCTATTCGACGCTCGACGCTCTGCGCATCGCGCGCGCGGAGCCCGAACGCAAGGTGGTGTTCTTCGCCATCGGCTTCGAGACGACGACGCCGCCGACCGCTCTCGCCTTGCTGAATGCGCGAAGCCAGGGGCTGAAAAATTTCTTCGTCTTCTGCAATCATGTGCTTACCCCCGCGGCGATTTCCGCGCTCGTCGGAGATCCGAAGGCGGCTGCCTCTGTGCCGCTCGACGGCTTTGTCGGCCCGGCCCATGTCTCGACCGTGATCGGCACGAAACCTTATGCGGAATTTGCCGAGAACTACGGCAAGGCGGTGGTGATCGCCGGCTTCGAACCGCTCGACGTGATGCAGGCCATTCTGATGCTGGTGCGCCAGATCAACGAGGGGCGGCACGAAATCGAAAACGAATATATTCGCGCGGTGACGCCAGAGGGCAATGTCAAGGCGCAGGACGTGGTGGCGAAGGTTTTCGAACTGCGCGAGGCGTTCGAATGGCGCGGCTTGGGCGCCGTGCCCTTCAGCGCGCTTAAATTGCGCGAGGAATTTGCAGCTTTCGACGCGGAAAAGGTCTTCGACATCCACACCGTTGCGGCGCAGGACAATCCGGCCTGCGAATGCGGCGCGATCCTGCGCGGCGAGAAGAAGCCGGTCGATTGCAAATTGTTCGGCACGGTCTGCACGCCGGACAATCCGATGGGATCCTGCATGGTGTCGTCGGAAGGCTCCTGCGCCGCGCATTGGACTTATGGCCGCTTCCGCGACGCGGGCGCGGCGCGCGAAAAAGTGGACGCCAGTTTTTCGCAAAAGCGCCTCGCCAATCAAAAAGCTGAAAGGCAAGCCTCATGAACGCGCCGCGCCTCAGGACGCGAAAACTTGACGTCAAAAACGGGCGGATCGACCTGACCCATGGATCGGGCGGCCGGGCGATGGCGCAACTGATCGGCGAGATTTTCCGCGAGGCTTTCGATAACGATCTGCTGGCCCAGGGCAACGATCAGGCTCAGTTCGACATGCCCGCCGGGCGGCTCGCCATGACCACCGACGGCTACGTCGTCTCGCCTTTGTTCTTTCCTGGCGGCGACATCGGCTCGCTCGCCGTCCATGGCACAGTCAACGATCTCGCCATGGCGGGCGCGCGGCCGCTCCATCTTTCCGCAAGCTTCATTCTCGAAGAAGGCTTTCCGCTTGGCGATCTCCAGCGCATCGCGCAAAGCATGGGCGCGGCGGCGCGGGCGGCGGGCGTCAAGATCGTGACCGGCGACACCAAGGTGGTCGAGCGCGGCAAGGCGGACGGCGTGTTCATCTCGACTGCCGGAATCGGGATCGTGCCGGAAGGAATTCATCTCTCTGGCGACCGCGCCCGCCCCGGCGACGTCGTCCTCGTCTCCGGCTCGATTGGCGATCATGGCGTCGCGATCATGTCGAGCCGCGAGAATTTGCAGTTTGAAACGCAAATCCTTTCCGATTCCGCCGCGCTGCATGGCCTGGTCGCGGAAATGGTTTCGGCCTGCGGCGCGCATTTGCGCCTGATGCGCGATCCGACGCGCGGTGGTCTCGCGGCCACGCTCAACGAGGTCGCGCATCAGTCGGGCGTCGGAATCCGCATCAAGGAGGACGCGCTGCCGGTGAAAAAGGAAGTGGCGGCCGCCTGCGAATTGCTCGGGCTCGATCCGCTTTACGTCGCCAATGAGGGGAAACTCATCGCCTTTGTCGCGGCCGAGGCGGCGGAAAAGCTGCTGGCGGCGATGCGCGCGCATGAACTTGGCCGCGACGCCGCGATCATTGGCCATGTCGTGGAGGACGAGAACCATTTCGTGCAGATGGCGACGAGTTTCGGCGGCGACCGCATCGTCGACTGGCTGTCCGGCGAGCAATTGCCGCGCATCTGCTGAGGAAAAAGGAAATGAATCCGTCCGGCGCCGTCCTCATCGTCGATGACGAATTGCGTTCGCGGGAATCGCTGCAGCGCGTCCTGAGCGAGGAATTCGACGTTCTCTGCGCCCAGAACGCGCAGGAGGCCGAGGCGATCCTGGCCGGCGATCTGGTTCAGGTAATTCTCTGCGACCAGCGCATGCCGGGTGAGACGGGTGTCGATTTCCTGCGTCGCGTGCGCGAGACCTGGCCCGATCCGGTGCGCATGATCATCTCCGGCTTTTCAGAATCGGAAGACATCATCGCCGGGGTGAACGAGGCCGGCATCTATCAATATATCACCAAGCCCTGGCACCCAGAGAGACTGATCGACTGCGTGCGCGACGCGGTCAAACTCTACCGCATGCAGAAGGAGCCGGGCGGGCTCGGCGCTGACGCCAAGCCCTCGCACGACACGCTCAACCGGGTGCTGGCGGATCGGCGGCGCGAACAGCGGCGGATGTTCGAATTCGACCGCATCGTGCACGAGCCCGACGGGCCGATGGGCGCGACGCTGGCTCTGGCGCGCCGGGCGACGCGCTATGACATATCTGTGCTGATCACCGGGGCGTCCGGCGCCGGCAAGGAGCTGCTGGCCCGCGCGATCCATTTTGGCTCGGCGCGCGGTGACAAATCCTTTGTCGTCGAGAACTGCGGCGCCCTTCCCGACGAATTGCTGGAAAGCGAATTGTTCGGCTGCAAGAAGGGCGCCTATACCGGCGCCTATCAGGACCGGATCGGCCTGTTCGAACTCGCCGACGGCGGCTCGATTTTTCTCGACGAAGTGGGCGAGACCTCGCCGGCCTTTCAGGTGAAATTGCTGCGCGTGCTGCAGGAGCACGAAATCCGCCCGCTCGGCGCGGCGCGCTCGCGCAAGGTGGACGTGCGGGTGATTTCGGCGACCAATCGCGATCTGGAAAGCGAGGTCGAAGCCGGACGGTTTCGCCGCGATCTCTTTTATCGCCTCAACGCCTTTCCGATTCATCTGCCCTCGCTCGCAGAACGCCCGGACGATATTCCGGCGATCGCCGCCAATCTTCTCGCCGAGGTCAATCGCGCCTTCCGCCGCAATGTGAAAAGCTTTGCCCCGGAAACGATGGCGCTGCTGCGGGCCCATTCCTGGCCCGGCAATATTCGCGAATTGCGCAACGAGATTCAGCGCATGGTGGCCATGTCGGACGACGACGCGCCGCTCGCCCCGGAACTGCTCTCGCCACGCATGGGATCGGGGCCGACGGCGGCCCTTCCGGGCGACGCCCTGAAGGACCAGGTCGAGAGCCTCGAGCGCGCGATTATCGCCCGCGCCCTGGAAGAGCTCGACGGCAACATTAGCCGGGCGGCGGAAAGGCTCGGCCTGTCGCGCGTGGGCTTGCGCGCCAAGATAGAGCGCTATCAATTGCGCAGGGATTTGAACGATGTCGGCTGAGCGCCGCGATCGGCCGGAAAATATCCTCGCCCTTACCGGTACGGGAATCGAGACCGAACTGACCGACAATCAGGAATCGGTCTGGCAGGATGTCGTCAAAAGGGTGGACGAGGTCTATTCCGACCTCCTGCGTTACGAGGCCGATCTCGAACGCAAGAATGCCGAGCTGGAAGAGGCGCAATGCTTCATTTCGAGCGTGATCGCTTCGGTTTCGGACATTCTCATCGTCTGCGACGACAAGGGGCAGGTGCTGCAGGCCAATCCGGCCTTTGTCGCTCTCCTCGGCCGGGCCGAAAACGAGCTGGCTGGCCTGCCGCTGCAGGACCTTATCGTCGCCGAGGACCGCGAACAGGCGCGCCGCTGTTTTTGCACCGGCGACCGCGGCGAGGGGCGGAGCGCCGTGACGGATTGCGAATTGCGCTTTCTCGGAGCGCAGGGGCCGTCGGACATGATGGCGATCAATTTTTCCGGCCGGTTCGATCATTCGGGCCACTGCGTCGGCGCGGTGCTCACCGGGCGACCGATCGGCGAATTGCGCCGGGCCTATCAGGCTTTGCACAAAGCTCATCTCGACTTGCAGCAGGCCCAGCGCAAGCTGATCGAACAGGAGAAAATGGCGAGCCTCGGCCGTCTGGTCGCCGGCGTCGCGCATGAACTGAACAACCCGATCTCCTTCGTCTATGGCAATGTCCATGTGCTCGACCGCTACCGCAAAACTCTGGCGGATTATTTCGCGGAGGAAGCGCGGCGGGACGATTCGGACGCAAGCGAATTGCGCCGCAAATATCGGGTCGGCTCCATCCTGGCCGATTTGGAGCCGCTCATTGAAGGCACGCTCGAGGGCGCAAAGAGAATTAGCGAGATCGTCAAGAACCTGCGGCGAATTTCGTTCAATCGCGCGCATGAGGCGCAAAGAATCGACGTCGAGCGCCTTTTGACCACGGCGACGCAATGGTCGGCGCGCGCCAAAAAGAATCACGCCGTCATCGACCTCGATGTCGCGCCCGGTCTCGTCGTCTGGGGAAATGAGGGGCAGATTCACCAGATCGTGGTCAATCTGATCGACAACGCCATAGACGCCGTGCGGGCGAGCAAAAAGCCGCATATCGAAGTCCGCGCGGCCGCGGCCGGCGGCGAGATCGAGATTTCCGTCGCCGACAATGGTCCCGGCATCGCCGACGTCGCCTTCGACAAAATGTTCGAGCCGTTCTTCACCACCAAGACGGTGGGCGAGGGCACCGGACTCGGCCTGTGGATTTCCTACGCCATCGCCCGCGAGCACGGCGGCTCCATCTCGGCGGCCAATCGCGAGCATGGCGGCGCGATTTTCATCCTGCGGCTTCCGGTCGGCGGCTGACGATTTTCCTTCATGTCATGTCATGCATGTCCCGAAGCATGAGCGTCGCAGGCCTTGGTCTTCGATTCCGCCGCGCGCGTCGATAAATGTCTCCTTCGGCAATTTGATTTGTCGCGCGCGCGGCCGCGCGGCTTCGGCGCAGCGTGAAATACCAGGAGGTCTATCTCCGCGCCAACGCCAGCGTCGGCGCGCGCGCCTCAATCGGCCGTTATCTGGACTTTTACAATGCCAGGCTGCCTCATTCGTCCCTTGACCGACGCACGCCGGACGAGGCCTACTTCACCCCGGCGCCCTGCAAGGCGGTGGCATGAACCAAAGGTCCGCGAAGCGAATTTTCCGCCGCGCGCTGGACGGGACTTCGGTCGGGCTACGCCCTCCCTGCATCACGCCCAACGCGTGAAACCAAGCAAAGAGAAACCCGGCAGATTCCTCTTATCCTTCGCGGGAATTTGTTCAGACAGCCGGGACCAGCTCTCTTCAGATTTAAATCATTTTAATCTCTTGGCCAAATTCCGGAAAGGCGGCCGCGCGTAGCATGCCTCCACCTTCGTTGAGCTTGACGATTTCAAGGAGGCGTCATGTCAAACCCCAGATCAGACCCCCAATCGAACAACGCATCATCGACCCGCAGCCGTCTGCTCGCGTCGGCCGCCGCTTTGGCCCTGCTCGCGTCCGGCGCGGCCGGGGAGTTCGTCCTCGGCAATGTCCCGGCCGCCCGGGCGGCGGCGGTGAACACCGCCGATCTCGCCACGCAATCGGCGCCGTCCTTCGCGCCGTTGATCGCCCGGGTGAAGCCCGCCGTGGTGTCGATCAAGGTCCAGTTGGAAAGCGAAAATGTCACGTTCAATGGCCGGACCGAGCCGTTCGAGAACCTTCCCCCGCAGGCAAGGAAATTCTTCAAGGAATTCGGCGATGAGAACGGCCTGCCGCGACTCCGGCCGGAGCCGATCATCGGCCAGGGATCCGGATTTTTCGTTTCGAGCGACGGCTATATCGTCACCAACAACCATGTCGTCGATCACGCCAAGACCGCCACGGTGACGATGTCCGACGGCAAGATCGTCAGCGCCAAGGTGATCGGCACGGATCCGAAAACCGATCTGGCGCTGTTGAAGGTCGATCACCCCGGCGACTATCCCTATGTCGCCTTCGCCAAGACGAAGCCGCGGGTCGGCGACTGGGTGGTCGCGATCGGCAATCCCTATGGATTGGGCGGGACGGCGACCGCCGGCATCGTTTCGGCGGAAGGCCGCGACATCGGCGCCGGCCCCTATGAGCATTTCATGCAGATCGACGCGCCGATTAACAAGGGCAATTCCGGCGGCCCGACCTTCAACGCCGACGGACATGTGGTCGGCGTGAACACGATGATCATCTCGCCGTCTGGCGGCAGCGTCGGCATCGGCTTCGACATTCCGGCCGATACGGTGCAATATGTGGTCAATGCGCTGGAGCATGGCGGCGTCGTCAGGCGCGGCTATCTCGGCGTCATGGTTCAGCCGGTCACCCAGGACATGGCCGAGGGCCTTGGTCTCGACAAGGTCGGCGGCGCAATCATCGACAAGACCGAACCGGGAACGCCTGCCGCCGGGGCTGGATTGGCGACGGGCGACGTGATCGTCAAGCTCGACGGCCAGGCGGTCGCCAGCGCCGGCGATCTCACCCGCCGCATTGGCGAGATGAAGCCCGGTACGCAAGTTGAGCTGGCCTATTGGCGTGATGGAGCTGAAAAGACCGTCACCCTGACGCTTGCCGGTCAGCCCGGCGCGAAGATCGCCATGGCTGAAAACGCCGAGGGCGCCGCGCATGAATGGCTGGGCCTGCAACTGGCGCCGGCTGGAGAGGTGACCGGGGCCGGCGGGAAGGGCGTCGCGATCACCGGAGTCGACCCCGACGGCCGCGCCGCCGCCAAGGGCGTGAAGGAGGGCGACGTCATTCTCAGCGTTTCCGGCAAGTCGGTTTCCACGCCCGCGGAGGTTCACGACGAAATCGACTCGGCGAAGAAGGAGGGCAGGAAGGCCGTGCTGTTCCAGATCAAGACTGCCGCGGGCGAACGTTTCGTCGCCTTTGCCTTCCCGAGCGCCTGAACCGGCGCCGGTCGCGCGGAGAACACAAATCCATCGCCGATCGTGATCTCATCATGATCGGCGATCGCTGTTATTCGATTGATAGTAAAAAAAATAAAAACGCCGCCGCGGCGGCCGCGGCGGGCGCTTCAGCGTGTCGTCCCGTTTCGGAGTGGAAACTGAACCGTGTTGACGCTAGGCGCAAACTGTGGCCGATCAAAGATGAAGACGGAAATTTCCCGTACGACTTGTCCGGTTCGCGCGCAAGCTCGACGCTGTCGCCAAGCGCCTCTTGCCTTTGTCGCCAGCGCAAATCCTCCGGGCGGCGTCGCCGCCCGGAGGATCGTCGTGAGCGAAATCAATCGGGCAGCGCGAACACCGTGAGCGTGCCGCCGAGCGCGGTGTAATCGTTGAGCGCCGCATAGCCGCCGACCGCGCCGAGACCGGCATGGGGATCGGTCAGGCCCGCCGCGAGGCCGATGCCGGCCCAGCCGCCGACGCCGGACAGAACGGCCACATATTGCTTGCCCTTATGCATATAGGTCATCACGTTGCCGATGATGCCCGACGGGGTCTTGAACTTATAAAGCAGCTTGCCCGTCTTGGCGTCCACCGCCTTCAGATAGCCTTCCAGCGTGCCGTAGAACACGACATCGCCAGCGGTGGCGAGGGCGCCCGACCAGACCGAGAAGGTCTCGGGGTCAGACCAGACGATCTTGCCCTTGGTGGCGTCCCACGCGATGAAATTGCCCATGTTGGTGCTGCCTTCCGGCGGATACATCGACAAGGTGGCGCCGACATAGGGCTGGCCCGGAGTGTAGCTCACCCGGAACGGCTCGTAATCCATGCAGACATGGTTGGTCGGCACGTAGAACAGGCCGGTCTTGGGCGAGAAGGCCGAAGGCTGCTGGTCCTTCGTGCCGAGCGCCGCCGGGCAGATGCCCTTGACGTTGACGTCCTCGTGGCCCTGGGTCTCATATTTGGCGACGACCTCCGGACGACCATAGGTCGGGCTGTTCTTGTCCATATCGATCTTGGTCGCCCAGTTTACGGCCGGGTCGTATTTCTGGGCGACGAGCAGTTCGCCATTCGTGCGGTCGAGGGTATAGGCGAAGCCGTTGCGGTCGAAATGGACCAGGAGCTTGCGCATCTTGCCGTCGAAATTCTGGTCGACGAGCTGCATTTCGTTGATGCCGTCATAGTCCCACTGGTCATGCGGGGTCATCTGGTAGAACCATTTGGCCATGCCGGTGTCCGGGTCGCGCGCCATGATGGTCATCGACCATTTGTTGTCGCCCGGACGTTGCGTGGGGTTCCAGGTCGAGGGGTTGCCGGTGCCGTAATAGATGAGGTTCAGCTTCGGATCATAGGAGGTCCAACCCCAGGTGCAGCCGCCGCCGGTCTTCCACTGGTCGCCCTTCCAGGTCTTGAGGCTGGAATCCTTGCCGATGGGTTTGCCGAGTTCGGTGGTCTTCTCGGGATCGATCAGAAGTTCATTGTCGGGGCCTTCGGAATAGGCGCGCCAGATCCGCTTGCCGGTGTCCATGTCATAAGCGGTCATGTGGCAGTGGACGCCGAATTCGCCGCCGGAAATGCCGACAATGATCTTGTTCTTGACGGGAAGAACGGTCGCCGTGGCGGTTTCGCCGATTTTGGGATCGCCGTTGACGGCGCTCCAGTCAACCTTGCCTGTCTTCGCGTCGAGAGCCACCAATGTGGTGTCGGCCTGGTTGAGGAAGATCTTGCCGTCGGCATAAGCAAGGCCGCGGTTGACGGTGTCGCAGCACATCACCGGAATGACGTTCGGATCCTGCTTGGGCTCGTATTTCCACAGGATTTTGCCGTCATGATTGAGGTCGAGGGCATAGACGATGTTCGGGAAGGGGGTGACAAGATACATGATGTCGCCGACGACCAGCGGCCCGCCCTCATGGCCGCGCAAAACGCCGGTCGAGAAGGTCCAGACCGGCTGTAACTTGCTGGCGTTCTGGTCAGTGATCTGGTCGAGGGCGGAATAGCGGTTGTTGGCGTAATCGCCAGCCTGAATCACCCAGTCAGCGGGATTTTGCGTCAGCTTGAGATCCATATCTTTCGCGCTCGCGCCTGAAATGAGGGCAAGCGTGCTGATCGAGGCGAGAGATGCGTGGAACGCTTTCATGCCATCCTCCGATTTTCATGCCGCAACAATCTCCTGCGCCGTGAGCAGTCGTCTGACTGATGGCGTAATAGAGCTGAAGCTTGGCGCGATGCGTCGTGAAGCAGCCTTGCGTAGCAATGAATTGTGATCGAAATGCAAGTTTGTGAAAACTATGAATTTATTAATTCATTAGGGTTTTTACCCTCGTCGCCGGGGTCGCGAACCATTTTTTCGCGCCGCCGCAGATCAAAACGCCGACGGTCAAGAATCCTTTCCAGTCAGACCGAAGTCTCAGGTCGCCTCGCTCATCGCCTTTGCGAAATGCGCGCGGCACAGCAAGAAGATCGCCAGGCCGATCGCCGCCATGGCCAGCATCTGCGGCCAACCCTTGGCTGATCTCTACGCCGGTTTGACGCGAGGCCGTTTTCTGTTCCGCGACAGCCAGGTCGAATCGGTGGTCGGCTTCCTTTCAGGGGCGACCATCGGGGCGATCGTCACCGTGCTCGACGGCGCCAAGACCTGGCGCGAGGCGGGAATGGATCTCGCCGAACTGGCGCTCGCCGCTTTGGGCCTGCCGCGCGAGGAGGCGCGCGCCATAGCCTCGGCCAGCCTGCCGCCGCCGGAAAGGCGTTAACTCACACCCGCATCGGCATCAGGACATAGAGCGCGCTCGCGCCTTCGCGGTCCAGGATGATGGTCGGCGAGCCGGAATCGTTCATCTTGAAAAGGGTGGTGTCGCTCTCGAGCTGGCTGGCGATTTCGATGAGATAGCGGGCGTTGAAGCCGATTTCGAGCGGCGCGCCGTCGTAATCGACCTCCAGCTCCTCGACCGCCGAGCCAGAATCGGGATTGGTGACCGAGAGCACCAGCTTGCCGGCGCTGATCGACAGTTTTACCGCGCGCCCGCGCTCCGACGAAATGGTCGAGACGCGGTCCACGGCGTCGGAAAAATCCTTGCGCTCGACGGTGAGGAACTTGTCGTTGCTCGTCGGGATGACACGAGCGTAATCTGGGAAGGAGCCGTCGATCAGTTTCGACGTCAGCACCACCGCGCCCAGAGTGAAGCGGATTTTCGCCGGCGAGAGTTCGATCGTGATTTCGGCTTCCGGATCCTCGATCAGCTTCTGCACTTCGGCGACCGCCTTGCGCGGCACGATCACGCCGGGCATGCCGGCGGCGCCCGCCGGCGCGGGGGTTTCGAGCCGGGCAAGGCGATGGCCGTCGGTCGCCACCGCGCGCAAAAGGGATTGGCCGTCCGTTTCCGCCACATGGAGGAAGACGCCGTTGAGGTAATAGCGGGTTTCCTCGTTCGAAATCGCGAACTGGGTCTTGTCGAGCAGGCGCTTCAACTCGCCCGCGCCGAGCTTGAAGCTGTGCGCCATGTCGCCGGCCGCGAGATCGGGGAAATCGCTTTCGGGCAGGGCCTGGAGGCTGAAGCGCGAGCGGCCCGAGCGCAACTGGAGCTGGCCGCCGTCCTCGCCCGTTTCAAGCGACACCTGGGCGCCGTCCGGCAATTTGCGCACGATTTCATAAAGCACATGCGCCGGCAAAGTGGTGGCGCCCGGCCGGCCTACGTCGGCGGGAGCCGTCTCGGTCACTTCAAGGTCGAGGTCGGTCGCCTTGAGCTGCAATCCGCCGCCGCCGGCGCTCAACAGGACATTGGAGAGAATCGGAATGGTCGTCCGCCGCTCGACGACGCGATGGACATGGCCGAGCGACTTCAGCAGAGCTGTTCTCTCGATTGTGACTTTCATGGGGCGGCGTTCCGGATCAGGCCTTTCGGGGGGCGCAACTTTGCAGCGCCTGAGCCGCCAAAGCAAGCGCCGCGCCGGCATTTCTTGGGGGTTTTCCGTGCGCCGCGGCGCGGCCACAAGCCTTTACCAGCCCTTAAACCGCCCGATTTATTCTTTCTATCGCGGGGCACAGGAACATGGCGGACGAACCCGCAAGCGGCGAGCCGTCGCGCGCTGGTCTCCCGACGGCGCTCCAGGATAAGGCGGACCGCGAGGCATGGCGCGCAAAAAGGCTCTGAAAGAGCGCATCGAGCCCAGATTTCCCGATATTGACGACGATCGCGCGCCCCGCGTCGCGGGGGAACGCCGCGCCAAAGGTTCGGACAAGGGCAAGAGCGGCGGGGAAAAGAAGCCGTCGCGCCGGAGCAAGGAGTCGAAAAGTCGGCGGCGCTCCCTGCTCGGCGGCCTGATCTATTGGGGTTTCGTCGTCGCGGTCTGGGGCGTCATCGGCGTCGGCGGCGTCTTTATCTATTACGGCTCGCAATTGCCGCATATCGAGAACCTGGCGATCCCGAAGCGCCCCCCCAATATCGCCATTCTCGGCGCCGACGGAACCTTGATCGCCAATCGCGGCGACACCGGCGGCGCGGCGGTCCATCTCCAGGATCTGCCGCCCTATCTGCCGCGCGCCTTCATCGCCATCGAGGACCGGCGCTTCTACAGCCATTGGGGCGTCGATCCGATCGGAATCGCCCGCGCCATCGTCAATGACGTCCTCGGGCGCGGCGCCATGCAGGGCGGCTCGACCCTCACCCAGCAATTGGCGAAGAACCTTTTCCTCACCCAGGAGCGCACCTTTTCCCGAAAAATTCAGGAAGCGATCCTCGCCCTCTGGCTGGAGCACAAATATTCCAAGGACAAGATCCTCGAGCTTTACCTGAACCGGGTCTATTTCGGCTCGGGCGCCTATGGCGTGGACGCGGCGGCCGAGAAATATTTCGGCCATCCGGCCAAGGACGTGACCTTGCCCGAGGCGGCGATGCTCGCCGGCCTGATGAAGGCGCCGAGCAAGCTCGCGCCGAACCACAATCTGCCCGCGGCGATCGAACGCGCCAACGAGGTCATCGCCGCCATGGCCGCGCAGGGTTTCATCACCAGAAAACAGGCGGAGGTCGCCATCGCCCATCCCGCCCACGCCGTGCGCGGGCGCGACAGTTCGTCGCTCAATTACGCCGCCGATTATGTGATGGACGTGCTCGACGACACGATCGGGGCGATCGATGAGGATATTGTCGTCACCTCGACCATCAATCCCGCAATGCAGGCGGCGGCGGAGCGCGCCCTTGACGGCGTCCTCGACAAGGACGGCGCCAGATACCGCGTCTCGCAAGGGGCGCTGGTTTCGATGGACCCTGGCGGGGCGATCCGCGCTCTGGTCGGTGGGCGCGATTACGGGGACAGTCAGTTCGACCGCGCGGTCGCCGCCCATCGCCAGCCCGGCTCCTCCTTCAAGCCCTTCGTCTATCTCACCGCGCTGGAGCATGGCCTCACCCCCGACACGGTGCGCGACGACGCCCCGATCGACGTCAAAGGCTGGCAGCCCGAGAACGCCAGCCGCCGCTATATGGGTCCGGTCACGCTCACCACCGCGCTCGCCATGTCGCTCAACACGGTGGCGGTGCGGCTCGGACTCGAAGTCGGCCCGCGCGCGATCATCCAGACCGCGCATCGGCTCGGAATCGTCTCCGACTTGCAGTCCAACGCCTCGATCGCCCTCGGCACCTCGGAGGTGACGCCGCTGGAGCTCGTCACCGCCTATGTGCCCTTCGCCAACGGCGGCGTCGGCGTGCAGCCGCACATCATCACCAGGGTGCGCACCGCCGACGGCAAGCTGCTTTACGCCCGCAAGGGATCGAGCAACGGGCGGGTGGTCGATCCGGCCTATGTCGGGATGATGAACTCAATGCTGGAGCAGACCCTGATCATCGGCACCGCCAGGAGAGCCAGTGTTCCCGGCTGGCAGGCCGCCGGCAAGACGGGCACCAGCCAGGATTACCGCGACGCCTGGTTCGTCGGCTACACCAGCAGGCTCGTCACCGGCGTCTGGGTCGGCAACGACGACAATTCGCCGACGAGGAAGGCGTCCGGCGGCAATCTGCCGGCGGAGATCTGGTCGAGCTATATGCGGGACGCGCTGAGAGGCATGGCCGTCGCCGGCCTGCCGACGGGCGGCTGGCGCAGCCAAGGCGCGCCCGGGCCGGGGCCGGCGGCGTCCTTGTGGCCGTTCTCGCAACCGGCGCAGAATCCGCCGCCGCATATGGACGCCGGCAATTCCTCCCCGCCGCTCCTCATCACCGGCGCCGGCGCGCCCGTCGCCGCGCCGCCGCGCGGCGACGGGGCGCCGGTTCCGCCGGAAGACATACCGGGCGCGCCGCCAGGGCGGCGTCTGCCGCCCGAACCGGACAATCGCAACGTCTTCCAAAAATTGTTCGGCGGCTTTAATTAGCGGCGGAACGAAAGCGGCCGGCGGCATTCACGAAAACGCCGCGAGAACCAACGACTATCGCAGGCAAAGCGGGGAATATGCGAGATGCGCGCCTTTTCATTCGCATGCATGGCGGCGCTCGGCGCCGGGCTGGCGCTGTCGGGGCTTGAGGCGGCTCATGCCGCCAATATCAAAGTGGCGGGCGGCCAGGCCTATTGGGAGGGCGATCCGGGGCCGGTCAACGATCCCTATTGGACCTCCGGACAGTACAAATATGACCCCTATGGCTATATGGAGCGCAACCGCTGGGATCCGGAATATCATCCCATGACGGTCATCGGCCCGCATTCCGGCGCGGAGAATTGCGTTTTCCGCCGTCGCGTCCAGATCAGCAATTGGGATTACAACCATCCGATCCTGCGCGTCTGCCGCGCGGCGCCCAAGGATTGAACCCGCTTATCGCACCAGCCTACAAAGCCTCCAGGAACCGCACCGGCCTGCCCGTGGCGGGCGTCAGCAACTCGCCCTCCCACATCACGCGGGCGCCGCGCACGAAAGTTCCGACCGGCCAGCCCGTCACCGTCTTGCCGTCATAGGGCGTCCAGCCGCAGCGCGAGGCGATCCAGCCGTCCGTGATCTCTTGCCGCCGCTTGAGATCGACCAGGGTGAGGTCGGCGTCATAGCCGACGGCGACGCGGCCTTTGCGCGCGATCTGGAAGATGCGGGCGGGGCCGGCGCTGGTGAGGTCGACGAAGCGCTGCAGGGTCAGGCGGCCGGCGGCGATATGGTCGAGCATGATCGGCGCGAGGGTCTGCACCCCGGTCATGCCGGACGGGCTTTCCGGATAGGGCTTGGCCTTTTCCTCCAGACCATGCGGGGCGTGATCGGAGCCGAGCACGTCCACCACCCCCTGGTCGAGGCCGCGCCAGATTCTTTCGCGATGGCTTTTTTCCCGCACCGGCGGGTTCATCTGGATTTTGGTCCCGAGCGTCGCATAATCGTCGGCCGACAGCGTCAGGTGATGCGGCGTGACCTCGACGCTGGCGATGTCCTTGTGCTCGCTCAAGAATTCGATCTCTTCGCCGGTCGAGACATGGAGCACGTGGATGCGGGCGCGTTCGCGGCGCGCGATGGCGACGAGGCGGCGGGTGCAGTTCAGCGCGGTTTCGACGTCGCGCCACACCGGATGCGAGGCCGGGTCGCCGGCGACGCGCAGAGTCTTGCGCTCGTTCAGGCGATATTCGTCCTCGCTGTGGAAGGCGGCGCGGCGGCGGGCGTGGCGCAGGATTTCCGTCACGCCGGCGTCGTCCTCGACGAGAAGGGAGCCGGTCGAGGAGCCCATGAACACCTTTATGCCCGCCGCGCCGGGCAAGCGCTCGAGCTCGGCGACATGCCTGGCGTTCTCATGCGTTCCGCCCACCCAGAAGGCGAAATCGCAATGCATGCGCGCTGTCGCCCGCGCAACCTTGTCGGCCACGGCCTCGGGCGTCGTCGTCAGCGGATTGGTGTTGGGCATTTCGAACACGGCGGTGACGCCGCCGAGCACGGCGGCGCGCGAGCCGGTTTCGAGGTCCTCCTTGTGGGTCGGGCCGGGCTCGCGGAAATGGACCTGGCTGTCGATCAGGCCCGGCAGAACATGCAGCCCGGCGCAGTCGATCGTCTCGCCCGAGCTCGCCTGCGACAGGTCGCCGATCGCGGCGATGGTTTCGCCGACGATCCCGACGTCGCGGGGCGCGACGCCGTCCTGGTTGACCACCACGCCGCCGCGCAGGATGAAATCGAAAACTTTTTGCGGCATGGGGTCTCCAAAATAATATACGCGCTTCGGACCGAAGCTTGCATGGACGGGTTCGTAATTATCCGCGCCCGACATTATATCGCGTCGGTAAATTTGGACAGGCCGGCGGCGGCGCGGAACGCCGCCGCAAGAGATTACGGGGAAGAAGATGAAAGCGGCTCATTTGACGGATCGTGGCGTGGTCAGGATCGGCGGCCCGGAAGCGCGCGGCTTTCTTCAGGGCCTCGTGACCGGCAATGTCGTGACGCTTCAGCCGGGCGAGGCGCGCTGGGCGGCGCTGCTGTCGCCCCAGGGCAAGATTTTGTTCGATTTCCTGATGAGCGCCGGATCCGAAGCCGATTCGGACGCCATATTGCTCGACGTCAGTCGCGAGAAAATTCCCGATCTGGTCAAGAAGCTGACCATGTATAAATTGCGCGCCAAGGTCGACATCGCCGACGAAAGCGAACATCTTGGCGTGATCGCGCTCTATGGCGGGGCGCCGGGCGAGGGCGCCCGCGATTCGCGCCATCCCGACATGGGGACGCGGCTGATCGCGCTCAACGGCAAGATCGCGGCGCAGATGCTGACCTTCGGCGGCGACGCGGGGCTTGACGATTACGCCGCCCATCGCATCGCGCTCGGCGTTCCCGAGGGCGGGGTGGATTTCGCCTATGGCGACGCCTTCCCCCACGAAGCCGACATGGATCAGCTCAACGGCGTCGATTTCAAGAAGGGCTGTTTCGTCGGCCAGGAAGTGGTCGCGCGCATGCAATATCGCGGCACGACCCGCAACCGCGTGCTGAAAGTGGCGCTGGAAGGCGCCGCGCCGCCGCCGGGGGCGATCGTCATGGCGGGTGAAACCAAGATCGGCGTAATGGGTTCGAGCGCCGGCGCGCAGGGCCTCGCGCTGCTGCGCATCGACCGCGCCGAGGAGGCGGCCCAGGCAGGCCAGGCGCTCGTCAGCGGCGAAACCCGGCTGCGGCTGATGTGATCATTCCGCCGCGGCTTTGGCGTCGGCGAATTGTTTGAAGGCCTGGACGGCGTGGCTGGCGTACATCACCGACGGCCCGGCGCCCATGTAAATGGCGAGGCCGAGGGTCTCCATCAGTTCGTCATGGGTCGCGCCAAGATTGATGGCGGCGCGGGCGTGGAAGGCGATGCAGTCGTCGCAGCGGGTGGCGACGCCGATCGCGACCGCCATCAGCTCCTTGGTCTTGGGATCGAGAACGCCGGGCTTGGTCGCGTTCTGCGCCATGGCGGCAAAGGCCTTCATCACGTCGGCGACGCCGTCTCCCGCGCGCAGATCGCGCAGCTGGGTGGAGAGCTTATGCGTGGTTTCAGGCCAGTCGAAGATCATGGGGCGCTCCATGTTGCGTTGCGGCAGATATATAGGGCTCGACGAATATATCAAGACAGCTTCGTGACGAGCCCGCCTCTCAGGCTTAATTCCCTTTAAGGAACCAAAAAGCGCCCACGGCCCCGAATACATAGATCAAAACCGCCGTCCAGCCCATGACGTTCATGACGCCGGCGAGCGTTCCCAAAGCCGAAACGCCTATGCCCGCTGTGTCGCCGATCGCGATGGCGACCAGGACGTTGCGCAGGGCCGGCCCGTCGAAATCCCTTGCAAACCATAAAATGAGGCCGAGCGGCAGCAAGGCGACGCCGAAAAAGCGCGACATCATTTCGGAGGCTGGCGAATTCGCGGTCCCGTAGATCGCGCCGAGCGTCCCCGGAGCGAGAATGAAGGCGACGCCATAGGCGACGGCGAGTATGCTGATAACGGCCAGGAAGGTCTTGACGGACATGGGACAGGCTCCCTTCGCCAGCAAGCCGAGGCTTGGCGCGGCAAAGCAACGCTCATGTGGCGAAGCGGTTCCCTTGTCCTTGCCTAAACCGGCGAGCCGCCTTGGCTTGGCGCCGCGCATTGTCTAAATCTTCTGCATGAGCGAGGCGAAACGACTGGCGATTCTTCATCCCGACGGCAAAAGGCGCTGTCCCTGGCCGGGGCAGGATGCGGCCTATGTCGCCTATCACGACGACGAATGGGGCGTTCCGGAGTTCGACTCCCGCGCCCTGTTCGAAAAGCTGATGCTCGACGGCTTTCAGGCCGGCCTGTCGTGGATCGCGATCCTGCGCAAACGCGACAATTTCCGCCGCGCCTTCGCCGGCTTCGACCCCGAAAAGATCGCCGCTTTCGACGTCGCGAAAATCGAAAGCCTGATGCTCGACCCCGGCATCGTCCGCAATCGGGCCAAGATCGAGGGCGCCGTCGCTTCGGCGCGCCTTTACCTCGACATCGAGGCCGGACAGGGTTTTTCGCGTTACCTGTGGGACTTTGTCGACGGACGGCCGATCGTGAACTCTTTTCGCGCGCTGGACGAGGTTCCCGCGAAAACGGATGTTTCGGAAAGGATGGCGCGGGACCTGAAAACGCGCGGCTTTAAATTCTGCGGCCCAACCATCGTTTACGCCTTCATGCAGGCGGTCGGCATGGTCAATGACCATCTGGTCGATTGCCATCGCCATGAGGCCTGTCAGCGTACTAACATCGAATCGGGGCGCGCATGAAGGCGACGGCCGCGCCGCGCGCCTGGCAGCGCATGCTCTCCGGGCGTCGCCTCGACATTCTCAATCCTTCGCCGCTCGACGTCGAGATCGAGGACATCGCCCATGGCCTCGCCCGCGTCGCCCGCTGGAACGGCCAGACCCGTGGCGGCGTCATCTTTTCGGTGGCGCAACATTCGGTCCTGGTCGCCGAAATCTGCGCCCGGCTCGATCCCGCCGCGCCCGCGCGCTGGCGCCTCCACGCACTTCTCCACGACGCCCCGGAATATGTCATCGGCGACATGATCTCGCCCTTCAAGGCGGCGCTGGGCGCGGTTTATACCGAGGTCGAGGCGCGGCTGGCGCGCGCCATTCTGCAGCGTTTCTCGCTCAGTCCCGATCCGCCGCCGGCGCTCGCGCGCCTGACCAAGCGGGCCGACCGGATTTCGGCCTTTTTCGAGGCGACGCTTTATGCCGGTTTCGAAACCGACGAGGCGAAGCGCCTGTTCGGCGCGCCGGCCGTCGATCCACGCCTGTTCGACGATCTGCTGGCGCCGATGGGCTCGGAAGAAGCGCAGGCGCTTTTCCTCGAGCGGTTCAAGGCTTTCGAAAGGGCTTCGTGATGGGCCTCCTTTATGTCTGCCCGCTCCGCAAGGTCGGAGAGCTTGCCGCGGCGACCGGCGCCGGCGCCGTGGTGTCCCTGCTCGGCCCGCCCGCCACGGCGCCGCGCGTCACGGGCGTCGCGCCGCAAAACCATCTCATGCTCGGCGTGTCGGACATTGTGGCGGCGGAAGAAGGGCATGTGCTTGCCGGCGCGCAGCATATCGAAGCGCTGCTGGCCTTTGTCCGGGGCTGGGAGCGCGCCCGCCCGCTCGTCATTCATTGCTACGCCGGGGTCAGCCGGTCGCCGGCGGCGGCCTTTATCGCGGCTTGCGCGCTGACCAAGGCTTCCGAATCCGAAATCGCCAACCACTTGCGCAGGCTTTCGCCGACCGCGACGCCGAATCGGCATCTGGTCGCTCTTGCCGACGCAATCCTGTCGCGCGAAGGAAGGATGGTCGCGGCGATCGAATCGATCGGACGCGGAGCGGATTGTTTCGAAGGCGAAATTTTCTGCATGGATTTGACATGAACCGCCCCTCCCATCCTTCCATTCCTATGGAGATCGGCCTCACCGCCGCGATCGTCGCGGTGCGCGGCGACACGCCGCTCATTCTGGTGGCGCGCGGCGCGCGCGGCGACGAGCCCGGGGGGGCGGCGGCCCTGCCTTCCGGCCCGTTCGATCCGGTCAACCACCGCACTTTCGAGATCGGCCTGCGCGCCTGGGTCGCCGAACAGACCGGCGTGCCGGTCGGCTATGTCGAGCAGCTTTACACCTTTGGCGACCGCGGCCGCCACAGCCGCGCCGACAGCCGCGATCCCCATGTCGTCTCGGTCGGCTATCTGGCGCTGACCCGCATCTGCGGCGAGGAGCCGCCGACCGCGCCGGGCGCCGGCTTTCGCGAATGGTATCGCTTCTTCCCCTGGGAGGACTGGCGCCAGGGCCGGCCGGATCTGATCGATGCGACCATCATGCCCGGCCTGCGCGCCTTTGTCGCGCGCGGCGGCGATGCGCCCCAAAGGCGCGGCCTGACCCGGATCGAGCGCGTGCGGATGCTGTTCGGGGACGACGGCGACCGTTTCGATGAGGAGAATGTCCTCGACCGCTACGAGCTGCTTTACGAGGCGGGTCTCGTCGAGGAAAGCGTGCGCGACGGCCGCGAGCCCGCGCCGGGTTTCGGCGAGCGCCCGCCGCTCGGCGAATCCATGCAGGCCGACCATCGCCGGATTCTGGCCACGGCCATGGGGCGCCTGCGCGCAAAATTGAAATATCGCCCGGTGATTTTCGAACTGATGCCGGAGGATTTCACCCTCACCGCGCTGCAGACGACGGTCGAGGCCATTTCCGGGCGTCATCTCCACAAGCAGAATTTCCGCCGCCTGGTCGAAGGGTCCGCCGTGGTCGAGCCGACCGGCGAAATGTCGCACGCGACCGGCGGCCGCCCCGCGGCTTTGTTCCGCTTCCGCCGCGACGTGCTGCGCGAGCGCCCCGCGCCGGGCTTAAGGGTCGGCATCAGGGGCTGACGGCGGGCGCGCCTTCGGGACGCCGCGATTCCTTGATGAGCGAGACGATCTCGGCGAAGGAGGGCTTGCGGCCGTCCGACGACGCCCGGAGGGCCGATTTCAGGAAGCGCGCCGGGAATTGCGCCGCCTCGACATTGGATTCCCGGATCTCGACCGGCCGTGAGGAATCGGCGCCGATGCGACGCTCGACGTCGGACAATATCGCCACCAGCTCCGCCTGGTCGAAGGCGCCCTTGGCGACCAACGCCTCGAGCAGCGACGCCAGGACGATATAGACTCCCTCGAGCTGCAAATTCGCGGTGTTCATTAGGCGCTCTCCTATGATGCGGTTTCCGCAAGATTGCTTCGCAATCGGTGCGCGCGGAACAAGATGGCCGAATCGATCGTTCGGAAATCATATGACCCAAGCTTGACAACGCATGTGGGCGTGAATCGTTCGCCCGCGGCGCGTCAGGAGGACGATGGGCGCAGGGCGATGAAGGCGATCAGCGCCCAGAGCAGGAGGACCGACGTCGCCACATTGATCGCCACCGCCATGCGGGCGCACGCCCTTGGCCATGAAGACGAGTTGAGCGGCGAGATTGACGCTGGCCATATTCGCGCCGAGCAGCATTGCGGCGCCTCCCGCGAGATCGAACCGGCGCGCCGCGAGCATGATCCCGAGCGTCGCCGCCGGCGGCAGCAAGGCCACCGCGACCATAACCCCGACCAGGGTTGACGACAGGCCGGTCGTGACCGAAAGCGCCGCCGCGGTCCCCGACGCGATCGCCAGGATGATGTTGGCGTAATCGATCGAGGTGCGCGCCATCAGTCCGGGCGTGCTGGGGTCGGCCGCGGCCAACAGGGCCAGAATCGTCGCGATCGCGATCGCCGTAACGACCCCGACGGCGCTGGCGCTCGCCGCGGACAGCATCAGTTTTTGGTCGCCGATCGCCGACGCGAAGGCAAAGGCCACATTGGGGCCAAGCAAAGGCGCGATGACCATGGCGCCGATCACCACCGCGACATCGTTGCGCTCCAGCCCGACCGTCGCGACCAAGGTCGAGAGAAACACGAGCAGAATGAAATTGGCGTCGAGCCGGGCTCCGTTCTCGATCAGATGGTAAAGCTCCTCCCGGGAGGCGCGCGCCTGCTCGTCCTTTTTCGCCTCTTCGTCCTCTTCCTCGGGCGCGGTCTTTTCAGGTTCGGGCTCGTCGGGAATGGCGGCGTCGGTCGGAAGCATCGTGATGCGCCAGTTCTCGGACTTGCCGAGCGCCCCATGGAGCCGGTCGATCAGGGCCTGGCGATCGATTTCGCCCACCAGCAGGCGAATCGGCCGCCGCCCATCCTCGAAGGGCGGCCCGATCTGGACGTCGGCCGCCTTCATCTCCTCGGCCACGGCGACGACGGCATGAACGCGCTTCTCGGGCGTCGCGACTTCGATCACCTTGAACATTCCACGCGTCTCCGCTTCGCGCCGACTATAGCTGGCGCCGGGCGGTGGCGGAATAGCGGCGGGCCGCGCCGAAACAAGAGGACAATCTTCGCATTCGGTTGTTATGGTCCGGCGGGCCGGCGCGGATTCGGACGCAGCCCTGAAAGGCGAGGGGCCGGGATGAAGGTCGATACGATCATTGTCGGCGCGGGCACGGCGGGCCTTACCGCCCTGCGCGAGGTCGGCCGCTATACCAAGGATTTCCTCCTCGTCAACGACGGACGCTGGGGCACCACTTGCGCGGCGGTCGGCTGCATGCCGTCCAAGGCGCTGATCGAAGTCGCCAACGCCTTTCATCGCCGCGTCGCTTTCGACGCTTTCGGCATTCGCGGCGGAGAGGCCCTGCGCGCCGACATTCCCGCCGTTCTCGCTCATGTCCGCAACCTGCGCGACGGTTTTGTCGCCGGGCCGGAATCGGTCCGCGGGAAGCTCGGCCGGCGCGCCATCGCCGGACGGGTCCGGCTGAAGGGGCCGAACCTCGTCGAGGTCAATGGCGAGGAGATCGAGGCGCGGGCGATCATTCTCGCGCCGGGGAGCCGGCCGGTGGTTCCCAAGGACTGGGCCGCGTTCGGCGACCGCATCCTGACCAGCGACACATTGTTCGAGCAGGAGGACCTGCCCCGCCGCATCGCCGTGATCGGCATGGGCGCGATCGGGGTCGAAATCGCGCAAGCCCTGGCGCGGCTTGGCGTCGAGGTCGCGGGCTTCGACGCCGTGGACGGCCTCGCCGGGATCAACGATCCCGAAATTCTCGCTTCCTTCCGCCCGTTGCTCGCGCGCGAAATGGCGCTTCATCTCGGCGCCCCCGCGGAATTGGCGGCGTCCGAGGGCGGAATTGCCGTCAGCGCGGCCGGCGGCCGGTTCGAGGCCGACGCGGTTCTCGCCGCCATCGGCCGGCGGCCCAATATCGACGGACTCGGCCTTGAGAGCTTGGGCGTGGCGCTCGACGGCCGCGGCATGCCCGCGATCGATCCGACGACCTTGCGTCTTGGCGACCTGCCGGTCTTTCTGGTCGGCGACGCCAATGGCTATCGCCCCTTGATGCACGAAGCGGCCGACGAGGGCCATATCGCCGGCCGCAATGCGGCGCCCGGCGTCGGCTCGGCGCCCCATTGCCGCCGTCCTCCGCTTGCGATCGTCTTTTCCTCGCCGCAGATTGCCCGCGTCGGGCTCGCCCTTTCGGAAATTCCCGAGGCGCGCCGCGCGACCGGAGAGGCCGATTTCGCCAAACAGCCGCGCGCCCGCATGGCGGCGGCGGCGGCCGGCCTCCTGCGCATCCACGCGGACCGCGAGACCGCCGTGATCCTGGGCGCGGAAATGTGCATCCCGGCCGGCGAGCATATGGCGCATCTGCTGGCTCTGGCGGTGGAGCGCAAATTGACGGTCTGGGACATGCTCGCCATGCCCTTCTACCATCCGACGCTCGAAGAGGGCCTGCGGACCGCCCTGCGCGACCTGTCGAAGGCTTATCCCTCGAAAAACGGATCGGATCTCGCCACATGCGGCGCAATCGGACACGAGGCGCTCGATTGATCGCAAGTCGAAGATTTTGGCGCCGATCGGATCGAAGGCGCAAGGCCCGGCGAAGCCGATGAAACCCGCCGGATCGGCGGCGTAGCGCGAGGGCGGCGTCTGTTCACAATGTCTGTTCACAATGGCGCCTTCGGTCGCGGCGCGAAGAGGCCATTTTTCAGGAAATGAAATTGCGCGACGGCAGCTTGAGCGTCCAGCGGGCGCCCGCCTTGGTGGCCACGATTTCCGAGGCGCCGCCGGTCGCCCGCGGCAACAGGGACTCGACATAGAATTTCGCGAATTCGCCGAGACCCTGATCGGGCGGCGCGGCGGCGCTTTCTTCCCACAGGATGGTGACGCCGCGGCCTTCTTCTTCGCAATAGGGGCTCCAGCTGATGCGCACCCAGGCGGCGTCTTGCGCGGCGTTCTGGGCGTCGCCGCCGCACGCCGCGGCGTTGGCGGCCATTTCGTGAACGGCGAGCGCGAGATTCTGCGCGGCTTCCGGCGCCAGCTTGCGGCTCTCTCCCGAGAGGCTGACGCGCGCCAGCGTCAGCGGCGAGGTCGCGCGCCACACCGCCTCGATCAGCGATTTCAAATCCACGCCCGACCAGTTGGCGCTCACCAGAAGTTCGTGGGTGACGGAAAGCGCGCGGATGCGTCCGTTGAATTCGGTCACGAAGGAGGCGACGTCGGGCGCGGCGCGCCCGGATTGGCGGGCGATGCCCTGAATGACGGCGAGAAGATTCTTGGTGCGGTGGGTGAGTTCGCGCAGGAGTTCGCGCAGGTCCTCCTCCTGGCGGCGATAGGCGGTCGTGTCGATGGAGGTGGTCATGACTCCGGTAATCTCGCCGTCGCGCGCGATCGGCTCGAATCTTTCGTCGAACCAGCGTTTTTCGCCGTCGACCGTCGCCTGGACTTCGATCCGCACCGACGACCGCTGCTCCATCGCCTGCCGTTTGGCCTGCGCGATTCTCGGCTCAAGCTCGGGCGGCAGGACCTCCGCCTGCAAATGGCCGACGAATTCGCGCCGTTTCCGACCCTGAGGCGCATTGTGAATCCAGACGTAGCGCAGGTCCCGATCCTGTTGCGACATGGTGACGCCGGTGTTCTTGAGCGCGAGGAAGAAGCGCTGGTTGACTTCGTCCAATTCGCGGGTTCGCGCCGCGACCGCATTTTCGAGCGCGGCTTTTTCCGCCGCGAGCCGCTCTAGCCGCTCGGCGCTTTCCTGCGCCGCGCCGCCCAGAATGCTGGATTTTTCAGGCAGATCGTCGACCGTCGGCCGCGACAGCCATTTCGGAGCCATGGCCCAGATCGCGAATGCCGAGGCGAGCGCGACGACGGCGGCGATGAATTGCGGCATATTCGGCGTCGACCAGCCGGGGGGCGCGATGGCCGCGACGCCGGCCATCTGCAGGCCGCCGAAAAGGGCGAGGCCAAAAATGGCGCACCACAGCGCCGTCCTGTCCTCCGCCGCGACATCCCGACGCCGCGAGAGATAGAACAGGATCGCGAGCGCCGCCGTAAGACACGCGATCCCGACGGCGATATCCGAGATGAATCGCATCGTCCGAATTACTCGAGCGGGATTGGGAATCAGGCCGCCTTTCAGGCCGCGGACGCCGTCTCCTTCGTCGCCTTGGCGTCGAAAAACAAAGCCTGGCTGATCACCGCGCGGACCATGTCCTCCTCGAACGGTTTGGCGATCAGGAACGTTGGCTCCGGCCATTTGCCCGTCAGCAGCGTTTCCGGATAAGCGGTGATGAAGATGGCCGGGATCTGGCGCGATTTGAGGATGTCATTGACGGCGTCGAGACCCGAACTGCCATCGGCGAGGCGAATGTCGGCCAGAACGAGCCCGGGCTTCTCGCGCTTGGCCATTTCGACCGCTTCGCCGCGCGTCCTTGCACTGCCGGCGACGACATGGCCGAGGCTCGTGACCAGATGTTCGAGATCCATCGCGATGACGGGCTCGTCCTCGATGATCAGCACGGAGGTCACGAGCTGCGCGCTGATCTGGCGGCCGGCGGTTTCGATCAGGCGCGAATAGGCGTCGAGACCGATTTCGAGAATGCACGCCGACTGCCCGGCGCCGAAGCCCTCGAGCGCCGTCAGCAGGAAAGCCTGCCGCGGCAGCGGCGTAACGTCTTCGAGACGCCGGTCGGCGATCGTATCGGCAGGGCCGCGGCCGACCGCGGCGTTCATCGGCATCGCATTCCAGATGCGGGAGAAGGTCTGGAACAGAGCGGTTTTGGCGTCGAGCGACTGGTCGTAAAGGGACGGGTCCTCAACGATGGCTTCGAGCGTCGCCATCACAAAAGCGTCGCCACTCGCCTGGCTCCCTGACAGGGCGCGCGCATAGCGGCGGAGATAGGGGAGCTGCGGGGCGATCATCGCGGACAGCGACATGGCGAATAATCCTTCGATGTCGAGGAGTTCATACGCCGGAAGAACTCTCGACTGAGAACGTCGCCCTTTCCCTCCGGTTCCCGTCAAATAAAAAAAACCAATAAAAATTTGGAACGCGCGACCGTCATTGGCGTTCGCCTTCCGGAAGCTTTCGCGCGGCGTTCATGCGGGCGAGCGCAACCGTAACCCTTTGACGTCGGCGGCGAAAATGAACGAGAGCCACAGCAAGACCGCAAAAACGCGCCCGCCAATGGACGCCGCGCTGCAGGCGCATCTCGGCGCCCAATTGAGACAATTATTCGCCGAGACGGCCAATCAGCCGATCCCGCGCCGGCTTGCGGCGCTGCTTGATCGTCTGGAAGCCGGCGACGCAGGGGCCTCCGCCCCGCAGGACCCCCGGTCGAGTTCGTCTATCGATGTGAACATATGACCGCGAAGATGGATTTCAAAACGGCGCTGCGGGGTGAATTAGCTCAGCTTCGCTTCTTTGCCCTTTTGCTCTGCCATACGCCCGACCGCTCCGATGACCTGGCTCAGGAGACCTTGATCAAGACCTGGGCGGCCGAGGATCGGTTCCAGCCGGGCACATCTTTGCGCGCCCGGCTCTTCACCATCATGCGCAACACATTAGCCTCAGTGTCGCAATTCAGAAGCCGAAGATTTCGAAGACTGACGAAGTTTTCGAGACAAGCCCCAGCGCTGGAGCCGCAGGTTCCGGCATTGACGAGGCCGCCCGGATGGCCTGCAGGAGAAGACGGTCTGGTTGCAGCGCGCCGACAGCGCGAAGTGAGCGTCGGCCGCCCTGCTTTGGCTCCGGCGCGCAGAGGCTAGGCTCCCGTGCGCAGTGGCCAATCATCGTCCATATCGCGCCGCCGCAACTTCGTTGATCGCAAAAGGAGGCGTTTCCGGCGTCTCGTTTTCACGGGCATTTTTTTGGCGATCACGGAAGGCGTCCGTCTCCGTCGGACAGGACGCTGATCAGGCTTTGCAACGTCACTAGAAGCGGCACGGCGAGAAGCGCCCCGACCGGCCCCCACATCCAGCTCCAGAAGACGATGGAAAGGAAGACCAGGAACGGATTGATCTCATAACGGCGGCCGAACAGGGTCGGAATCGCGAAAAGATCGGCGCCCTCATGGATCGCGAGGTAGATCAGCGCTGGCGCCAGGACGAAGGCGGAATGGGGATGCGTCAGCAGATTCGTGGCGGCGAGCGAGAGCGTGACGAGAGCTACGCCGAAATAGGGAATATAGGCGGCGACGAACGTCATGACTGCCCAGAGAATCGGATTGCTCAAGCCGAAAGCGAAGGCGACGAAAGCGGTGGCGACGCCGACCGCGGCATAGATGAGGGCGGTCGCGCCGAAATAGAGCGCCAGCGCGTTTTCGACCGCATCGAAGGCGCGGAGCGCTTTCAGTCGGCTGGCGTGCGCCGGCATCGCCAGGATGAGTTGCCTGCGCAAGGCCGGGTGGCCGGCGACGAAAAAGGCCAGGCTGGCGAAAAACACCAGCAGCCCGCCGAGCGCCGGCGTCAGGCGGCTGAGGAAGGCCGCGATCCAATCCGTCTCGTTGCCGATCGAAAGCGCCTGGCTTTCCGGGGCCGCCGTTTGAAACAGGGCGTGCCTGAGATTGGCGAGCGGATGCAGGATCGGCTCCGCCATCTCCGGCACGGCGCTGGTCATTTTCGGCGCCTGGGCGACGAAGGCGGAGAAAGGGTCGATCAGCGCATTGATTATCAGCACGCCGAGCGCGGTCGCCGCCGCGCCGACGCAAAACGCCGCGACCGCGGGTTTCAATCCCCAGGCGATGAGGCGGTCGGTGATTCGCGTGAGGATGGCGCCGATGACCAGCGCGGAAAAAATCGGCACCACAATGTCCGAGGCGATCTGCAGGGTTGTGAGCAGCGCGAGCGCAAACAGACCAATGACCGAATAGTTCGCCAATCGCCGGATCAGAGCGTCGTGATTCTTCGTTCGATCCTGCATTGCGCGCGGCGAATGCGCTCGATGATCCATGACGCTAAACTCCCGCGCGCCCCATGGCCACGCTATTCAACACGGCAGACGCGCGCTTGTTCCGCTCGAACGGCGTGGCCGGACGGAATGGCCCTGACGACCAATGCGCAAGATTTTCGCGCGCCCGGTTGAAGGAAGGGCGCGATCCGGCTATGAGAGTCGTGAGCGCGGGCGTAGTTCAGTGGCAGAACGACAGCTTCCCAAGCTGTATGTCGTGAGTTCGATTCTCATCGCCCGCTCCACGGCCCAAAAATTTCTCCTGTTATCGCCGTCGCATATCTTAAACCCGGCGAGTTTCGGCATATCGCGGTTCTCGATTGCGTTCCGGTCCATGGTTCTCTCCCATGCCGCCGTTGAAGAGCCCGGGCGCTTCATCGCGGATGACATTGACTCGTGACGGGGACTCGTGACGGGCCGCCAATATGGCTGGTCCAGGCATGGCGCCATTGCAGGCCGACGCCAGTCGTTTCATTTTCGCCTGAACGCTCCCGCAGCGGCCTTGGCTTGGCTCAACGACGCGACAAAGGCTTCGATGCGCGCGAAATGTCGGGCGGCGTCCGGCGGCTGGAAGGACGCGGCGCGCGCGGCCGTTTCCTCCCGCGCCGGCGAAGGCGTCGCGGCGAAGGCTTCGATGGCGGCGCGCCATTTCGGCCCGTCGGTCGGATCGATCATCAGGACGCGGGCGCCGCCGGTCTCCCGGAACGTCTGAATGTCAGAGGCGATTACCGGAACGCCGGAGGCAAGCGCCTCGACCAGCGGCAGGCCATAGCCCTCCGCGAAGGACGGCATGAGGAGCGCCCGCGCGCCCGCCAGCAAATGGCGCAGGGCCGGCGTCGAAAGTCCAGAAACTTCCGTGACATGGCGATGCAGTCCGGGACAGCGTTCGAGCAGGTCGATGATATGTTCGTTCTCCCAGCCGCGCGCGCCGACGAGAATCAGATGGGGCGCGTCGTCGCCATGGGCGGCGACGAGATCGCGCCAGGCGTGCAGAATCAAAAGGTGATTCTTGCGCGGCTCGATCGTGCCGCACAGGACGAAATAGGGCGGGACGTCCTCGGGCGCGCCCTCGCCAGATGGCGCGGAAAAAATCGGATCGACCGGAAGCGGCGCGACCAGGATCGGCAGGTCGGCGCGGCCGAGCGTGGCGAGATGGCGGCTCAAAGCCTGGCGCACGACCTCGGTCGAGACAATGGCGCCGGCGCCGCGCCGGGCCAGGGTGTTCAGGCGGCGGCGATGACGCGGCTCTTCGCTCGGCCGGAAATATTCCGGCGTCTCCAGCGGAAGCAGGTCGTGGATGAAAAAGACGCCGTCGATCCCTGACGCGTCGTCGAGCCAGCGGAAATAGCGATCCGCCCAGAGCGGGAACTGGCTGACATTGACATAGGCGCCGCCGTCGGCCAGGAAATCGCGCGGCGATTGGCCCCTCGCGACGGCGTGGCGGAAGATCCAATGCAATGCCTTGGCATATCGGCCCCGGCGGCCCTTGGACAGGCGCTTCACCGGCGCAGCCAGGCCGCCGAGCGAGGCGAGCAGCCCGCGCAGGGTCGGACAATCGTCCGCGGCTTCGTTCTCGCCCCAATGTTCGCGGATGATGGCGATGGCCTCGCGCGCCGCCTCCGGCGCGAGGACGCGCGGCCCGATCGGCGTCAGAATCACGCCCGAGCGATGTGGATCGGCGCGGTCGAGAAAATATCCGGCGAGCGCCGAATCGACACGGTCGATCCCGTTGGGCGTTCGGCTGAACACGCGCAGCAAAAGACGGGTGATGTCGAAGATGAGCGGCCGCGCGCCAATCTCGGCGGGCGGATCGGGCTGAGACGGCGGCGCCTGGGTCATGGTCGCGTCGGTCTCCTCGCCTTTCAGGCCCGGCGTGCGTCGTGATGCGCCTCTTCGCGATGCCTTTCGTGTGGGGGCTCGGCCATGGCGTGGCGCCGCGCGACCCGCTCGGCCATTGCGCAATCGCGGCCGGCCGGCTCGACGGCGGCAAGGATCTGGCCGGCGAGATCCATGATCGACAAGCCGCCGGCGACGGCGGCCGAGTCCAGGCCGAACCGCGCCTCGAGGCTGAGCGACAATTCCACCGCGACCAGCGAATCGATCCCGATGTCGGCGAGCGGCTTGGTCAGGCTCACGTCGTCGCGCGGCAGGCGCAGGATGCGCACGACTTCCTCGGCGATCATGTCCGCCGCCGTGCGCCGCGCCTGGTCCCAGGGCAGGCGTTCGGCGAGCTCGGCGAGATCGACGCTCGAATGGAGCGCGGCGGCGTCGCCGTCCTCGTCGCGGCGCAGCCGGTCGTAGCTTGGCGAGCGCAACAGCGGCAATTGCGCGAAGGCCGCGCTCCAGTCCATGTCGGCGATGGCGACGAAGTCCGAGCCGTCGAGAGCGGCGTGGCGCGCCAGCGCGTCGAGCGCCTCGCGCGCCGCGACGCCCTTGACGCCGGTCCGCCGCGCGAGATTGTCCTGCGCCGCGCCGTGGCGCGCCAGCACGCCAGCGTCGGCGATCGCGCCCCAGGCGACCGCCAAAGCCGGCAGGCCCTGGCTCCGCCTCGCGCGCGCAAAACCTTCGAGAAAGCCGTTGGCGGCGACATAGGCGCCCTGGCCGGGATTGCCGACCACGGTCGTCGCCGAGGAGAACAGCCAGAAATAATCGAGCGTCATGCCGCGCGTCAGGCGGTCGAGATTTTCCGCGCCTGTGGCCTTGGGCCGCAGGACGGCGGCAAGCCTCGCCTCATCGAGATTGGCGATGACGCTGTCGTCGAGAATCATCGCCGCGTGCATGATCCCGGCGAGCGACGGCTCGCTCGCGGCCAAGGCGTCGAACAGGGCGCGCAGGGCGTCGGCGTCGGCGATGTCGCATTTCTCGACCCGGACTTTCGCCCCGCTTTGGCGCAATTCTTCAAGCGCCTGCCGCGCCTGCGCGTCGGCGGCGCCCGAGCGGCCGACGAGGACAAGGCGCCGCGCGCCGCGCTCGACCAGCCAGCGCGCGGCGGCGAGGCCGAAGCCGCCGAGCCCCCCGGTGATGAGATGGGTTCCTTCCGCGCTGACGCGAAAGGCGGTTTCCGGCGCCGGGGCGGCTTTCGACGGGGTTGGCGGACGAATGACGATCTTGCCGACATGCGCCGATTGCTGCATTGCGCGCATCGCCTCGACCACTTCTCCCGACTCATAGACGCTGTAGGGCAGGGGCGCGAATGTCCCGTCGGCGAATTGCGCCATCAGCTCGGCGAAAAGCCGGCGCGACAATTCCGGGCGCGCCAGAAGCATCTGGTCGAGATCGACTCCGAAATAGCTCAGGTTGCGCCGGAAGGGCCGCAGACCAAGCGGCGTATTGGCGAGATAGTCGCGCTTGCCGAGTTCGATGAAACGCCCGAAGGGTTCGAGCAGGTCGAGGCTGCGCTCCATGGCTTCGCCGGCGAGCGAATTGAGCACGACCGCGACGCCGCGCCCTTGGGTGACGCGCAGAACGTCGTCAAAAAAGCCGCCGCCGCGAGAGTCAAACACGTGTTCGGCGCCCAGCGCGCGCAGCAATTCGCGCTTTTCCGGCGTTCCGGCGGTGGCGATCGGCCGGGCGCCGCGCGCGAGCGCGATCTGGAGCGCGGCGAGCCCGACGCCGCCGGCGCCGCCATGAATGAGCGCCCATTCGCCGGGCTGAAGATCGGCGCAATGAACGAGCCCATAATAGGCGGTAAGAAAAGCCACCGGCAATGTCGCGGCAGCCTCGGGCGCAAGCGACGCGGGAGCGGCGACGAGGTGATCGCAATCGACCGTGGCGTGTGTGGAAAAAGCGGAGCCGCAGAATCCGACCACGGCGTCGCCGATGGCGAGGCCCTGGACATCGGCGCCGAGCGCGACGACGCGGCCCGCGAATTCGAGGCCGAGGCTCGGGCCGGCGAAGCCGTCCTCCAACATGTCGTCGGGCAGTAGCGACATGGCCCACATGACGTCGCGGAAGTTCAAGCCGCTCGCGGCGATCTCGACTTCCACTTCACGAGGTCCCGGCGCGCGGCGCCGGATGGGCTTCCAGGCGACCTGGTCGAGGCCGCCCTCGGCCGATTTCTCCAGCCGCAGCGCGCGGCCGGCCGGCGGAGCCGAGGGGGGCGACGCATAGCGGAGAACCTCGAAAGTCCCGTCGCGGCAGGCGACGTCGGTTTCCGGCGCGCGCGAGAGGATGAAATCGGCAAGCTTTTTTGCCGCCTGCGGGGTCGGCGCCAGCAATTCGACCCGTCGGAAATCGAGCCCGGGCGCTTCGTTGGCGAAACTGCGGGTGAAGGCGAAAACGCCCTCGGCGACGGCGGCGTCCTGAGCGAATTCAGCCACGACAACCGTCCTCGCGCCGTCGTGCGCGAGGACGCATTGCCGGATCGCCATGCAGCGGGCCGCGAGCCGAGCCGCGCCCTCGCCATCGCCGTCGTTTCCGCCGATGAGGACCAATATCGCCTCGCTGGGCTGCTCCTCGCCGGTGGAAGCGAGACGGCAGGCGGCGCCGCGCGCGAGCAAAGCGTCGCGCAGGAGCAAGGCGAAGGGGGTGGCGTCGGATTTGTCGCGGACGATCAATATTTCTTCTGCAGGCGCCATATAGGCCGGCCGTTCCGGCGCGTCGGCGACGATCAGCAGGGCACTCTCCCCGTCTGGTTCGATTGGCCTGACGTCGCGGGCGGCAAAGCGAGCCGTAGCGAGGATTTCGCGCCAATCTGTTGCGTTTGCCGGAGGGGCGGCGCCGTCGAGAGCCTGTTTCAAGCCGAGCGTCAGATCGCGGAAACGCGACGGGCCGGGTTCGACGGCGACGATGCGGCCCCCCGAGGCGCAAGATTGGGCGATGCGGCCGAGGATTTCCACGTCGGCGGCGGCGCGCGTCAAGCCGCCGGCGCTGAGGACGAGATCGAAGCCGTTCGCGGGGAGCAGAGCCGGGTCGGACAGGAAGGCGAGCTCCTCGCCCGGCGCCTGCATGAGGCGGGCGCGCTCGACGAGCCGGGCGTCGGGATCGAACAAGGTGAGGCGGGCGCCGCAATCGCGCGCCAGCGCCAGGGCCTGGGTCAAGGGGAAGCCGCAGCCGACCTGCAGCAGGCGCAAACGCCGGTTGCGGGGGAAATCCGCGAGCAGGGCGTCGAGCCGCCGGCGCACGGCGCGGGCGCAGGCCTGAACCGGCAGCGAGCGCAGCTCATAGGCTTCGAAGGCGGCGTCCGCCGGCGCCGGCGGCCGGCCAGCCGCGACATCGCGCAGCATGGCGGCGGAGGCGGCGGCAAGCCTAAAGGCCGCGACATCGCCCGGCTGGCGGGCGGCGCTGTGGCGCAACAACGCCTCGGGCGAGGGGAAGTCCGGCTCGACCAGGCGAAAGCCGGCGGCGTCCCGCGCGAGCAATCCGTCGTCGGCGAGCGAATCGAGCAGCGCCGAGGCCCAGCCGCGCAGGGCCAGAGGAAATTTTCCCGAAAGGATCGCCGCGTCGATGTCGACAAGGCCTTGGCGGGCGAGATTTTGAGCGAGACGCAAGGCGGCGCTGGCGGCCCAGGCGTCGGCGAGCAGCGGGTCGCGCGCCGGCGCCGCTTCATCCGCGAGAGGCGCGGTAAGCGCGCGCCGGGAGGGCGGCGGGCCGTTCAGGTCGCCGGGGGCGGGCGCCCAGAGTTTCACGATATCCGCAGGCGGGCTTGCCGGCCTGTGGCGCATCGCCTGGAAGCGGGCGCCGCGCAACGCGCCGGCCGGCCGGCCGTGGGCGTCGAAGAGGAGAAAATCGGCGACGAGGATGCGCTCGTCGTGGCGGCGCAGGCGGATGATGGCGCGCGCCAAAGTCGCGCCCGCCGCGGGCGGTCGCGCCAAGTCGAAACGCGTGGGCAGGAAGGCCGAGGACGCGCCTGCGCCGGAAAACAGCAGATTGAGGCCGTGAAAGCAGGAGTCGAGACGCGCCGGATCGACGAGATAGCGCGGGTCGCCCTCGTCCGCCGTCAGTTCGACCGCCAGCGTCGCGGCGTCCACGCGGGCGGCGCGGGCGAGCCGGCGATAGGCTGGGCCATAGGCGAGGCCGCACCGTTCCGCCACGGCGTAAATCTCATCCATTTCGACGTCGAGCGCGCCAAAATCCGGCGCGGCCGTCGCCGAATCGGGGCCGGGATCGGACAGAATCTTGCCGCGCGCATGGAGAGTCGGCGTCGTCTCGGTCAGGCGCGCGCGGCTCAGAATCTCGACCGTCGCGCCAGCGGGCGCGACGCGGCAGATCAATTCGCGGGCGGCGTTCGGCGCGAACACCAGGGGTTGCAGGATTTCGAAGCCGCTCAGGGCCAAGTCGTCGCGCCCGAGCCAGTCGCGCGCTGCTGCGAGCGCCATTTCGAGGAAGGCCGCGCCAGGCAGATAGATTTGGCCGGCCACGACATGGTCGGCGAGCGCCGGCTCCAGCGCAATGTCGAGGACTTCCCGCCATTCGAGCGCGTCGGCGCGGTCGCGCGCGCCGATCAGGGGGTGGCGGGGCCGGGCGTTGAAATGATCGCTCGCCTCGGTCGTGCGGGCATGGCGATAGGGCTGGCGGTCCCATGGATAGGCCGGCAGCGCGATTCCGGGACCGGGGTCCGGCCCGAAGGCCGCTTCGACGTCGATTGCCGCGCCGGCCGCGATCAGTCGCCGCGCGAGGCGCCGGATGGGGTCGGCGCCGGCGTCCTCGCCCGTTTCGTCGAGGGCGAAATCGACTTGCGCCGGAATGGCGCGGTCGGCCGCAATGTCCCGCATATGGCCCTTGAGCGTGGCGCGCGGGCCGATCTCGACCAGAAAACGCGCGCCAAGGTCGAGCGCCCGCTCGACCCCTTCCTGGAACAGGACCGGGTCGCGGACATTGCGCCACCAATAGGCGGCGTCCGCTTCTTCGCCACGCAAAATCCGGCCGGTGACCGTGGAGAGGAACGGCAGGACGGCCGGCTTCGGCGTCAGTCGGGCGAGATCGCGGAGCAGGGGCGCTTCGACCGGCGCCATCAGCGGCGAATGGAATGGATAGGCGATGTCGAGCGGGCGGATGCGCAGCTTCGCCGCGGCGGCGGCCGGGTCCAGTCGTTTGAGCGCCGCGGTATCGCCGGCGACCGCCACGCATTGCGGCGAATTATGCGCCGCGACGACGAGGCCGGGCACGGAGCCGACCAGTTTTTCAACGGATGCGCGCGGGCCGAACGCCACCGCCATCGCGCCGCTGTCGCGGGTCGGCTCCTGATGGCGGCTGCGCTGGAAAATCACCCGCGCCGCTTGCGCGAGATCGAGGATTCCCGCGGCATGAGCGGCGGCGACCTCGCCCACGCTATGGCCGAGAACCATGGCAGGGCGCAGGCCGGCTTCCGCCAGGGCCCCGACCGTCGCGGCCTGAATGGCGAAGATCAGGGGCTGGGCGATGCTGGTCTTGGTCAGATGGTCGGCGAGATCGGCGGCGTGCAGCTTTTCCGCCAGCGACCAGCCGGCGAGTCCAATGAAATGCGCGTCGATTTCGGCGAAAGCGGCGCGGAAGGCCGTGTTGGCGCGGAATGCGGCGCGTCCCATGCCTGGCCATTGCGAACCATTGCCGGTGAAGACAAAGGCGACCTCGCCGCCATGCGCGACGGCGCGCGCGCCGAGGCCCGCTAGCGCGCCCGAGTCGGCGAAACGCGCCAGACGCGCAGCGAGAGCCGGGCCGTCATCCGCAGGCAGAACAAGCCGCTCGGGCATGATTTCGCGGCGGTGGGCGGCTGCGGCGACGATTTCGCGCGCCGTCCTGTCATCGGCTTCCGCCAGGGACTCCGCCATGCGCCCGGCGAGCGCCCGCAGGCTGGTCTCGGAGCGCGCCGAAAGAAGCAGCATTTTCGGCTGCGCCGGGCGCGCGCATTGTCTCGCCGGGGCGTCGGCGAGAACGGCATGGGCGTTGGTTCCGCCAAAGCCATAGGAGCTGACGCCGGCAAAGCGCGGCTTGCCGTCGCGCGGCAGGGGCGTCGCCTGGGCGGCGACGCGCAGGTTGAGACGGGCGAAGTCTATCGCCGGATTGGGACAGGCGAAATGCAGCGAGGCGGGCGCGAGATCGTGCTCCAGCGCCAGCATGGCCTTGAGGACGCCGGCGAGGCCGGCCGCGGTCTCGGTATGGCCGATATTGGTTTTGATCGAGCCGATCAGCAGCGGATCGGCGCGCCGGGCGCCGAGAACGCGGGCCAGCGCTTCGGCTTCGATCGGATCGCCCGCCGGCGTGCCGGTGCCGTGGGCCTCGACGTAAACGACGCGCTCGGGCTCGATTTCCGCTCGTTCGTAAACCTGCCGCAGCAATTCGGCCTGGAAATGGCTCGATGGCAGCGAAATCGTGCTGGTGCGGCCGTCGGAATTGACGCCCGCCGCGCGCAGGATGGCATGAATGCGATCGCCGTCGGCGAGCGCCCGGTCGAGCCGCTTCACCAGAAGGACGACGCCGCCTTCGGCGCGCACATAGCCGTCGGCCTCGGCCGCAAAGGCGCGGCACAGGCCGGTCGGCGACAGCATCGCGGCATGGGCGAAAGTGACGAAGGCGTAGGGGCTTCCCAGAATATTGACGCCCCCGACCAGCGCGGCGTCGACCTCATTGCGCGTCAGCGCCGCCGCCGCCGCATGCAGCGCGACCAGCGAGGACGAGCAGGCGGTGTCCACCACCTGGCTCGGGCCGTGCAGGTCAAAGACATGAGACAGCCGGTTGGCGACGATGGACAGCGCGGTGCCGGTGGCGAAATAGGCGTCCATCGCCGCCGGATCATGAGTTCCGCGGGTGAAATAATCCGTTGCCGAAGCGCCGACATAGACGCCTGTCCGGGATCCTGCGAGCCGCGAGGGAGGGAGCCCGGCGTCCTCGCAGGCTTCAAACGCAAGTTCCAGCAGTAGACGCTGCTGAGGGTCCATCTGCTCCGCCTCGCGAGGCGACAAGCCGAAGACGCGCGGGTCGAACCCCCAGATGTCGGGCAAGATTCCGGCCGCGAAAATATAGCTTCGGCCGGCCTCCTTGGCGCGCGGATGGAAATGCCGGCGTTGCGGCCAGCGCTCGTGTGGGATCGCGCCGACCGCGCAACGGCCCTCTGTGAGAAGGTCCCATAATTCTGCGACGCCCGGCGCGCCAGGCAACCGGCAGGAGCGGCCGACAATCGCCAGTTCGGTCAGGTCGTCGGATCGCGCAGCCACCAGACAATGGTTCCTAGTAGGTTTGGTCAATCGAGCGCCCGATTTCCGCCCCGTCAAATTAGGACTGCGATGACAGACACTTGGCTGCGCGTCCCAGAGCTTTTGCTCCTAGCCCACGCTCGTCTCTCGATCAACAGTTTGCTCGATTTCCGCCTGCAATCCGCCATGCGGCGGCCAAAGTCCACCGCGCCGACCGTTGGGCCTGACGCTCGGCCCGGCAGGCATGCCGTTGGGAAACCATGGGCCTTCCGTCGAACTTGCTACCGGCGTGTGGCTTTGTTTTCCCGGCGAAGATCGCGCGCCATGGCGACGGCGTTAGACAGGAAAAGGGCGAAAAAACTGACACCGAAAAAGCCCACGAGCAGCGAGTAAACGGAAATGCTGCTCTGCGCGAAATGCAAATGGAGCGGCCCCTCGAAATATATCAAGGCGTTCAGGGCGATCAGCGCGAGACGAATTTCGCTCGGCCCGCATTGCAAGAAGCTGAGCTGCAGCCGGCCGGAAACGTGATGGGACAGGAAGGCGTAAATGCTCAGGAGCAGATAGCCGATCAGGGTGATGAGCGCGACGTTCATGTCGACATAGGGCGATGCGCCGAGACCGGCGACCAGCAGGAAATTGCCGAAAGCGTCCACCGTGTGGTCGAGGAAATAGCCGTAACGCGGCCGCTCGACGCCGCGGTGGCGGGCGAGCGAGCCGTCGAGTGAGTCGCCGAACCAGTTCAGGACGAGGCCGAGGCTGGCGATGAACAGGCCGACGGCGCTCCAATTGCTGACGACATAGCCAGCGCCGCTCAAGCCCGCGCCGAACAGGCCGAGAGCGGTGAGATGGTCCGGCTTGACCCAGGAGGGCAGGGCGTCGCAGAGCCGATCAAGCGTCGCGCGCTCGTGGAGCGCAAGTATATTTTCCTGGATGCGGATCGGCGGCGCGAAGGAATGCGGTTGCTGTTTGGCGGAAGGGCTGGCCTCGATTGCGGTCGGGAAGAAGTCCATGTTCGACAAAGTCAAACTCCGCCTCAATTCTGGTTCCACAAAAGCCAATTCGTGACGAAAGCGCCGACTTTACTGCAATGTTGACGCAACGACACAACAGCGCAAGACAACACGCTGAAGAAAACGGATCAGGTCTTGAGCACAGCCATAAATTCGGTAACCTAATCGTGATGCAGTGGCAACCGAGAATTGTCGCTGCGCTGCAAATTTCTCCTCACTGTGGTGGAGTCGACACATTCGGAACATCGTCATCACCGGCGCGAGCAGCGGCCTCGGCGCGGCCCTGGCGCGGGAATATGCCGCTCCGGGCGTGAGCCTGGCGTTGATCGGACGCGATTTGGCGCGGCTCGATCGCGTCGCGGCGGACTCGCGGCAAAAGGGCGCGAAAGTGTGGACAGCGGCGATCGACGTGCGCGATCGCGCCGCGCTCGGCGCCTTTCTGCTCGAATGCGACGCGTCGGCGCCGCTCGACGGGCTGATTCTCTGCGCCGGCGTGACCAGCGTGACCCCGTCGCCCGGCGAGGTCGAGGATTTGGACGGCGCGGCGGAGCTGTTCGACGTCAATCTGGGCGGCGCGATCAATGCGATGGCCCCGATCGCGCCGCTGATGCGGCGCCGCCGCGCCGGGCGGATCGCGCTGTTCGGCTCGATCGCAGCCTTCGCGCCGCCGCCCGATTGTCCCTCCTATGCCGCCAGCAAGGCGGCGCTGGTCGCTTTCGGCCTGGCGACGCGAACGCTCTATCAGGCTGACAATGTGAGCGTCAGCGTCGTCTGCCCCGGCTTCGTCGATACGCCGATGACAAGTTCTTATGTCAGCTGGAAGCCGTTCCTCGTGTCGAGCGAAAAGGCGGCGCGGCTGATTCGCCGCGGCCTCGACCGGCGCAAGGCGATCATCGCTTTCCCCTGGCCGCTCTATTTCGCGGCGCGCCTGCAACAATTCCTGCCCCAGGGCGTTGGCGCGCGGGTGCTGCTGCGCCATCGGGCCTTCGCCGCGGGCGGAACTGGCCTCAAAGCCGATCCAAGAACGATAGATTCCTGAACAGAGGTTAGGCCTTGCCAAGCATTTGAGAATGAGACGGATCATGGCAGGCCGTAAGAATGCGGCGACGGTTGACACATAGCGTTCGAAATCGCGGGCAAGGCGACGATTTCGACGGATCCAGGCGAGAGCCGGCTCGACGATCGATCGCTTCGCCAGGACGACGAAGCGATGACGATCCAATCGTTTGACGCTCTCGATCTTCCAGGTTTCCGTCGCCGCAATCGTTTGGCCGTTTTCGGTCCCGGAAGTCCGGCGTCAGCGAAGTTGCACTCGATAAACGGAAATCGCCGCCGCGCCCGCCACAACAAATCGCGCGTTCCATCGCGGTCTTGAATGTTGGCCGGCCATACTCACGCCATGCAGGAGGCCGAGCGTGTCGACGAGGATGTGGCGCTTGCGGCCCGTGACTTTCGTGCCCGCGTCAAAGCCTTGCTGGTCAATTTTGCCGCGCTCTCCCAGCGGTTCCTTTTTGCCTCAGTGGCGCGAAAAGTCATAAGACAAGCATATACCCAAAAAGTTGCAGCCTTTTTTGACAAGAATATTCGTTAAAACAATGAACTATAGGATTCTTCCGATCCGGAATGAACGGATGCTCTAAGCTCCGCGCAGCCGCGTCATCAGATCGTCAAGCCGTTGCTCGATCAGGGGAAGCGCTCTGTCCGGCGCCATGAAGTCTATGTCGTGGACATCCCAATATTCGACGCGCGCAAAATCCTTGATCGAAAGCGACGAGAAAAACCGTTCCCGCAAAAGCGGAAAATGTTCCCGCTGTTTCAGCGCGACGACATGATCGGCGGAAGCGAAATCGCTGACTTCGAGCTGAAGCGGCGCCCGCGCCGTATCAGGATCGAAATCCACCCCCCTTCCCCCCCAAACCTTCGACCGTCTGCCGCGCGATCGGACCGACATTAGCGCTTCCGAGATCGACGGCTATTCCCCGCGACCCCGCGACCCAGCCTGGACATAGCGCGGGCGCGCGAAAATTGAACAATTCCTCCGCGAAACGACTGCGATAATAATTTCCCGTGCACAGGAAGAGAATGGCTTTCACTTTGCGGCCCTGGCTCCAGATCGCTTCGACCGCCGTAAAGACCATATCAATTTGGAGCTTTCGCGACGAGATCATGGTTCCGCTTCGCCGCGTCCGGCGTCGAGCGAAACCGATTTGACCTGGGCGTAAACGCGCTGGCCGGCGGCGAAGCCCAGCTCCACCCACGATTTCCGGGTCATGCGCGACAACAGCCGCGCGCCCCCGCCATCCTCGCCGAGCGCGACAGCCGCCACGACCTCGAAAGGATCGAGCGGCTTCATCGCGATTATATGCGCCGGCACCGCGTTCAGGATCGAACTGCGGCCGGGCGCATCATGGGCGAGGCTGACGGCGCTGGCGAGAATGTGGACGCGCCGCTCCTCGCCGGCGCGGGCCGGCGGCCCCGGGGCGAACAGGCGTCCGCCGGAAATCGCCAGGTCGAGAAGGCCATAGGCCGCGTCAAAGCCCACGACCACGCCTTTCAAGCTGACCGCCGCGTCGCGCGACCGCGCCAAAGGCGACGAAGGGTCGCTCTGCACCTCGGCCAAAGGTCCAGCGCCGACGACATGGCCCGTTTCGACCAGGACGACATGATCGGCGAGACGCTCGACCTCGGCGACGTCATGGCTGACATAGACGATCGGAAGCGCGAAATGGTCGCGCAGCTTTTCCAGGAAGGGGAGGATTTCGGCTTTGGTCCTGCGGTCGAGCGCGGACAGGGGCTCATCCATCAAAAGCAGCTTGGGCTGGGCGAGAAGGGCCCGGCCGATGCCGACGCGCTGGCGCTCGCCGCCCGAGAGATTGCGCGGCGAACGGTCGAGCAGCTCCCGGATCCCCAACAGATCGACCACCTCGTCGAAGTCGATCTCGGGGCGGCCGTCGGTTTTTTGGCGCGGCGCGCCGAAAAGCAGATTACGCCGCACCGAAAGATGCGGAAAGAGGCTCGCCTCCTGAAAGACATAGCCCAAAGGCCGGCGATGGGTCGGCAAAAACCTGCCCTCGCGGTCCTGCCAGACCTCGCCGTCAATGGCGAAAAACCCGTCTGGAACCCGGATCAGACCCGCGATGCAGCGCAGCAAGGTCGTCTTGCCGCAGCCGGAAGGCCCGAACAGCGCCGTGACGCCTTTGGCGGGCGCCTCGAAGGCGGCGTCGAGGGTGAAAGCGCCGAGTGCGCTGCGAAATGCGGCGCGGATCGCGTGGCCTTGCCCGCTCACCGCAGCCTCGCGATGCGTTTCTCAAAATAAGTCATCGCCAGAATCACGACAAAGGCGAAGACCGCCATGCCGGCCGCGAGCAAATTGGCCTCGCCCCATTGCATGTTTTCGACATAATCGAAAATGGCGGTGGACATGACCCGGGTGCGGCCGGGAATATTGCCGCCGATCATCAGGATGACGCCGAATTCGCCGACCGTATGGGCGAAGCCGAGCACCGCGCCGGACAGAAGGCCGGGACTGGCCAGGGGCAGCGCCACCCGCCAGAACGCCTGCCAGGGCGAGGCGCGCAGGGTTGCGGCGGCTTCGAGCGGCCGGTCGCCGATCGCCTGGAAGGCGTTGCGGATCGGCTGCACCACGAAGGGCATGCTGGCGACGATCGAGCCTATGACGAGGCCGGTGAAGGAGAAGGCGAGCGTGCGCGCGCCCCACAGGCCGGCGATTTTCCCGCCCGGGCCGTCGGGGCCCAATGCGACGAGGAGGTAAAAGCCGAGCACGGTCGGCGGCAGCACCATCGGCAGGGAGACGACGGCGGCGACCGCTTCCTTCCATTTCGCTTTCGAGCGCGCCAGCCACCAGGCGAGCGGCGTCGCGATCACCAGCAGCGCCAAAGTCGTGACCGCCGCCAACTCCAGCGTCAGGCGAACCGGCTCCCAGATATGCTCGAGCGCCACCATGGATCAGGGCAATGCGTAGCCGAAACGCTCGATGACCGCGCGCGCCTCCGGCCCCTTGAGGAAAGCGAGAAAGGCTTTTGCCGCTTCGTCATTCGCGGCCTTCTTCAGCAGAACCGCGTCCTGGCGGATCGGGGCGTGGAGGTTTCCGGGAACGACCCAGCGCGTTCCGTCGCTCACGCCATGGAGCTGCGAGAGCGCGACGAAGCCGAGTTCAGCGTTTTTGGTGTCCACGAACTGGAAGGTCTGGGCGATGCTGTTCCCCTGAACGATCTTCGGCTGAAGCGAATCATAGAGGCCGAGCGCTTTCATGGTTTCGACGGCGGCGGTCCCATAGGGAGCGGATTTGGGATTGGCGATGGCGAGCCGGGAGAAGGCGCCCGCCTTCAGCGCCGCCTCGCCCTTGGCCACATCCATAACCCGGCTCCACAGCACGAGCTTGCCGACGGCGTAAGTGAAGCGGCTTTCCGGAACAGCATAGCCCTTTTCGACGGCAAGTTTTGGACGCTCTTCATCGGCAGATAGAAAGACCTGAAAAGGCGCGTCATGGATGATCTGCATATAGAAGCCGCCGGAGGCCCCGAAACTCAGAAGCACGTCATTCCCGGTCTTCTTCTTGAACAAAGCGGCGATTTCCTTGGCCGGCTCGGTGAAATTGGCCGCGACGGCGACTTGAACCTGCGCCGCCTCCGCCCGAGGGGCGAGCAAAGACATGAAAAGGCCGCAGGACACGGCAAGCGCCTTCCATTTCATGGAAAATTCCTCGAAAGCCGACCAAACCATGACAGTCTGGCGGACGTCTGAACGGTGATCGGCAGATAATGCACGCTTATCCGCGGCCGGCAACCTCAATATGTTTTCTGATTACAAATTGCGCAAAATGAACCTGAAAAGTCTCGGTCGCACGAAACATGCGCAAGGAGCAAAGCCTGCCAATGTTACGCCGATGACTTCGATCAAAGCGTGGGCGAACCTGTATCGTTTCACTATTCGTTTGCCGGCTCGTCCCCGGCGAGCGGCAGGGTGAAGGAGAATGTCGCGCCGTCCGTCTCGTTTTTCTTCGCCCACATTTTTCCGTGATGCGCTTCGACGATCGCGCGCGAAATCGACAGGCCGACGCCGAGACCTTCCGGTCTGGCGGTGGTGAAGGGCAGGAACAGATCGATCTGTTCGGCGCCCGACAGGCCCGTGCCGCTGTCGGAGACGTCAACCCGGATCATCCCGTCGCCAGCGGAAGTCGCGACGGTCAGATTTTTCGTTCGCGATTTGCTCATGGCCTGGACGGCGTTGCGCAGGAGATTGACGAAAGCCTGCTCGATCTGGACGCCGTCGACCAGAACCAGATCCGGCGTCGCGTCCAGTCGCAGGACGGGGCGGATGCCGGCCTCCCGCAACATGGGCGAGACCAGTTCGCAAGCGGCCACGATGAGGCCGTGCAGTCTCTGTTCGAACTTTTCGGGCTCAGTATCGGCGATAAACCTGCGCAACCGGCTGACGATGCGGCCCGCCCGCACCACCTGGCTGGCCGCGGCCTCCATCAATTCGCTTATTTCGGCCGGCAGGGCGCCGGAGCGCCGGCCGCGCGCCTGCGCCGCCGCCAGATAATTTACCGCCGCCACCAGCGGCTGATTGATTTCATGGGCCAGCTCAGTCGCCATATTCGCCATGGCGGCAAGGCGATTGTCGTCCATTTTCTGCAGCCGCGCCTCGAGCAGCCGCCTCTCGCTGAGATCGCGCAGGAAGCTGACGCGCAGGCGTTCGCCGCCATGGCGGGTCTCGGAGACCTTCAGCTCGGCGGGGAAAAGCGAGCCGTCCTTGCGCAACGCCTCGATCTCCCTCCCGACGCCGCCCGCCGGCATGGAGCGATCGGGATCGACCGTCAGGAAGCCGATGTCGGCGCCGATCATTTCGTCGGCGCCATAGCCGAAGATTTGGCTTGCCGCGCTGTTGACCCATCTGATGCGGCCGGCGCTGTCCGACGCGATGATCGCGTCATCCGCGCCATCGATAATGGCGCGCATGCGGGCTTCGCTCTCGCACAACAGATTCGCCGCCCGCTGGCGCTCCATGAGGTCGATGAAGGAGAGGACGACGCCTCCGGCCTGCTTGACCGCCTTCGCTTCGCGCGCGAAGTCCGGGTCGCGCCCGAGCAAGACGACGATGGCGTCTGCGCCTCTCTCTTGCGCGAGCGCGCGGAGAAAGAGACGCGCGGAACCAAGGTCGGGCCGGTCGGCTTCGACCGCATGGAGCTTTCCGCCGACGGTTCGCATGTAAAGGTCCGAGCGCAGCACATGAATGCGTCCCGGCTCGATCGGCGTTCCCGGGACGCAGCGAGCCACGGGCGGCGCATCCTTTGACTCCAGCCCGTTCATAAATTGATCGACATGCTCCGGATCGATGAAAATGACGAAGGCCGCCGCGATCTGCGCGGCCGAAGCGCGACAAAGATCCAGCGCCGCGCCAAGTCCGTCGGACGCCGCGCAAATGGCGACAATGGGAAATGACGGTGCTTTGGTCGTCATCTTTTTAAAATCATGGCGCAAATAGGCTCCGAAATTCCGCAAAGTCCACGCTTCGCTAAAGCAGATAAGCCCCTTAGAAACAATTTAGCGCGTCCTGCCGCGAAGAAATGAAATTTTTTACTTAGAATACAGCGTTGGCGAACGACCGTTTTGCGAGCGGCGCCAGCGCCAATTATGAGGGGACGATCAACGAGACAAATGTCGGCTCGAACGGGAACGCGTCATGATTCGAACGTCGGAAGTCCGCCGGCAATTCGTCGGGAACCTCGTTTTCCCTTCTGCCCGCAACAGGCCGGCTCGGCTTCGGAGCTGCGGCGCGCGGCGTTGACGAACCGGTCGCTGGCGAAGGGCTATTTCGATAAAATCGAAAGCGCCTTTTTCACGGTGTGAACGCCGAGCGCCACATCGGCATGAGCGGAAGCCATGACGACCGGCGACGCGCCGCCGGATTTTGGTCGGAGCCTCGATTCCGCGCAGCTCCGGCATGCGCCTGTCGGCGACAATGCCGCAGAACGAAGCGGAATGACAAAGAACCGCGTCGTCTTCGACAATATGAACGACGGCGTCATCGACCATGGCCGCGACCTTTTTAAGGATCGTCGCACGCCGGGAGCCGCTCGCTGCTGCTTTGCATGAGGACAGGCGAGCTATAATTTTCTACTCGAAATCAGCGGCCTTTCGCGTTAGCATCAATAAATTTCCATAATCAAAAAGATTCCGTCTGCAAGGCGGCGGGGGAGGGCGGCAAAGAGATGAATCGAGCACGTTTGCCTTCGTCGCCGCAACCAGCGATGCTTTTTGAAGGCAATGCTTCGGGTCCGATCGCGCTGCTTTCACATGACTGACGATATCGACCTGCAGGTCGCCAATCCCGAACGCGTTCCCGTCATCGGCGTCGGCGCGTTCTCCGGCTTGCGCGCGCTGTGCGAAGGCGGCGCGCCAGGGCTGGAAATGACCTGAACCGAAAGCGGAGGCGCTCAGGTGATGCGACCCAAAGACGAAGAGGCCAGCGCAATGCTGATCGAGCGCGGCATTCCCGGCGCCAAGGTCGAGAGACGTTTTGAATCCGCGGGGCGCGCCTGCGTCATCTCCGCGCCGCTGACGGCCAGGCGGGTGGTTGAGGGGCGTGCATAATGAAGGTTTGGCGGACCCAGACATTAGCCGGCAACGGCGCGCGCGCCAGCTTTCATCCTTGCAGAGCATCTCACGCCGCTATGGATCAAGGAAATCGAACCTCCGACAATCTGGTCGTCCATATTGTCGACGATGACGATGACGTTCGCGAATCGCTCAGCATCCTTTTGCGAGCGGAAAACTTCGAAACGAAAACCTATCGGTCGGCCGAAGATTTTCTTACCGCGACCGATAGCGGCGTTCACGGCTGCGTCGTGACAGACGTCCGAATGCCGGGCATGGACGGAATTGATCTGATCGCCCGGTTGCGGGAGCGCGGCTCGGCCTTGCCGGTCGTGGTCATCACCGGACATGGCAATGTGAAGCTCGCCGTGCGGGCCATGAAACTGGGCGCGCTCGACTTCATCGAAAAGCCCTATTCCGCCTGCGCGCTCATCGGCGCCATTCGCAACGTCTGCGCAAACGCCCCGGAGCCGGCGGAATTCGTCTCGACAAGGGAGAATTTCGCCAGACTGACCCCGCGCGAGAAGGAAGTCCTGCTGAAGATGATCGAGGGGCTGCCGAACAAGATCATCGCATATGACCTAAGGCTCAGCGTGCGCACGGTGGAAAGCCATCGCGCCGCCGTCATGAAGAAAATGGCGGGCGGCAGCCTCGCCGAACTGGTCGGGAAATGCATGGCCGTCGGGCTGGTCCCCCCGGAACGCCCGATGCGTTAGAGGGCGCGCCACACACCTGACAGGAGCGAGGCGAGTTGGCCGGTCAGGCTGTCCGTTTGGCGCCGGCGCCAAACGGACAGCCTGACCATTAACGGCGAAGGCGAGGTGCTTGACGGCCTCGGGCATGCAGCGCGGGCTGTTCGTCCGTCTATTCGGGCGGCAATGCGACGCTCACCTTCAGCGACGGCGAAACGCTGATCTTCAAGAACATGACCCAGGTGACGCTCATGGGCATGACTACGAGTTTCGCCTCCCACACCTGAGGCGTTGCGACCCGTTCATGATTTTGATGGCGGCGTGCGCGGCAGCATCGCTCACATATGTTCGCGAACCGAATAGACCCCCATCAGGGCGATCAGCCACAGCGCTGCGGCGATGAGGAAGGTGATCCCAGTCTGGCGCAGCGGACGTGGGAACGCCGCCTCCTGCGGCAGGCCGGGTGGCACGATGGTCGAGAGATAGACCTGCTGGCGGTTGGCGTCCAGGCGCGCCGTCTCCAGCGCGGCAAGCGCGCTGAGATAGGCCTTTTCGGCAAAAGTCTTTTCGTCGGCGAGCTGCTGGAAGGCGCCGAACACCGTGGACAGCGGGCGAGCCGCGCCGCTGTCATCGACCGCCGCGCGGGAGCCGCGCGCGGCGGTCGCCTCCGCCCGGATTCGCTGCAACTCGCGTTTCAGCCCGGCGATCGATTCCTCGCTCGCCCGCACCGAAGGCGCGGTCGGCGACAAGCGCAATTTCTGGGTGGCGAGTTCGGCGCTCTGTTGCGCGATCTGCTCCCTCAGCTTGGCCGTGAGGGTGATATTGACCTCGGCGCTCTTCATCGGATCGAGGATCGCCTCCTTGTCCTGCAGCGCCCGGGCTTTTTTGCGCACTTCCTCGAGCCGCGCCTCGGCGGCGGAAACTTCCTTTTCGGCGAAGGCGACGGAATCGTCGCGCGCCCGTTTCGACATGCGATTGATCAAAGCCTCGGAATCCGCCAGCATCAGCCTGGCGATCGCATAGGCGTCCTGCGCCGAGAAGCCCGAGGCGCGCACGATGACGGTTCCGGTCGACGTCTCGAAATAGGCGTCGATCATCGAATCCCAATAGCGCGTCAGCCGCTCGATGTCGGGCCGCCCCGTGAAGCGCGAGAACCAGTCGATCGAATGGTCGCTGAATTTCTTTTCCAGCGGAAATCTCTGCTGGATCTGCTCGAACGCCTCCCGGCTTTGCAGATATTGCACGACGGCGTTGGAATCGTTGCCGGCCTGGGAAAAGCCGCCCAGGCCAAACAGGTCGGCGAGGCCGCCGGTCTTGATCGGCTCGACCGCGCGCACGGCGACGCGGAATTCCGACACATAGCGGTTCGACGCCCAGAAGAAGGCGTAGAGAGCGGCGATGACGGTCGGAAGGACGACGACCAGGAGAAAGGACAATTTGAGCGGCGACAGCGACCGCAGCCTCGCCACCGCGCCGGTCACCGGGCGCATGTCGCCGAGGCCGGGCAGGACCAGCCCACGTCCTTCCGGCAGGCGCGCCGCGACGCGGGGCTGCGCCGGGAGGATCTGCGCGTCGGCGGGCTTCAGCGAAGTCTCGCGCTCCTGCGGCAAGAGCCCGCTAAGCATCGCTTGCTCCCAATATATTGCGATGAACGCGCATAGCTTCATCGATCGAATCGAAAAACTCAAGGCGGCCGTCGTTCAACACCGCGCCGCGATCGCAATAAGCTTTGATCGTGTGGCTATTATGAGACACCATGATAATATCGCTTTTTGCCATTCGTTCCATGAAGGCGGCGGCGCATTTCTTGCGGAACCGCGCGTCGCCGACTTCCGTGACTTCATCCACCAGATAGACGTCGAAATCGATGGCCAGGCTGACGCCGAAGGCGAGCTTGGCCGCCATGCCCGAGGAATAAGTCTGGATCGGCATGTCGAAATAGGCCCCGAGCTCTGCGAAATCCCAAACGAAATCGGCGACGCGGCGCTCGTCCACGCCATAGATGCGGGCGAGAAAGGCGGCGTTCTGCCGGCCCGAAAGATGGCCGTGAAAGGTTCCCGAGAAGCCAAGCGGAAAAGACACCCGCGCCCGCCGGCTGATCCACCCGCTGTTGGGGTGTTCGGCGCCGGCGATAATGCGCAGAAGCGTCGATTTACCCGCGCCATTGCCGCCGAGAATGCCGTAATTATGGCCGGCGTCGAAGGAAAAGCTCGCACGGTCGAGAATGGTCTTCTCCTCTCGGCCAGCGCGGTAGCGCTTGGTGACCCTGTCGAAAACGATCATGCGATCGTCCTCATCCGCCGGCGCATCGCCATCACTGACGCGAGGCCGGCGGCCATGGCGAAAATCGAGAAGGCGACGGCGTAGGATATGTCCATCCAGCTCGGATGATAGGAGCGGAAATAGCCGATCCGCATGTAATCGACGACATGCATGAAGGGATTCCACGACAGAATATTGCGCGCCCTGACCGGCATCATGCTGGGGACGTAGAAAATCCCCGAGCCGAAATAGAGCAGGCGGAGCACGACGTTGACGACATGCTCGGCGGCCACGCCGAATTCCGCCAGGCTCGCGAGGCAGCAGCCGAGGCCGAAACCGAGAACCCACGTGATGGCGAAGGCGCCCAGCACGTTCTGCGGCGAAATCGGCAGCGCATTGATGCCGAAAACCCCAAAAAGGGCGAGAAACAGCAGATAGATCACCGCCGTGGTGAACAATTCGACGATCGCGCGCGCCACGAGCAGATCGAGCGGCGTGATCCTGGGGATCTGCATCAACTGCTTGTACGAGCGAATGGTCACGCCGAGATGGCTGATGAGGTGTGAAACGAGCAGATAAGGCATGACGCCGGTGAAATAGAACAGGAAGAAACTGTTCCCCATCGGCGGCTTGCCGTGCATGGTGAACTGGAACACGAAGGCCAGAACCGCGATGTGGATGAAGGGCTCCATCAGGGCCCAGAAGAAGCCGAGCTTGCTCTCGCCGTAACGACTGCGGATGTCGCGCAGCACCAGAGCGAAAATGGTGCTCGCTTGCGCCTGCGCCGCCCCCGCGAAAGTGACCGGCTCCGCCAGCTTACGCGGCGGCGCCGCGCGCTTGAGCGCCGCGATCTGGCCGAAATCCTCGGCCGCCGCGCTCATTGACCTGGCTTCGAGCAGGAAGCGCATGCAATCGGCATATTCCGGATCGTCCGGCGCGAGGGCGAGCAATTCGGCGCCGCAGCGCAAAGCCTGGCCGAGATCGCCCTTTTCGACCAGCAGCGAAACCGCATGGCGGCGGGCGACGAGATTGGACGGGTCGAGTTCGATGGCCCGGGCGATCGCGGCGTTGGCCTCGTCGATCCGCCCGAGCTGCATCAGCATATGCGAGTGGTGGATGCGATATTCGGGATTGTCGCCGTCGAGCGCCACCGCCGCGTCGCCCGCTTTCACGGCTTCCTCGAACCGCCGGGTATGACCGAGAAAGCCGCTCAGCGTGCGGTGAAGGGCCGCCGAGGGCGGGATCGCCTCCTCCATCTTGCGCAAAACGGCGATGGCCGCGTCCCATTGCTCGGCGCGGGCGAAAAGATGGGCGGCGGCGAAGCCGCGATGCTCATTCTTCGGGTCGAGCCGCCAGGCGCGTAGCGCAAGCTTGGCGGCGTAATCCGGGCGCCCGAGATTATCGGCGGCCGCCGACAATTGCTGGAAAGCCTCCGCCGCCTGCGGATTGATCTTCACCGCCTGCAGGAGCAGGGGAATGGCCGCCTTGCGGTCGCCGCACAGATTGTAAATGCAGCCGGCGTGCAGGGCGTATTCATAATTGGACGGGTCGAGGTCCACCGCGCGCAAGGCGAAATGGATCGCCTCCGAGACGCGGCCGCTCTGGCTCAAAATTCCGCTGGCGTGGCGCTGTTCGGCGGCGTCATTGGGCAGGATCTGGGCGATGCGGACGGCGAGGGGCGCGGCGTCGAACCAGTCTCCTGCCGCGACAAAAGCGTCGCGGGTCAGGCGCAGGGTCGCAAGCGAATCGGCGGGCGCGCGACCCGCCGGCGAACCCTGTCCGGCGATGTCGGAACCGCCGTCCGGCGCGGCGTCCCGTTCGAAGGCGCCTTCCAAATGACCTCCCAAGCGATCTCGTTCGGCCTATGGTTTACGGAAAATTGAGAAATGCCCCTCGGCATCATTGCTGACCGAATAAGTCAATATTGCGGTCGACTTCAAAAATTCGTGAGCGAGTGCGACCGAGGGCCAATTGATGTCGTCGAGAACGAGATGGCCGCCCGAGCGCAGGAGCTTCAGCCAATAAGCGCAGTCGAACACGCTCTGCTCGACCGAATGGGCGCCGTCCACATGGACGAGGTCGATCTTGTCGGCGTAGCGCGCCGACTGGAACACCGGAATTGCGGCGTCCGACGGGATTTCGAGAACCCGGACATGCTTTTCGAGCTGCAGCCGCTGGACGTGGCCGAAGAAATTGCGCTTGATCGCGACGAGGTCGATTTTGCGCCACCAATCGTCATTGACATCATTGGTGGCGGTCTCCACCGCGACGGCGTTTTCCCAGGGCTCGACGCCATAGATCACGCCCGCGCCCTTTCTGGCGAATGCGGCGGCGACCGGCAGCAGGGACTTGCCGCCGAAAATGCCGATTTCGACCGCGAGCCCGCAGTCTGGCGACGAAGCCAGCTCATAGAGCTTGGCCGCCTTGTTGGCGGTGCACCAGCCATCGACGCGGTCGAGGATTTTGAGCAGGCTGTCCAGGCCGCCCTCGCGCAGGGCCCCGGCTGGATCGACTAGAGACATGAGGTTCACGGGAACGGTCTCCGCTTCGGATTGCGGCTGATCGGGTTGCGCCTGCGTCTGGCCGGCGTGGGCCTCGAACTGGCGCAAGGTCCGCTCGCGCTCAAACAACAAGGCCTGGAGCGCCGTGATCTCGTCCTCGCGTCGGGCGACGATTTCACTCAAGCGCGCGATTTCCGCCTCCCGCTCCCGGTTGGCGGTTTCTCGCTCGACAATGGCCTGCTCGCGCTCCGCCAAAGTCGACTGGATTGCTTTGATTTCCTGATCCTTTTGAGCGATGAGGCCGCAAAGCCGCTCGATTTCGGCTTCCCTCTCGCGCGTCACCGTCTCCCGTTCGCGAATCGTCTGCTCCCGCAGTCGCAGCAAGCGCTCCAAATCATGCGCAGCCGTTGCGCTGTCTGAAAGTTGGGGATCGTTTTTCATCAATTCCGCCATAACGCCAAGGGACGGAAAGGCGCCGCCCAGAGCGAAGCGCAGCGCCAGGCGACGCGTCGGATCGTCCGGCCGCATCGCCGCGAAACAATTTCGAAAGCGCACCTATCACGTCGGCGGGAAAGCGAAAAGCGCGAAAAACGGCTGATCGAATTCGAAGCTGGCGCCTTGCCACTCCAGGTAGAAGTTCTCGCCAAACCGCCGGGCCGGCCGCGATTGACAATCGGACGATAAATTGCGCATTTAGGCAGCGTTCATAAAAGGATTTAAGCGCCATCTATAAAAAATTGTTTTGAAATCTGTTTTGGGGGAAAGGTCATCCAGCCGGGACGCGTTCGTATTTTTGCGGCCCGGCAGCAACGGAACTAGCGGTAGCCAAATGACGAAGCCACGCCTCGCCATCGTCAGCACATTCGACGACCTGTGCGGCATCGCGGGATATACGCGGTTTTTGATCAAACAGATCGAAGGCGATTTCGACGTCGACGTATTCGATCTCGACCAGTTCTTCATGCGCTCCGGCGACAAAAGCGTGCGGCGGCTCGCGGACGAGATGATTATGGAGTTTTGCGCCAAAGCCGGAACATACGATTTCGTCAACATCCAGCTCGAACACGGCACGCTCGGCCGTAAAAGGGGCGATATTGTGCGGCGCTTCCGCTGGATCGCGCAAGCCGCGCCGGCGCTGTCGGTGACCTTCCACACCATTTTACGGCCCGAACTCGAAGCCTATCTGGTCACCAAGGCCCTTTCGCGCTTCAACCTGTTCAAGGCGGTTTCAGTGGTTGGCCGCCATTTCAACGTCAAATTCATGAACAAGCGGATCTATGGCCTGCTGCGGCGCGAAGCGCGCAAAAAGCCGGTCAATGTGATCGTCCACACCCGCCGCGATATGCGCGTCATGCGTTACGTCAATCGCCTGCCGGCGGTGTTCGACCATCCGCTCTGCTTCCTGCGCGACAAGGACATCGCCGAAATCCGCGCCTCCGGCGCGCAAACCGCGTCACCCCAGCTCAAAAGCCTCCCACCGGACGCCAAGACCATCGGCGTCTTCGGCTTTCTGTCGGAATATAAGGGTTTTGAGACGATGATCCGGGCGATGCATCATCTGCCCGAGAATTACCACCTCCTGTTTTTCGGCGGTCTTCACCCCAACGAGATCAAGAAAGAAGAAAAAATCAATCCCTATGTCAATAAATTGCTTCGGGAAGCCTTTGTCGATCGCTCCATTTTCGACGTCTACGAAAAGACCAGCCTGAATTTCACTATAAGCGACAAAAATCTTTCGTTTCTGCTTGATCACCCAAAAGACATTGGCCATCGCCTGCATTTTCTCGGCGCGCAGACCGACGAAGGTTTTGCCCGTGCGATGGCCTATTGCGATGTCGTCGTCCTGCCTTATCTCGAAGTCGGCCAGTCGTCGTCCGGGCCGATGAGCATGGCGATCGAAATGGGCGCGCGCATCATCGCCGCGCGCAACCTCGCCTTCATGCAATTCGCGCGATATTTTCCCGAGACGATCGAATTTTTCGAAATCGGCAACCATCTCGAACTGGCGCAGCGGATTGCGAGCGCCCCGGAATTTCCGGCGGAATCGCGGCGCCGCCCCTATAATGCGGAAAGCAATCGCGCGCTCTATCTGGCCGCCAATTCCAGGATTCCGCCGGAGACGGCGCGGTCCCGGACGGAACCCGCGCCATCTATGAAAATGGCGCGCGAATCGCTCTGAGGCCGCCCAACCGCAATCAATCTCTGGTCATTTGATGGTGGCGGCCGCGTTGGCGATGCTGGCGCTGGAGCCGACCATGCCCATGCCGCCGCCGATGATCGCGAACATTTTCTGTACCGGCGTCGACGGCGAATCCGCGACATAGACGATGTCGTGGTTGGCGATGCGGAACCGCTGCGCCAGGAAAAGGCCTTGCGGGTCGCGCAAGTCGAGATGGTAAATGACCGGAGTGGCGCTGCCGGGCTGGACCAGCGGGCTATTGGGGCGCAGGGTCCTCGCGACGGAATAGACCTCGTTGCGGAAGACGAACACGCCGGCCGGATCGGACCTCTCGTCGAGCAGCCCGCCGGCCTTGGTCAAGGCCTCCGCCAGGGTGATGCCATCGGCCTCGAAGGGGACTTCCGCGTTCCGGCCGGTGGCGCCATAGGCCATGAAGGTCTGTGGCGCGCGCACGAAGGTCAGCACGTCGCCGGGACGGATATAGACGTTTTCGGCCGGATGGGCGATGACCTGGAGCAGGGGCGTGCGCGAAGTGACCGAACCGCGCGTCAGTTCGACGAAAGTTTCGTTGACCGGCGCGCGAACCCCGCCGGCCGTGGCCAGCACGTCGAGCAGCCGGTCGCCCTTGACCGAAAGCGGAATCCGACCGCCCCCGGTGACCTCGCCGACGACGGTGGCGGAATTGGTCACCGAATGGGTGACATTGACGATGACCTGCGGCTCGATCGCCTTGCCCTTGAGCGCCGCTTCGATGACGCTCTGGACCGCGCTCGGCGAGCGTCCGGCGACATGGATCCGACCCGCATAGGGCACCGTGATGGAGCCGTCGCGGCCCACCACCTGCTCGGGCAGAGCGGCGCTGTTCGAGCCGGTCGAAAATTTGCCGGCGGCGACCGGCGACGAAAAGAGGCCGCCAGCGCTCGCCTCCCAGATCGTCACGACAATCGTGTCGCCAACCGAGATGAGCGGCTCCACCGGCGTGGAGCGGCTGGGAAAGCGCGTCGCAAAACTGTCGAAACGGCGCTGTTTGAGGACATCGATCACGCCCGGCGTGACCCCGACCACCACATAGGGCGGGGCCTGGCTCGCGCTGCCGATGATGTCCGACGCCCCCGGTCCCTGACCGGGAAGAGCCGAGCAGGACGCAAGCCCGGACAGGAGCGCGCAGAAAAGCGCGAGGCCGACGCTGAAGCGGAAACTGACGTTAATCGACATCTTCAACCTTGTTGTCCAGACTTTCGCAATTGAAAGCCCGTCCGGCCGCTAGCGCTGACCGCCCAAACTCTGCCGATTTAACGCCGGCTTCGTTTTCGATCAACGAAAGGCCTCGGAACCCGGCGAGATTTTATCCGGCTGCGACAAATTCAACACAAGAGCGCTGACGAAAAGGTTACGATTGCTTATAGAGGGACTGCGCGCGCGCCGCAGGTTCGCGCCGCATACTAGTTCGATCCAGGGGGTGAATTTTGCGGCATTTGTCGGACGCCGAGCAAAATTTCTTGCAGCGCGTGGGCCAAAAGCGCTCCGTCGTCTCCGGGACGGACATTACGCGCGTAATGCCCGCGGCCGGCTTCGACCGGCTGCCGGGAAGCGAGGAACAGCGTTTTCTGCGCGAGATTTTCCTCAAGGCTGGCCTGTCGAGCCCCTATTTCCTGCTCCACGAGGGCGACGCCGGCGCGCGCTCGGTGGTCGATGGGCGCGAGGTCCTGAATTTTTCCAGCTATGATTATCTCGGATTGAATCATCACCCTGCGGTGCGGGCGGCGGCCTGCGCGGCAGTCGGACAATATGGCGTTTCGGCTTCCGCCAGCCGGCTGGTCGCCGGGGAGCGCCCGATCCACCGCCAGTTGGAGGCGGCGCTGGCGCGCCATTACGGCCACGACTCCTGCCTGACCTTCGTCAGCGGCTATGGCGCCAATGTCAGCGCGCTGACCGCCTTGCTCGGGCCGCGCGACCTGATCCTGCACGACGCGCTCGCCCATAACAGCATCGTCATGGGCGGCGAATTCTGCCGCGCCGAGCGGCGCGCCTTCCCGCACAACGACCTTGCCGCCCTTGACGCTTTGCTGGCCGACCTGCGGCCCCGCCGCCAGCGGGTGCTGATCGTCGCCGAAGGGCTTTACAGCATGGACGGTGACCTTTGCGACCTTCCGGGGCTCGTCGAAATCAAGGAGCGCCATGGGGCCTGGCTGATGATCGACGACGCTCACGGCCTCGGCGTGCTGGGCGACAATGGCGGCGGCGTGTTCGAACATTTCGGCGTCGATCCGCGCCGGGTCGACATTTGGATGGGCACGATGTCGAAGGCGCTCGCCTCCTGCGGCGGCTATATCGCCGGCTGCACGGCGCTGATCGAACATCTGAAACATTCCGCGGGCGGCTTCGTCTATAGCGTGGGCCTCGCGCCGCCGCTTGCCGCCGCCGCGCTGGCCGCGCTCGAAATTCTTGAGGCCTCGCCCGACAGAGTGGCGAAATTGCGCGCCAATTCGCTGGCCTTCGCGGAGGCCGCCCGCGCCGCCGGGCTGGACACGGGCCTCAGCGCGGGCGCCGCCGTCGTCCCGGCGATGGTCGGCAATTCTCTGGTCGCGGCGCGCCTCAGCCAACAATTGCTCGAACGCAGGATCAATGTGCAGCCGATTATCCATCCCGCCGTTCCCGAGGGCGAGGCGCGACTGCGCTTCTTCCTGAGCAGCGAACATGAGGCCGGCGCCGTCGCCGAGGCGGCGGCGATCGTCGCCGAGGAACTCGCCGCGCTGCGCGCCGACGGAGAGCCAGCGCAATGATGGGCGAAACGATCCAGAGCGGCGCGCTCAAAGTCGCGCCGGTGACCGACAAGGCCGGCCTCAACAACTTTCTCGCCGCCGCGCGCCGCGCCCAGGCGACCAATCCCCAATGGGTCGAGCAACTTCACGACGAGGTCGCGATGATGCTCGACCCCAAAAAATCGCCGCTCGCGCGCGCAAATGTCGTGCAGCCCTTCGTCGCCTTGCGCGACGGCGAGCCGGTCGGACGGATCGTCGCCATCATCGACGCCGCCCATATCGCCAAATATGGCGATTCCTGCGGTTTCTTCGGCTTCATCGACGCGATCGACGACGCGCAGGTCTTCGCCGCTTTGTTCGCGGAAGCCGAGCAATTTTTGCGCGCTAAGGGAATGCGACGCGTGCGGGGGCCGTTCAATCTCAATATCAATGGCGAAAGCGGCCTGCTGGTCTCAGGCTTCGAACATCCCCATATCGTCCAGACCAATCACGCCCCGCCCCATTACAGGCGCCATATCGAGGCCCTGGGCTACGGCAAGACGGTCGATCTTCTCGCCTATGTTTGCCGCATCGCCGACTCCGCGCTGCCGGAGAAGGTCGCCCGCAACATGGCCAGCGTCAAGGAAGCGCCGCGCATCGACATACATTCCATGTCCTATTTCAGCTATCGCCGCGACCTGCCGCGCATTCTATCTTTCTTCAACGAGGCCTGGTCGGAAAATCTCTATGCGACGCCGATCGGCGTCGAGGAGGGCCGCTTCATCGGCGATATGATGCTGCCCATCGCCAAGCCTAAATGGTTCAACATCGCCATGCACCAGGGCGAGGACATCGCCGTGGTGGCGCAAATTCCCGACGTCAACGAGGCGCTGCGCGGCCTCAACGGCAAGCTGCTGCCCTTTGGCGCGGCCAAATTGCTGTGGCGCGTCCATGTGCGCGGAACCCGGCGCGCGCGGGTGATGCTGGCGGGCGTCGCCAAGAAATGGCGGGACACTACGGTCGGCATGGCGGCCATCGGAATGTTGATGGCGCGTTCGGTCGCCGACGCCCGCGCCGCAGGCGTCGAGGAAGTGGAATATAGCTGGCTGCTGGAGCACAATTCCGCCGCGATCCGGCCGGTGGCGCGGATGCTGCCGGCGCGCCACACCCGCACTTTCCGGCTCTACGAAAAGGCGCTGTAGGCCGGCTCGGCTTCCTCGTCCGGCGCATCGGGCGCGGGCTCGGGGATCGCGCGCCAGCCGTAAAAGCCGAACGCGACGCCGCGCCGGCGGCTGTCGAACGCCGCACCGCCGGGCCGGCCATAAGTAAAGGTCTCGCCGACGTCGATCTCCAGCCGGATGAAATCGCGCGTAGAGCGGGTCTCGACGATCAGGACCTCGCGGAAATTCTCTTCCGGCGCACTAGCGTCGGGCGCGAAACGATGGGGCGTCTCGCGCCCGTCCGTCCAGACCCGCAGCCTTTCGCGCTGGCTCTCGTCGGCGAAAGCGCGAATCCATAATTTCAACTCCAGGCGCGCATCCGGCGGCGTCGGCATATAGAGGGTGAAGCGCGGCTGCGGCCCACTCCAGACATTGCAATTGTCGAGGCCCGGCCCGTCGCGCCCATGAAAACCGGCGCCGACCAGGGGCGAGCGGACGGAAAACACGACATCGCCCCGGTTGCGGCCCAAGACGTCGGCGAGGACGACGCTGGCGTGCTCGGTCTCGAACATTTCGGTCGAATATTCCGGGCCGGCGGCGAGTTGCTCCTCGAACAGGGCGCGGGCGCCGCGGTAGACGCGAATATCGGCCTCGGTCAATTCATCGAGCAGATCGGCGGCGGCCTCGACTTCCGGCGCCGCATTTTCGGCCGAGGCGCTGACATTGAGGCGCGGCGCGGCGGCGAGCGGCGCGATTCCCAGATCGCGCGCGAGCAGGCGCAGGAACGGGGTCAGATCTTCGGTCACGCCAACGAGATCGAAACAGCGCAGGTTTTGGAGCGCCACATCGACCAGCGAAGCCGCCTCGGCGCCGACAGCCTCCTCCTCGGACAAGGTCACGCGCGCCAGGGCGCGGGTCATGTAATTGTCGAGCGCAAAGCTTTTGCGATATCTGGCGAGAAAGTCGCGCAAGGCCATCCCGGCGACGGCGTCGGCGACCATCGGTTTGGTCTCGTGGCCGAAAAAACGATGCGACTCGTAATCGGCAAGTCGGCGCCAGTCGGCCACCTGCGAAAAAATCCGCCGCCGCGGCTCGCGCAATACAGTGAAGGCGAAAGTGCCGGGCGGGGCGTATTTGAGCAGCGGCATATGCGAGCCGATAAAGCTCGAACCGAAAAAAGCCTGATGGAATCGCGGGGCCATCAGGCGCTCGAAATCAGTGGCGCGCGGAACTGCGTTCATCGCCAGTTTCAATTCGCGCGTCGCCTCATAGCCCATGCGACGGTCGTCGGACTGGTAAAAATCAAGCCAGAAATTGATCGAAGTGCCGCCGCATTTCTTGAGGTGATAATGAAAGACGCGGCGCTTCAATCCAATCGTCATGGCTCTGACCAGCAGGAACGGGGCGCGCGAAATCGCGGATTGGCCGCCCGACATCTATACGCAGGGCCGCTTCGCCGCAAGGGCGCCGGCGCTCCCGGATCGATTGCGGTTCGACCAGAATGGAAGCGCCGGAAGAGCGACGCGGCGATCGAACCGTCGCCAATAGCCGGCGCGCATGGAGTCGGGCGGCAAACCGCCCTTCACCGTTTCCGGAGGCGGACGGCAGGATTTAAGACTTGAGCCCCGGAACTACTTTGGCAGAATTAGAGTCTTCCGTTCGCTCAGAATCGGAATAATGCTCTAGTTCATTGTTTTAACGCATATTATTGTACAAAAAGTCTGCAGCTTTTTGGGGATTTGCTCTAAAGTCCACGCCGCAACGCGGCCTGCGCGTCGGCAAGCCCCGCGCCGGCTTCGGGCGCGTTTTCGAGCTTGCGCGCCGAGGCCCGCAACAGCCGGCGCAGGGCGGGGCCGTCGAGACCGGGATGTTCCTGGAGGAGCAGAGCGGCGATCCCGCTCACTTCGGCGCAGGCGACCGACGTGCCGCTGGAAAGATCATAGGCTCCGCCGGGCGCCGCGACCAGAACGTCCACCCCGGGCGCGGCCAGGTCGACGTAGGAACCGCGATTGGCGCGCGCATAGAGCCGCGACTGGTCGTCCACGGCGCTGACCGCGATCACATGGGCGTCGGCGCCGGGGAAGGCCGGCGCCGCGCCGGGGCCGTCATTGCCCGCCGCCGCCACCAGTACGATTCCGCGCCCGGCGGCAGCAGCCAGCATTTTCGCAAACAAAGGATCGGCCGGGCCGGCGAAGCTCATATTGACCACCCGCGCCTTTTGCGCGACCGCCCAGTCGAGCGCGGCCAGCAGGTTGAAGCCGGTCGCTTGCTCTTTCGCTTGTTCTTTCCCTTGGGCGCCGGGCGAATCGTCGAAGGCCTGCGCGGCGAGCAGGAGCGCGGCGGGCGCCGCGCCGTCGATCTGCCGGCGCCCGGCGATGGCCGAGGCCATGCCGACGCCGTGAAGGCTGGGCGCGGCCGCGGCGCCCGACGCATCGAAAGTCGCCGCGACCGCGCCCGCGATCTCGGGATTGGACGCGTCGATCGCGCCGTCGATCAGGGCCACGCGCACGTCCTTGCCGGTCGCGATATGATGCGCTTCCGGCAGGCGGAGCATGGCCGGGGCATAGGCCGCGGGCGCCGGAGACGCGGGCGTGTCGTCGCCGGCCAAAGCATAAACGTAATCCGGCTGGACCGAGGCGACCGAGGTCTCGCGGGCGAGCGACCACAACACGCCGTCGAGCGGCCTGTCGTCGGCGTAGCGGAAGCGATAGACGCGCTGGTTCAACAGCGCGAGGTCGCGGAATTGCGCGATCTGGAGCCTGCGCCGGCGCGCGAGCGCCGCGATTCTCTTGTCGCTGACGCCGGGCTTGAAGGCGACCAGAACCTCCTTCGCGACAAGACGGGTTTCGCCTCTGGCCGGCAGGTTGAGCAGGGCGCTGGCGACGGGCTTTTTCTCCAGATTTTTCCGCGCAGGCGCGCGTCGCGTGTACTTTTTGGCGAAATGTTTCGGCGGCGGCGCCTCCTGAACGATGGGATGCGGCTGTGCGACCGTGTGGCGCGGCGGGCGGCGATGGCGCCGGGGCGGCGGCGTGTTCTCTTCATCCGCCGCCGCGGCGGCCGCGGCGGCCGCGCCGAGTGCGGGAAGGAGAATTCCCGGACCTATCTGGAAGCCGCGCCGAAACGGCCCGCCCCGATAGGAGCCGCCGCGCGAGGGGGCGCCATAGCCGGAGCCGCCATAATTTCCGCGCGCGGGACTATCGCCGTAAGTCTGCGCTGACGCTGGCGCGCAAACCAGCGCCGGCAAGACGAGGACGAGAGCCGCCAGTATCTTTCCCAAGAGCTTCAACTGTAAGAGCTTCATCGGTCGCTCCTCATGGGCTCGGCGCGACGAAGCGCACCAGATCTTTCGCCTCGCGCAGGGCGTCGATCTTCTTCCGCGCCTCGGCGGGCGCGAGATCTGGGCCGCCGAGCTGCAGGCGATAGAAGCCGCCGGCGCGCGGGCCTTCGACGATCTGCGCTCCGGTTCGGCTCAGCAAAGCGCCCAAAGCGTCGATCGAGGCGCCGGGCGCGAAGGCGACCAAAGCATAAATCCCGGCGGCGCGCGCCTGCTCGTGCGGCCCGGACGCCGTCGTATAACGCGCTTCAGGGGCGTTGCGTTGCTCGAATGTCAGCAGGCCGGCCTGAACGGCGACCAAAGCGCAAGCCGCCGCCGTCGCCCAGCCGAGCGCGCGCGGCGAAACGAGGCGCGCGAGCGCGCCGCCGAGATCGAGCCGGCGCCATGGGTTGGTCTTGCGGGCGGGCTCGGCGTCGATCCGCGCGAACAAGGTGTCGAAGGCGCGCGCGGAAGGGGCGGGGAGGGCTTCGTTCAGCGCCAGAACCTCATCGCGTTCGGCGCGGGCGGCGGCGACATTGCGGGCGAGTTCCGGGTCCCGCGCCAGGGCGGCCTCGAAGCGCGTCATGTCGTCGGGCGAGAGCGCGCCTGCGACATAGAAGGGCGCGAGTTCCGCGAGATCCTGATTTGGGCTCTCATTCATGGCCAGCCTCGATCCACGCCCGCGCGCTTGAGGATTTCGGACAATTTCTGCCGCGCGTAAAACAGGCGCGTCTTCACGGTCGCGGCCGGGACGCCGACGATTTTCCCGACCTCCTCGACCGATTTCTCGTGGTAATAGACAAGGTCGATGATCTCGCGATGCTCGACCGAAAGTTTCTCCAGGCAGCGCCGCAAAGCCGCGCTCTTGTCGCGCTTGGCGACGTCCACTTCCGGGTCGTCGGCCTCGTCGGCGATTTCCGCCGCCGCCTCCTCGTCATATGGGGTCTCGCCGCGCTGACGGACATGCGACAAGGCCTTGAAACGGGCGATGGACAGGATCCAGGTCGAAACGCTGGAGCGGCCCTCGAATTTCCCCGCCTGCCGCCAGACGTCGAGAAAAACCTCGGCGAGAATGTCCTCGGCGCCGGCCTCGTCCCGCATGAAGCGCAGGATGAAACGGAAAACCCGGACGCGATGGCGGTTGAACAGGACCTGCATCGCCAGCCGGTCGCCCGCGGCGATCCGCTGAATCAGCTGCGCGTCGTCGCGGCTCTGGATTGGGTCCTGGCTCATGAGACCTTTGGGCGTCGTCGTCGCCCGAAGGGTTTCGCGGGAGCGGCCAAAGGTCAAGTCGCCTGAAACGCTTGGCGGCGGTCCGTTGGTCGGAGCCGCCGCCCGCGCCGGTCGCGTTCATCCGGCGTCAGTCGCAGACCCGGACGCGGCCGAGATAACCGCCGAAGGCGTCATAGCGGCGCTCCCAGTGGCAATAGATCGGCGTGGCATAGTCGGAGGCGATTGCCGCGCCAACAAGTCCGGCGGCGAGGCCGACGCCCAATCCCGGACCCCAGCCATGGCCCCAATGATGATGGTGATGGGGGTGGGGATAGATCGGGAAAGCCTGGGCGCCGGACGAGCCGACGACAGCTGCGGAGGCGAGGGCGCCGGCGACGAACAGGGCGCCAAAGGACTTGCGGAGAAGGGAAGAGGTGCGGGTCATGGTCGTTGCTCCTTGAGGTTTAGGCCATCTCATCGGCCTGACGCTCATGGGTCGCGGCGACCGCGCGAAAGGTTCAAAGTTTTTTTGAAAAAATTTTGCGAGGGCCTCGCCTGTCGGATGCGACGGTCAGTCGTCCTCGCCGGACAATTGCTTCAGCCAGCCGGTGTCGACATATTCGAAAACCTCTGCGAACTTCCCGTCGCGCAATATCGCGAAATCACCGAGAACGAGCCGGCCGGCCGCGGCCGTGCCGCGATGGCGGACGAGAAGGCTGCGCCTCAGGCCGATCTTGTCGCCATCGACGATCAGATTGAGGATCCGGGGGTCGCTTGTTTCGATCTCGGCGTCGATTTTCTGCAGGAGTCCGAGGATATTTTCGCGGCCGCGAAAAACGCCGCTGAACAGATGATCGTATATGTGGCCCGCCATGGTGAAGATGGCGTCTTCGTGGAAAAATTCGATGAATCTGGCGTGGTCCGCGCGCGCGGTCAGGACTTCGAGGACGAGATCATGTCTCGACCGATGGGGGTCCTCTGGGAAAAATTCGCTGAAATCCTGCTGGGTCACGGCGCGTCCCCGACCCGAGCCGCCATGGCTCAAGGATGGAGATAGATAATTCCCTCGCGGTCCCGTGAAAAGAACATTTTTGCCATACCCGTCTTCCGAATGGGCGGCGGTCAGGGGCCTCGCTTCGGACTCCGGCCCGAACGCTCGGACGCGGACGGGTCGTCCGGCCCCGCCAGACCCATTTTCCGCAGGATCAGCAGCGCGCCGAACGAGGCGGCGATGCAGATGACGGTGGCGAAAACCGTGCCGTATTCGTTCTCGGCAAAGGGCAGCGCCTTGGTGTTCATGCCGAAATAGCCGGTGATCAGGGTCGCGGGCAGCAGCATCGCGGTGATCACGGTGAGGGTGTAGAGCCGGTCGTTGGTTTCGGTTGCGAGGATGGCGTTGATCTCGTCCTGCAGCATGCGCGCACGGTCCTGCAGGTTGGCGGCGTCGCGGGCGAGCGCATCCGCCCGCTGACCCAGGCTCCCCGCGACCTCGGCATAGGCCGCCATGGCCGGCCTTGGCCGCGTCCTCCAACTATTCCAGGGTGGATTGAAGCCCGGTGGCGTGGCGGGCGAGCCGCACGGCGCTCCGCCTTGCGCGGCCGAGACTGGCGCGCTGGTCGCGGCCGCGGCCTTCGATCACGACATTGTCCTCGATCCGGTCGAGGGTCGCCGCGACCTCCCGCATCAAGGCGCCGGAGCATTTGCACAGATTGGCGACCAGCAGGTCGAACAAAGCCACGGGCGCCGCGGCCCTGGCGCCGTCCGCCAGCGCGCGCCTTGTCGCGTCCGCCGAGCAAAGGGGAATCCTGCGGCCGGTGATGACGAAACCCGGGCCGCAGGCGAAACGCAGATAATCGGTGTCTTCCTGCGGGCCGTCCATGCTGTGGCTGTGATCGACCAGGGCGCCGAACACCAGCCGGTCGGCGAATTCCACGAAAGGATGATTGGGGTCGCCGGAGAGGACCTCCCGCGCCGCGGGGGTCAGCGACTTTACGCCGCGCAATATATCACCCGACCGGCGATCGATCGCATCGAGATGCAGCCAGACATATCCCTCGCCGGGACTGTCGATCCGATCGAGATCGGCCGCCGAACCGACTTCGACATGACCGGAGTCCTCGAATCGCACAATCCAGTTGCAACCGGGAACGCCGGTCACGAGCGCGGCGTTGAGACGATCGATGGCCATGAGACGCGCCGCCCGAAAACCCGCATTGCCCTTAACGACTTTCGGCCCTTAAACGGCTTTCGGCCCTTAAACGACTGTTGGCTGACGGATTTTTGACAGGCGCGGCGACAAAAAGCCGGAGGCTCGCGCCCCCGGCTTCAGTGATCGAATTTGCGCGGCTCTCACTTCGTAGGCGGCAGGGGGACCGGCTTTTCGGAAAGCGTGCGCAGAAAAGCGATGATGTCGGCGCGCTTCTCGGGATTCGCCTCGCCGCCGAAGCCCATTTTCGTGCCGGGCACAAAGGCCTTGGGATTGGTGATGAACTCGTTGATGTCGGCAAAGGTCCAGTCGCCGCCCTTCTTCTTCATGGCGTCGGAATAACCGAAGCCGGCGACGCTGCCTTTGGGCCTTCCGACCACGCCCCAGAGGTCCGGGCCGACCTTGGCGCCGGCGCCTTCCTTGAAATTGTGGCAGGTGGCGCAGACCTTGGCGAGCGCCTCGCCCTTTTTGGGATCGGCCTTGGCGAGCAAGACGGGCAGGGGCGTGGCGACGGGGGCGGCGGCCTTTTTCACCGGCCCGGCGCTGCTGGGAAGATCGAAGCCGGGGGGATTGGCCGGACTGCTGACGACGAGCGCGTCACTGAAGACGCCGAGAAAAAGGGCGAACAAAATGCTGCCAAACAGCGCGCCATAAACACGATAATCGAGAAGTAACATCCAGCGATCTCCCCTGAGCGGCTCCTGATAAACGCTTTGCCTGATGCTTGGCAACACGTATAAGCGGCAAAACCTCGGATAAGCAACGTCTTTTCGTCCACCGATTCGCTCCAGTTTCGCCCCATTGTTTCGCCCGATGCCGACCGAAGTCCTCACCGTCATTCCCGCCCGCCTCGCCTCGACCCGGCTGCCCGACAAGCCGCTGGCGGAGCTTTGCGGCGCGCCGATGATCGTTCAGGTCTGGCGCCGGGCGGTCGAGGCCGGGATCGGGCCGGTGCTCGTCGCCGCCGACGGGCCGGAAATCGCTGCGGCGATTCGTCGCGCCGGGGGCGAGGCGGTCGTGACCGATCCCGGCCTGCCCTCGGGCTCGGACCGCATCGCCGCCGCCCTGCAAATCCACGATCCGGACCGGCGTTTCGGCGTGATCGTCAATCTGCAGGGCGACCTGCCGACCATCGATCCGGGGAGCGTGCGGGCCGCGCTCGCCCCGCTCGCCGACAATTCCGTCGAGATCGCCACCCTCGCCGCCCGGATCGCGCGCGACGAGGAGCGGACCAATCCCAACGTGGTCAAGGCGGTCGGTTCGCCGCTTTCCCCGACCAGAATGCGCGCGCTCTATTTCACCCGCGCGACCGCGCCCTGGGGCGAGGGCGACCTCTATCACCATATTGGGCTTTACGCCTTTCGCCGCGCGGCGCTGGAGCGTTTCGTCGCCTTGGCGCCCTCGGCGCTGGAAAAGCGCGAGAAGCTCGAGCAATTGCGCGCGCTCGAGGCCGGCATGCGCATTGATGTCGAAATCGTCGAAACCGTGCCGCTCGGCGTCGACACGCCCGAGGATCTGGCGCGCGCGCGACAAATTCTGATGAGCCGGAAATGAAGAAGATCATTGCCTATCAGGGCGAGCCGGGAGCCAATTCCCACATCGCCTGTTCCGACGTCTATCCGGGCTGGGAGACCTTGCCCTGCGCGAGTTTCGAGGACGCTTTTTCCGCCATCACCGAGGGACGGGCGGAACTCGGCATGATCCCGATCGAGAACTCGCTCGCCGGCCGGGTCGCCGACATCCATCATTTCCTGCCCGGCTCCGGCCTTTACATCATCGGCGAATATTTCTTGCCGATCCATTTTCATCTGCTGGGCGTCAAGGGCGCGAAGATCGAGGATCTGCGCAGCGTGTACAGCCATGTCCATGCGCTTGGCCAATGCCGCAAGATCATCAAGAAATACAATTTGAAAGCGGTGACGACCGGCGACACCGCCGGCTCGGCGCGCGAGGTCGCGGAATGGGGCGACAAGACCCGCGCTTCGCTCGCGCCGCTGCTCGCTGCCGACATTTACGGGCTCGACGTGCTCGCCCGTTTCGTCGAGGACGAGGACCATAACACCACCCGCTTCGTGGTTCTCTCACGCGAGCCGCGCGCCGAGCCGCGCGGCGACGGCCCGATGATCACGACCTTCGTCTTCCGAGTGCGCAACGTGCCCTCGGCGCTCTATAAGGCGCTGGGCGGCTTCGCCACCAATGGCGTCAACATGACCAAGCTGGAAAGTTACATGGTCAATGGCGAATTTGCAGCGACCCAGTTTCTGGTCGATGTCGAGGGCCATCCGCAGGACCGCAATCTCGCCCGCGCCCTGGAGGAATTGCAGTTTTTTTCCGAGGAAGTGCGGATTCTGGGCTCCTACCCCGCGCATTCGTTCCGCCAGCAGCTCGGCGGCGAGCGGTCCTAGCTGTCCGCTCTGTCGTTTTCCTCCGGTTCGGCGGCGCCCATGCCAAATGCCTCGGCATAGTCCTCCAGCCAGGCGAAGCCGGCGGTCATCAGCAGTTCGCTTGAGGCGAACAGATAGGCGACGAACAAGTCCGGCCGCACGAAGGTTTCGAGGCTCGTCTCCATCGCTTCCTCCCGTGATTGGTCGCGAAAGGGGAAGGATGGGGATAATTTATCTAATATTTCGTGCGATTTTTCTTCAAATCGTCAGCAATTCGGATTGTTGAATGCGCAGACGCCAGGCCGGGTTAGCCGTTCTTTTCCGGTGAGAACAGCCGGTCGATCTTGGCGGCCATGATGAAGTCGTTCTCGTGCAGGCCTTTGATTTTCTTGGTCTGCAGGGAAATTTGAGCATAGCCCCAGCCGAAAGCGATGTCTGGATGATGGCCTTCGCTTTCCGCCAATTCGCTGACCTGCCGCACGAAGGCGAAAGCGTCTTGGAAATTGGCGAATGTGAAGCGGCGATCGATTAGCTTGACGTCCTCCGACAGGCGCCAGTCTGGCGTATTGGCGAGATAGGCCGCTGCTTCTTCGCGAGTCAGCGGCGGAACGCCGCCGCGACAGGGCGTGCAGCTCTTGCTTTCCAGCGTCCCGGTCATGTCGAGGCCTCCTGCGATCGCTTTCCCTCGCGGCGCTGACCTTTCCCGCGCTATGTCTCCAGTTCGTAACCGGCTTCGCGCCAGGCGTTGACGCCGCCGTCGAGGGCGGTCACCCGCGAATAGCCGAGTTCGCGCAGCGTCGCCGCGGCGAGCGTCGAAATCTTGCCGAACTCGCAACAGGTCAGGATGCGCACCGTCGGATCCGGAAGCTCGGAATTGATGCGAAGTTCAAGCTGACCGCGCGGCAAATGCCTGGCTCCCGGAATGTGTCCCGCGCGAAAAGCGTCGCCTTCGCGCAGGTCGATGATCACCAGATCGTGGCTGTTCCCGCCGACACGCTGCCGGAGCGCGGCGAGCGACATGAACGGCACCCTGGCGCCCGCTTCGGCGAGCAATTGGGCCACGGTTTTCCCGCCGCTCATATTGGTGCGCAAAGCCTCGGTCAGATGGGTCGGCGCCGCAAGGTCGAGCTTTTCCATCATCGCGACGAATTCCGCCCGCTCCTTTTTTTGGAGGCGGGGATTGTTGGCGAGTTCGGCGGCGATGGTCGAACTCGTCCGCCCCTTATAGTCATGCGCCGGGAAAACCAGGGTCTCCGGCGGCAGTTTCAACACCTTGTCAAACAGGCTTTCATAAAGCGAACGGGGATCGCCAGTTGGCAGGTCGGTCCGGCCCGTGCCGCCGATCAGCAGAGTGTCGCCGGTGAAAACCCGATCGCCGGCGAACAGGCACATCGAATCCCTGGTGTGGCCTGGGGTGTGCAGGACGTTCAGCTTGATCTGGCCGACGATCAGCATGTCGCCGTCATCGACCCTCAGGTCGGCGAAAGGCGCGGGGCTCAGACGATGCATGACCACCGGCGCCGCCACGGTTTTGGCCAGCTCCCGGCCCGCCGAAAAATGATCGGCGTGGGTATGGGTGTCGATCAGATAGCGGAGATGTACGCCGTGCTGGCTCGCCGCGCCCAGATAATGGTCGATCAGGGACAGTTCGGGATCGATGAGCGCGGCCGCCCGACTCTTGTCGCAACCGATCAGATAGGACTTGCAACCGCCGGCCGCGAAAGTCTCGAAAATCATTCCTGCCTCCCGATTCATAACTGTGGAGGCGATGAATGGTTCAGCTTGGCGCAAGAAAAAGGGAGCCGGCGGCAGGGAGAACCCCGTTCAGGGAAGGGGTTTCACTTCCCTGCGCGCCATTTCCTGAAACCGTCGGCGCGCAAGCGGCAGGCTGGACATTCGCCGCAGCCATAGCCCCAGTCGTGGCGCGCGCCGCGCTCGCCGAGATAGCAGGTGTGGCTGTGCTCGACGATCGTCTCGACAAGGCCTGCGCCGCCGAGATCTTGGGCCAAGGCCCAGGTTTGCGCCTTGTCGAGCCACATTAGCGGCGTTTCCAGGACGAAACGGCTTTCCATGCCGATATTTAGCGCGACCTGCATGGCCTTGACGGCGTCGTCGCGGCAATCGGGATAGCCGGAAAAATCGGTCTCGCACATGCCGCCGACGATGCGCGTCAGGCCGCGGCGATAGGCGAGAGCCGCCGCGAAAGTCAGAAAAATGAGGTTGCGGCCGGGCACAAAGGTGTTGGGCAGGTTTTTTTCGCCCATTTCGATCGCCTTGGCGCTGGTGAGCGCGGTGTCGGAAATGGCGCCGAGCGCGGCAAGCTCCAGCACATGGTCGGGCCCGAGTTTTTTCGCCCATTTGGGTTTCATTTCGCCGAGCGCCCCGCGCAGAATCGCGCGCTGGTCAAGCTCGATGCGATGGCGCTGGCCATAATCGAAGCCAATCGTCTCGACCCGCTCGTAACCCTCCAGAGCCCAGGCCAGGCAGGTGGTCGAATCCTGCCCGCCGGAAAAAAGAACGAGCGCCATGCTTCACCTCCAAAGGTCTTGCCTACAACGCCCAAGCGGGCTTTGCCAATCGCATTGGTCTGCATTATGCCCCGCGCTGGGGGAAAACGAGCTTGCCATTGGACGCGCCTTTTTGCCTGATCGAAGACCGCGAAGCCGCCGGGGCGCTGCTCTTCACCGTGCCGCGAAAAATCGTCGCGGCTTATCGGGCCGAGGAGGTTGGCTGGGCTTTTACCGCCTTGCAGGCGGCCGTGCGCGAAAATTTCTATGTTGCGGGCTTCGTGGCTTATGAATGCGGCTATGCCTTCGAGCCGCGCCTCGCGCCGCTGCTGGAAAAGGAGGGCGTCCGGCCGCTTCTGCTTTTCGGCGTGTTCGATGCGCCGCACGAGGCGCCGGCGCTGGACGCGGCGGGCGCGGGAACGATCGAGGCCTTGCGTCCGGCCTGGAATTTCGCGGATTACGCCAAACGCTTCGCCGCCTGCCGCGACTATATCGCCGCAGGCGACGCCTATCAGGTCAATCTGACCTTCCCGATCGAGGGCCGCTGGCGGGGCGAGCCGCTCGACCTTTATCGCAACTTGAGGGCGCGCCAGCCGGTCGCGCTCGGCGGGATTGTGGCGCTCGGTGGCGAGACCATTCTCTCGTTGTCGCCGGAAAGATTCTTTTTCACGCGCGGCGACAAAATCTTCACGAGGCCGATGAAGGGCACTGCCCCGCGCGGCGCGACGCCGGAGGAAGATCAAGCGCTTGTTGAGGCTTTGGCGCGCAGCGAAAAAAACCGCGCCGAAAATCTGATGATCGTCGATCTGTTGCGCAACGATCTCAGCCGTCTGTCAGAGGTCGGCTCGGTAAAAGTTTCGGACCTTTTCTCGGTCGAGACTTTTCCGACGCTGCACCAGATGACGTCGGGCGTGGAGGCGCGGCTGCGGCCGGGGCTTGCGCTGCAAGACATTTTCGCCGGCCTGTTTCCCTGCGGCTCGGTCACCGGCGCGCCGAAAATCAGGGCGATGGAGATCATCGCCGAACTGGAGAACGTTCCGCGCGGCGTCTATTGCGGGGCTTTCGGCTTCATCGCGCCGGGCGGCGACATGCGCTTCAATGTCGCCATCCGCACCCTGACCCTTGCGCCGGACGGCAAACTGACCTGCCCTGTCGGCTCGGCGGTGGTGGCGGATTCGCATGCGCAAGAGGAATATGAAGAATGTCTGCTGAAAGCCCGGTTCCTGACGGGCGAGCCGATTTCGGCCTGATCGAAACTTTGCTCTGGACCCGCGAAGCAGGCTTCTGGCTGGTCGAGGGCCATCGCGCCCGCATGGCGGCCTCAGCGTCGGCATTGGGTTTTTCCTTTTTGCCCAAAGACTTCGACGCGGCGCTTGCTGACGCTTGCGCCGGCGCCGACTCCCCCGCCTTGCGCGTGCGAATCCTTTTGTCACGCGACGGCGCCATCGAAATTTCCGCCGCGCCTTTTGCCCCCGATCCGCCGCAAAAAATCTGGCGGGTCGCGGTGGCGGCCCAAAGATTCGATTCGTGCGATCCGCTGCTGCGCCACAAGACCACAGTCCGCGCCCTTTACGAGGACGCGTTCGCGGCCTCCGGCGCGGATGAAGTGATTTTCCTCAATGAAAAGGACGAGGTCTGCGAGGGCGCGCGAACCAATGTTTTCGTCGAACGCGACGGCGCCTTGCTGACACCGCCGGTCGCCAGCGGCCTGCTGCCCGGCGTGTTGCGCGCGCATCTGCTGGCGGAAGGCCGCGCCCGCGAAAAAGTCCTGCGCTTGTCCGACCTCGGCGAAGGTTTTTTGGTCGGCAATTCCTTGCGCGGCCTGCTGTCGGCGCGATTGGTCTAAGCTTGGTCGTGGTCCGCTTCCGCGTCATAAATTCAGCTCAATGTTGAGCATATTATTCACGTTTACGCTGAGCGAAGATGGCGGATACGCTGAGCGACGATGGCGGAGGCTCGGCCGTGATCGACAGACTCATCTCCCCCGAACAATGCCGGATGGCGCGCGCCGGTTTGGGGCTGACCGCCGGAATTCTGGCTGAACACGCTCAGGTTTCGAAAGTGACCCTTTCCAATTTCGAAAAGGGGAAAAGGTCGCCGCATCCGCGCACGGTCGCGGCGATCCGGGGGGCGCTCGAAACGGCGGGCGTGGAATTTATCGAGGACAAGGGCGGCGGGGCTGGCGTGCGGCTGAAGAGGCAGGCGCGTGACGCGACCATCTCGCTTGAAGACCTGAACGCGGAAAATGACTGTTAGCCGCCGAAAAAGAGGGCGATCGCCCGGTCGGCCGCTGAGGGGTATTCTGGCGAATGAAATAGTTTGGGGGGCGAAATGACGACGATCAAGCAAATACTTCAGGAAAAGGGCGGCGACGTCGCCTCAATCAGCCCGGACGCCACTGTCTTCGACGCGATCAAGGCGATGGCCGAGCAGAATATCGGCGCGCTTGTCGTCATCGAAGCCGGCAGGGTGGTCGGCCTCATCACCGAACGCGCTTATGCGCGCGAGGTCGTTCTGAAAGGCCGGACCTCGCCGACCACCGCGGTAAGGGCCGTGATGGAGACCGATCTGCCCTACGCCAGACCCGAACAATTGGTGGAGGAATGCATGGCTGTGATGACCCGGACGCGGCTGCGCCATATGCCGGTGTTCAGCGACGGCGAACTGGTCGGGCTGATTTCGATGGGTGATCTCGTGAAATCGATCATCGGCAACCAGGAATTCACCATCGAACAGTTATTGCATTATATCCACAGCTAATCCTTGCGGAGCCAATGCGCCAGCAGCGTGTGCGCGATGGCGATGGGGTTGGGCGCGAAAAGCCCCTGGTCGTGGCGGCCCTCGATCATGGCGCGGGCCTCGGCGCGGCTGAACCAGCGGCAATCCTCCAGTTCTTCGCGGTCCATGACGATTTCCCGCGAAAGCGCCCGCGCCTCGCAGCCGATCATGATCGAGGCCGGAAAGGGCCAAGGCTGCGAGGCGACATAGCGAACCGCGCCGACCAGGATTCCGGCCTCCTCCTTCACCTCGCGGCGCACCGCCTCTTCAAATGTCTCGCCGCCTTCGACAAAGCCCGCGAGGCAGGAATACATTTTTTCGGGAAAGTGCATTTGGCGGCCGAGCAGACAGAAATCGCCATCCGTCACCATCATGATCGCAACCGGATCGGTGCGCGGGAAATGCCTTGAGTCGCAGGCCGGACAATCGCGGCGCCAGCCGCCATGGACCGATAGCGTCAGCGCGCCGCAGCGCGGGCAAAAGCGATGATGCGCATGATAATGCAGGATGGACTTGGCCTGCGCGAGAACGGCGATTTCCTCGCGCGGCAGCGCCTGCTTGTTGGCCAGCGAGCGGAGATCGTGAATTTGCAGTTCGGGACGTCCGGGCAGGACCAGCCGGCGCTGGTCGATAAAGGCGGCGGCGTCGAGCGGCGCCTCCGCTTGCGCCGCCTCGTCGGGCAGCAACAAAGCGAAAATCGGTCCCGTCGCATCGCGCCCCAGCAGAACTTCCGCCAGGATCGAACCAAGGGCCCGCGCTTTGGGAAGCGGATGGAGCGCGGCGAGTGTTTCGCCTTCGGCGCGCAGAACCGGCATGGATTGGACGAAAACGACCGCGCGGGCTTGCGGCGCGAGCGCCAGTTTGGCGAGCCGCGCGGCGTCTTCGCGCAGTTCCGAAAGCCTGTCGAGCGTGTTGCCGGCAAAGCCGATTGCAAGGTCACAGGCGCTCATGCGCCGCCCGCCAGTTCGAGCGCGGCGCTGAAAGCGCGTGTCCGTTCCGATACGGCTTCGGGCGCATAGGGTTCGGGCGTCCCCGCGCCCCAGACCGGGCCGGGCCAGGCCGCGTCGCCCGCAAATCGCGCCACGACATGGAGGTGCAATTGCGAGACCTTGTTGCCGAGCGCGCCGACATTGATCTTCGTGGCCGCCGTCAGGCTTTTGAGCCTTTCGCCGGAAAAAGCCGCCTCCTCGATCAGCAGCCCCCGTTCCTCGCGCGAAAGCTCGTGGATTTCGCTCAAGTTCGCGCGGCGGGGAACAAGGATCAGCCAGGGAAAGCGGCTGTCGTTCATCAACAGGGCGCGGCACAGCGCGAGGTCGCCGACGAAAAACGTGTCGGCGGCGAGGCGGGGATCGAGGATGAAGGTCATGTTGCCTCCCAGGCGCTCCCGGCGTAGCGCCTTCGCGCGAATGAGACAAGCGCCCCCTTGCGCAAAGGCCCTTCATGGTCCAAATAGGCGGCGGGAGGTTGGCGGTGGACGTTCCACTCGCCAACCGGGTCAGGTCCGGAAGGAAGCAGCCCTAACGAGAATGGGCGGGTCTTCGTTCAACCTCCCACCCTTTGAAGGGTATATCCGCGCCCGACGACCGCTGGCGCCTTCTCACGGCGGTTTGATGATCGACGATCCCGCGCCAAATCAGATTGAAAGCGCATCCGGCGCCCTGTTTGGCGACCCGCCGCAGAAAGCGGCGACCTCCGGCGCCTATCGCGTTCTGGCGCGCAAATATCGCCCGTCCCGTTTCGAGGACCTCATCGGCCAGGAGCCGATGGTCCGCACCCTTTCCAACGCCTTCATGCTCGGCCGCATCCATCAGGCCTATATGCTGACCGGCGTGCGCGGGGTCGGCAAGACCACCACCGCGCGCATTCTCGCCCGCGCCTTCAATTACGAAGTTCCCGCGCGCGATGGCCATCCGGCGATCGACAAGCCCACGGTCCATATGGACGAGATCGGCGTCCATTGCCAGGCGATCATGGAATCGCGCCATGTCGACGTGATCGAGATGGACGCCGCCTCCCACACCAGCATCGACGACATCCGCGAGATCGTCGACAGCGCGCGCTACAAGCCGGTGATGGCGCGGACGAAAGTCTATATCATCGACGAAGTGCACATGCTCTCGAAATCCGCCTTCAACGGCCTGTTGAAGACGCTCGAAGAGCCGCCCGAACACGTCAAATTCCTGTTCGCGACCACCGAAATCGAGAAAGTGCCGGTGACGGTGCGCTCGCGCTGCCTGCGCTTCGACCTGCGCCGGGTCGAGACCGACGCCCTGATCCGCCATCTCGACATGATTTGCGACAAGGAAAGGGTCGAAATCGAGCACGATTCCCTCGCCTTGATCGCCCGCGCCTCGGAAGGCTCCGTTCGCGACGCCCTATCCCTCCTCGATCAGGCCATCGCCCACGGCGCCGGCGCGCCGATCGGCGTCGAAAACCTGCGCCTCATGCTGGGGCTTGCCGACCGCGCCCGGGTCATCGATCTGTTCGACGCTTTGATGAAAGGCGAGATCGCGGCGGCGCTGGAAAATCTCAAGGAGCAATATGACGCTGGCGCCGACCCGGCCCAGGTCCTGGTCGATCTCGCCCATTTCGTTCATTTCGTCACCAAGACCAAGGTCGCGCCCAATGTCGCCGATCCGGCCGCGACCCAAGCCGAACGCGAGCGCGGCGCCTTTTTCGCGCAAGATCTTTCGATGTCGGTGCTGTCGCGCGCCTGGCAGATCCTGGTCAAGGGCGTCGAGGAGGTGAAGGATTCGCCGCGCCCGCTGCCGGCCGCCGATATGGTGCTGGTGCGGCTTGCTTACGCCGCCGACCTGCCGACGCCCGAGGACGCGCTGAAGAGATTTTTCGACGCGCAGCGTGGCGGGCCGGCGTCAGGGCTTTCCCGGCCGCCGCCATCTGTCCCCGCGTCGGGGCCGTCGCTGGGGGCCGGCGCCGCCGCGCGCTCGGTGCCGCGTCTCGCCGCGCAGACCGCGCCGTCGCCCGCTCCGGCGCCGGAAGGGCCGCCGACTGTCATACTGAAAACCTTCGCCGATCTTGTGGCGCTCGCGGGCGAAAAGCGCGACATTCAGATCAAGGCGGCGCTCGAACGCGACGTGCGTCTGGTCCGTTTCGAGCCCGGCGTGCTGGAATTTGCGCTCGCGGAGGGCGGCGCGCCGGGCCTTGCGGCGCAGCTTACGCGGAAATTGCAGGATTGGACCGGACAGCGCTGGATGGTCGCGCTGTCTTCGGCCGCGGGCGCGCCCAGCCTGATGGAACAGGCCGAGGCCGCGGAAAACGAGAAAAGAATCGGCCTTCAGGCGCATCCCTTCGTGCGCGCGGCGTTGGAGCAGTTTCCCGGCGCCATGATCGTCGCCGTGCGCGGCGGCGAAGCGGAAACGCCGCCGCCGACCGAGGCGCCGGAAGCGGTTCTCGACGACGTAGCCTATATCGACGATTCCGAAGAAGAGGATTTTTGAATGGACATCATGGGCTTGATGAAAAAGGCCGGCGCCATGCAGGCCAAAATGGCGGAAATGCAGGCCGAACTCGACAATATCACGGTCGAGGGTTTTTCGGGCGGCGGGCTCGTCAAGGTGACGATGACCGCCAAGGGCGCGATGCAGGGGCTCGCCATCGATCCCTCGCTGATCAAGGAAGACGAGAAGGAAATTCTCGAAGACCTGATCGTCGCGGCTCATGCCGACGCCCGGCGCAAGTCGGAAAGTCTGCTGGAAGAAAAAATGAAGGACATGACCGCCGGCCTCGGTCTGCCGGCTGGAATGAAACTGCCGTTCTGACATGGCGGAACGCATCGCCGGGCCCGAAATCGAACGGCTGATCCAGTTGCTCGCCCGCCTGCCGGGGCTCGGCCCGCGCTCGGCGCGCCGCGCCGCCCTGCACCTGATCCGCAAGCGCGAGGAACTGCTCGGGCCGCTGGCGGAAGCGATGCGGGTCGCGAAGGACAGAATCGTGACCTGTTCGGTCTGCGGCAATATCGACACCTCCGACCCGTGCAGCATCTGCGCCGACCCGCGCCGCGACGCGAGCGTGATCGTGGCGGTCGAGACGGTCGGCGACCTGTGGGCCCTGGAGCGCGCGGGCGTTCTGAGCGCAACCTATCATGTGCTCGGCGGCGCGCTCTCCCCGCTCGACGGGATCGGCCCGGACGATCTCAATATTGCGAAGCTGATCGGGCGGGTCGCCGAGGGCGGGGTGAAGGAGGTCATTCTCGCGGTCAACGCCACGGTCGACGGCCAGACCACCGCCCATTTCATCACCGAACTTCTCGGCCCCTGCCATGTGAAATGCACCCGCCTCGCCCATGGCGTTCCGGTCGGCGGCGAGCTGGACTATCTCGACGAAGGCACGCTGGCGGCGGCGCTCAGAAGCCGGACGGATTTCTGAGGGCGCCTGAGGGCGCGCAGGGGCGCTAGCCGCGTTTCTTGCCTTATCCGCGCCCCATTCGCGACCAATTCGCAAATAGTTACGTAACAGAAGTTCGTATAGATCATGGCAAGGCGGCGCGCGCGGCCGGAGCCGGGCGGAAGGCTTTATTGCCTGCCAAAATCGATCTTTGGATGAATGGCTCGGCTTTTATGACACTTTCATGAATTAAAACGTCACAATGCTTGGCGCTTTCATATACCTTTCAAATTTCGCAGGATTAAGCCCTTGGTCCAAGGGTCAACTATTGCGTCAGCGCAACACATGGAATCTTTATGGCGAAAAAACGCCTCTATTCCGTTCGCCTCCATTGCCAAGCACCCGCCTCCCCAATAATCGATAGTCAATCGCAGGGCGATCACGCCTTCGTGATCAGATTTCACACCCGCGGCTGGGCCGCGGTCTGTTGGAATGAGCTTCCTGATGGCGCTCCGCGCCGCGGCGGCTCGCACAAAGGAGACGGGCATGAAAACCAAATTGATGGCGGCGGTCGCCTTGACGGCGATCCTTTCTGCCGCCGGCGCCGCGAACGCGCAGACGGCGAGCGAGGTGAAGGCTCTCAAGGCCCAGGCCGCGGCGCTCAAGAAGGAAAACGCCGCGCTTGAGAAGCGTCTGGGCAAGATCGAGAAGCAGCAGGCCAGGGAACAGGCGATCCTCGCCCGCCAGCCGGCGCCTGCCGCCGCGCCGTCCGCCGGCTCCTTCATGGCGCAGGCCTCGAACGTCCCGGGCCAGCTCCTCAACGGCGAAGGCCCGCTGACCTGGAACGGCATCACCATTTTTGGCACGTTCGACGCCGGCATCGGCTATGCGTCGCACGGCGCGCCGCTCAGCAGCGACTTCTACGCCGGCAATAGCTTGCTGTCGAAGTTCGGCAATCATTCGCTGTGGACCATGGCGCCGAGCGGTCTGTCGCAGACTACCCTCGGCATCAAGGGCCAGGAAGAAATTCTCCCCGGTTGGGCGGGCGTGTTCTATGCCTCGACCGGCATCAACCCGCAGTCCGGTCAGCTTGCCAATGCGCCTGGCTCGCAGGTTTCCAACAATGGCGTGCCGCTCGCCAACCAGTCGGTCAACGCCGACGGCACCCGCGGCGGTCAGGCCTTCAATGACCAGCTCTATGTCGGTTTGTCGTCCAAGACCTTCGGCGAGTTGACCTTCGGTCGTCACAAGTCGCTGTCGAACTCGCTGCTCGGCAATTACGACCCGGCCGGCGCCGCCTATAACTATTCGGTCATCGGCTATTCGGGAACGCCGGTCGCCGGTCTCGGCATGACCGACCTCGGGCGCCTCGACAATACCCTGCTGTACACCTTGACCTATGGTCCGGTGCATTTCGGCGCCCTGTATAAATTCGTCGACGGCACCGCCGGCAGCGCAGTCACCTGCATCGGCGGCACGGGCGCCAACCATTGCGGCGGCGCGGCCGCCAGCAACCTCTATACGCCTCTGCAGACAGCCAATGACGGCTATCAGTTCAATGTCGGCGGCAAATATGCCGGGTTCGAGCTGGACGGCGTGGTCAGCCACTTCAACCAGGCGGTCACCTATGGCACGCTCGGCGTCGGCAACACCACGGTCGGCACGCTGGTCCTGCCGAACTTCATGAGCCCCGACCTGGCCGGCACGGCCGCCGACATCACCAGCTGGATGCTCGCCGGCAAATACACCTGGAACCAGTTCAAGTTCTATGTCGGCTACGCCAACGACCATTATTCGAACCCGAGCGATCCGATCGGCATCGGCGCAAATATCGGCCAGGGCGGTTATTCGGTGATTTCCGTCAGCAACACGGCCTTCCCGCACGACAAGATCCTGCAAACAATGTGGGGCGGCATCAAATACGCATTCAACGCCCAGACCGAGTTCACCGTGGCTTATTATCATGAGCTGCAGAACGGCTTCGGCACCAACGCCCAGATCCTGACGTGCGACTATGGCCGGGCCACGCGCTCCGGCAATTGCTCGGGCTATCTGAACGGCGTCTCCGGCTATGTCGACTATCACTTCACGAAGCGCTTCGACGCTTACGCGGGTCTGATGTGGACCCAGGTGGGCGGCGGCATGGCGGCCGGCTATCTTTACACCAGCAACTGGGCCCCGACTGCCGGCGTCCGCTACACCTTCTGATCGCGCTTTCCCCGGAAAGCCCGGAAGGGACGAGACTCAAAATCGAAATCCCGCGAGAGCGATCTCGCGGGATTTTCCGTTTTCAGCAGGCGTTGCCGCGTTTTTCAATGTGGTAAATTTATTACATGAAGTCAGAAAACTTTCCCTGACGTTGCTTGCGGCGCCGAGTCGCCGAAAAATTCCTCAACTTTAAGGGGTTTTGCATAGCGGGCAGGCAATGGGTCCTCGGTGTGGCGAATTTCAGGACTTTCCATGGTAATTATTCATTGCTAGCAATCGGTTGACCGATCTAACGCGCGCATATCGCACTATATTCGCGTTTCCATATATCGGCGTCGGAGGCGGTCTTTGCGCGCGGCGCGGCAATGGAGAGCTTAATGAAGAGAATTGTATTGGCCGCTGTCGCGGCCTCGACCGTGACGATCTCGGCCGGAGCGGCCAAGGCGGATCCCTCCAGCGACGTCGCCGTGTTGAAGGCGGAAGCCGCCGCGCTGGCGAAACAGAACGAAGCGCTGGAACGGCGGCTTGAGCGGCTGGAGCGGAAACAGGCTGCCCAGGCGAAAGCCGTCGAAAGGCGGCATGCGGCGGCGCCCGCGCCGCAATCCTTCCTGGCGCAGGCGGGCAAGACCTCGGGCGACCTCCTCAACGGGGAAGGACCGCTGACCTGGAACGGCATCACCGTGTTCGGCACGATCGACGCCGGCGTCGGCTATGTCAGCCACGGCCTGCCGGACAATGGCCAGAACTACGAGGGCCAGTCTCTCATCAACAAATACACCAACCACGCCCGTTGGGGCGTCGCGCAGAACAATCTCTCCCAGACCACCCTCGGCGTGAAGGGCGAGGAAGAGCTGCTGCCGGGCCTCGCCGGCGTGTTCATGGCCTCGACCGGCATCAATCCGCAATCCGGCCAGCTCGCCAACATGCCCGGAACTTTGGTGTCGAACCAGGGCCTGCCGCGCCAGTCCTATTCCTTCTCCGGCGACGGCGGCCGCGGCGGTCAGGCCTTCAACGATCAGCTCTTTGTCGGTCTGTCCTCGAAAACCTTCGGCGAGCTGACCTTCGGCCGCCATCGGCCGTTCTCGGTCGATCTCGTCGTCAATTACGACCCGACCGGCGCCGCCTATTCCTTCTCGCCGATCGCCTATAACGGGCAGTTCGTTCAGGGCCTCGGCGCCACCGAAGACGCGCGCTGGGACGATTCGCTGAAATATCGCGTGACCTATGGTCCGGTTCATTTCGGCGCGATGTATAAATTCGCAGATGGAAATGGGGGCTGCAATTATGTCGGGCGGCCCGCCGTCGCCGGCGCGATTCAGACCTGCTATCCGGCCAGCAACACCGCCTATCAGTTCAACCTCGGCGGAACCTATGGCGCTTTGAACATCGATGCGGTGGGCGGCGTCTATCACGACGCGGTCGTGATCGCGGGCGGCAATTCGCCGCTCAGCGCCGCGCAGCTCGCCGGCGCGAGCGTCTTCACCAGCAATTCCGGGATCGTCGTCAATTCGACCGGGAACAATGCCAACACCTTGCAAGCGCTGATCTCCGACAACGTCGGCTTCGCACTCGCCGCCAAATACAGCTGGAACCAATTCAAGTTCTTCGCCGGCTATGCCCATGACGAGCTGCAGAATCCGTCCGACAATGTCGGCGTCGGCGCGACCAACCAGGAGGGCGGCTATATACTGAGTTCGGTCAATAACAACTTCTACCCGCATCCCAAGATCTTGCAGACGTTTTGGGCCGGCGTGCGCTATGCCTATAATTCCAAGCTCGAACTGATCGGCGCCTATTATCACGTCAGCCAGAATCAATTTGGCACGGACTACCAGAACCTGACCTGCATCACCGCGGTCAACCAAAGCAGCAAGGCCGCGCAATGCGCGGGCGATCTCAACGCCGCCTCGGCCTTCGCCGATTACCACTTTACGAAACGGTTCGACGTTTATGGCGGCCTCGAGGTTTCGACGGTGGACGGCGGCATCGCCGGGGGCACGGTGTCGCCCGCGGGCAAGCTCACGGCGCTCGGCTTCAATTATCTGACCAATTGGGCCCCGGTGGTCGGCGCGCGCTTCACCTTCTGATCGCGCCGCCCGATTCCCCGTCAGGCGAAATCCCGCGAGGCTCCCGCTCGCGGGATTTTGTTTCGGCCCGCCGGCGCCCCGCCAAGGCCGCTTGCCAATGGCAGGCCTCGCGAGTAGCAAAGCAGCCGTTTGGAGAACGCGCGACCGCGAGGCGAATCATGGCGAGCTATAAAATTTTCCTGTTGCCGGGCGACGGCATCGGTCCCGAAGTCACGGCCGAGGTCGAAAAGGTCGCCAAAGTGCTCTCCGATGCGCGCGTTGCGACCTTCGAATTCGAGAAAGGTCTCGTCGGCGGCGCGGCTTATGACGCCCATGGCAAGGCGATCGGCGAGGACGACATGGCGCGGGCGCAAGCCGCCGACGCCGTGCTGCTCGCCGCCGTCGGCGGGCCGAAATGGGCCAATGTGCCCTATGACGTCCGCCCCGAAGCCGGCCTGTTGCGCCTGCGCAAGGACCTGGGCCTGTTCGCCAATCTGCGCCCCGCCGTCTGCTATCCGGCGCTCGCCGACGCCTCCGCGCTCAAGCGCGAGATCGTCGAGGGCCTCGACATCATGATCGTGCGCGAATTGACCGGCGGCGTCTATTTCGGCGAGCCCAAGGAGATCATCGATCTCGGCAATGGCCAGAAGCGCGCCATCGACACCCAAGTTTACGACACTTTCGAGATCGAGCGCATCGCCAAGGTCGCCTTCGAGCTCGCCCGCAAGCGCTCGAACAAGGTGACCTCGTCGGAAAAGCACAATGTGATGAAGTCCGGCGTGCTGTGGAAGGAAGTCGTCGCCGAGGTCCATGCGAAATCCTATGCCGACGTCAAGCTCGAACATATGCTGGCCGACGCCCTCGGCATGCAGCTCGTGCGCTGGCCCAAGCAGTTCGACGTGATCGTCACCGACAATCTGTTCGGCGACATGCTGTCCGACGTCGCCTCGATGCTGACCGGCTCGCTCGGCATGCTGCCTTCCGCCTCGCTCGGCGAGGCCGACGCTGAGGGTAAGCGCAAGGCTATGTATGAGCCGGTGCATGGCTCGGCGCCCGACATCGCCGGCAAGGGAATCGCCAATCCGATCGCGATGATCGGCTCGTTCGGCATGGCCTTGCGCTATTCCTTCGGCCTCGGCCATGCAGCGGACATGATCGAGAAGGCCATCGCCGACGTGCTCGCCGCGGGCCTGCGCACCGCCGACATCAAGGGCGACGCGACGCAAACCATCTCCACTTCAGCGATGGGCGACGCCGTCGCCGCGTCCCTGCAAAAAACACTCTGACCGGAGGCCGACCGCCGCGCCACGCGGCGGTCACTTCAGGAAGACGTGAATGTCGACCTGTTCGTTCATGTCGCCCGAATCCTTGGCGTCGGTCAGATATTCCTCGGCGTAGAGGTCGCGCGCCTCGAGGCCTTTGGCGTCCATATAGGCGGCGATGGCGTCATAAGTGCTGTCGATGTCGTCATAGGCGCCGCGATGCTCAAATCGAAGCGCCTTGCCGCTCGGCGACTGGGCGAGCGAAATTCCGGGGCCGAGGTCGAGCTTGGCGCCGGCTTGGGTGTTGGCCTGGGGGCCGCCTTGGGGGCCGGCTTGGGCGTCGACCGGGATCATGGCGTCGAATTTGAAGCCGCCGTCGTTGGTTTCGGTGAAGACCGCCATGGGCCGGCCGTTTTCCTTGAGCCCCGCCTTTTTCGCGGCGGCGCGTAATTTGGCGAGCGCCTCGTTGATCTTGGCGAAGCCTTCCTCCCAGTCCGCCGCGTCATGGCTTTCGATCACGGGCCGGGCGGCGACATTCTCTTCCTTGATCGAACCGTCCTTTGAGGAAATGTCGCCTTTTGGCGCGACGGCCGGGCCGGGCGCCGGCGTCGCCGGTTTTGCGGGCTCCGGCTTGGCGCCTTCGGGCGCAGTTGCGGCCTTTGCCGCCGGGGCAGGGGGCTGCTGCGCCGCGAGCGGAAAGGAGGCCGCGACGAGAGCAAGGGCGAAGATCATGGGCCGCAGCAGCGCCGCGCCTGAAAACATTCTGTCGATCCGCATTCGTGAGCTCTCGCTTGAACGTAGCGCGCGGGCGTGCGCCGGCCCATACTACCGCCCGGAGCCGCGCCGCTCTATGGCCGTCCTTGGACTTTTCTCCTATATTCCGCTTAAACCGCACATGAACGCGCCCGGACCGTTTGATGACCGATCTATCCGCCGCCTCCGCCATCGACACACCCGGCCATCCCCTGGCGGGACGCGAGATCGTCAAAATGAACGGGGCCGGCAACGCCATTCTCGTGCTCGATCTGCGCGGCGCCGGGTTTCTGCCGCGCGTGGAGGACGCGCGGGCGCTGGCGCGCGCGCCGGGGCTCGCCTATGACCAGCTCATGGTCCTGTCCGACCCGCAGGCGCCGGGGCAGGACGCCTTCATGACCATCTATAATCAGGACGGCTCGCTTTCCGCCTCCTGCGGCAATGGCACGCGCTGCGTCGCGCATTATCTCGCCGGACTCTCGGGCGCGGAAGCGCTTCAGCTCGCCACTTCCGCCGGGCCTTTGGCGGTGCGGCGCGAGGGCGCGCTGTCCTATTCTGTCGATATGGGGCCGCCCCGGCTCGGCTGGCGGGAAATTCCGCTCGCCCGCGAGGTCGCGGACACAGGAAGGGTCGAACTTGGCCGGTTCGGCTTGCCCGCGGCCTCCTGCGTCAGCATGGGCAATCCCCACGCCATTTTCTTCGTCCCTGAAATCGAGGCCTTCGATCTCGCCGCGATCGGCCCGGTTCTGGAACATGACCCGATCTTTCCCCAACGCGCCAATATTTCGCTCGCTCAGGTTTTTTCGCGCGAGGCGATCCGGCTGAAAGTCTGGGAGCGCGGGACCGGCCTGACGCTCGCTTGCGGCACGGCGGCTTGTGCGACCCTGGTCGCCGCCGCGCGCGCCGGCCTGACCGGGCGCCGCGCGAAAATTTCGCTGCCGGGCGGCGATCTCGCCATCGAGTGGCGGGCGGACGATCACGTCGTCATGACCGGGCCGGTGGAGGTCGAATTCTCTCGAATCCTCACGCCCGATCTTTTCGCGCCGGCGCCGGCATGACGGAGAAGGTCGAAGTCGTCACCTTCGGCTGCCGTCTCAATCTCGCCGAATCGCAGACCGTCCGCGAATTGGCGGCGCAGGGCGGCGAAAGCGGCCTTGTCGTCGTCAATACCTGCGCGGTGACGGCGGAAGCAACCCGCCAGGCGCGTCAGGCGATCCGCCGGATGAAGCGCGAACGGCCCGAAGCGCGGATCGTCGTCACCGGCTGCGCCGCGCAGATCGAGCCCGAAATGTTCGCTGACATGCCCGAAGTCGCCCATGTCATGGGCAATGCGGAAAAGACCCGCGCCCTGTCGTGGAGCCATTTTCCGAACCGGGTCAATGTCGCGCCTCTCAGCGACGCCGCGCGGCGCGCCAATGAGCCGGCGCCGGTTCTGACGGCGATCGAGGGCCATACCCGCGCTTTTCTCGCTGTGCAGAACGGCTGCGACCATGACTGCACCTTCTGCGTCATTCCGGCCGGGCGCGGGCGATCGCGCTCCGTGACGCCCCAAGCCGCGCTTGAACAGGCGCGCAAATTCGTCGAAACCGGCCACAAGGAAATCGTGCTCACCGGCGTCGATCTCACCTACTGGGGCTCCGATCTGCCCGGCGCGCCGAAGCTCGGCAAGCTGGTCCGGCTGCTGTTGCGCGAATTGCCGGACCTGCCGCGCCTGCGGCTCTCGTCCATCGATTGCATCGAGGCCGACGCCGATCTGCTGGCGGCCTTCGCCGAGGAGGAACGGCTCGCGCCTTACCTCCATCTCTCCCTGCAATCCGGCGACGACCTGATCTTGAAGCGGATGAAAAGGCGGCACAGCCGCGCGGAAAGCGTCGCCTTCTGCGCCGAGCTTCGCCGTCTGCGCCCGGACATCGCGCTCGGCGCCGATCTGATCGCCGGCTTTCCGACCGAGGACGAGGACGCCGCCGCGCGCAGCCTTGCCCTTATCGAGGACTGCGGGCTGAGCTTCCTTCATGTCTTTCCCTTTTCGCCGCGCCCCGGAACGCCGGCCGCGCGCATGCCACCGGTCGCGCCGGCTGCCATCAAGGCGCGCGCGGCGCGGCTGCGCGAAGCGGGAGAACAGGCTTTGGCGCGCCATCTGGCGGCGCAGGCCGGGCGAAGCCTGCGCATTCTGACCGAGCGCGGCTTCATGGGCCGCGCCGAGGATTTCACCCCGGTCCGCACGGCCGGCTTCGCGCCGGGACAGCTGGTGAGCGGGGTGGCCAAAGGATTTTCCGGAGGCGCGCTGGAGGTAACCTTTTTTTCATAGTTAATCGAGAAGCCCGCGGCGCGGTAAGACAAGACTCGAACAATTCTCGTCAAATTGACGGCATGTGATGCGCTCGACTGAGCGCGAGGGAATGTCATGCCGCCGACCACAAGTTTCCGCCGCGGAAGCGATTTCCGCGCCTATGTCCGGACTTCGCTCGCCGAGCAGGACAAGTCCCGCGTCGTCAGGGCGCCGAAAAATCCATTGCGGGGCGTGCGTATCGATACGAGTTTAGCGGCGCTGATCACGCAACGCGCGAAAGATTGGATGTCGGTTCTTCGCCGAAAAGGCGCGCCAACGAAGGATTATGGAGTGGAGCGCGAATTGGCCGGATCCCGGCCGATTCCGGCGCGTCGGCCCGGTCTCGACTTGCGCCGCCGCGCGATCGAGGAGATTGGGTCTCTGCGCTCCGCCCTCGCCTTGTTGGCCGCGCGCCTGCGGCCGGTTCCCGCAACCGCGCCCAGCGCCGAAAGGAGCGCTTTCGGCGCTCCGGCCGAGGCGCAAGGCGCTTTGGAGCGCGCCGAAGCCGAATTGCGCGCGCGCCGGGCCCGGGCGCGCCAGCCGGAGTTCCAGGCGCGCGAGCCGGATTTCGAAGCGCGGCGCCGGGAGGTCAAAGCCGTTCAGGCGCGGCTCGATCGCGGCGGGCCCGCCGAGGCGCCGGATGTCCGCGACGTCGCGGCGCCGACGGAAAGCGCCCGCGTTTTTCGCGGTTCAAGCCAAAGGCCGGCGGCGTCGGCAAGCCCCGACGAGAGTCTTGAACAGGCTTGGGCGGCGGAACTGGCCGATGAATATCGCCGGGAATTCCACCCCATGGCGGCGCGGAAAGCCGCTCGTCCGCCGGTCGACGACAAGCCGAGCGCCGCCGACGGCGCGGCGTCGGCTATTTTCCTCGCGGGCAAGGCGCTCTGGCGGGTCAGCCTGGTCCTGCGGCCGGTCTTTCGCTTCGTTCTGGCGCATAGCGCGCCGATTCTCAAAATCGCCGCCGTCGGCCTCGCGATTCTCGCCGCGGCCGGCTTTCTCGCCCAGTGGCCGCGCACGACAAGCGATTCCGGGGTCCAGGCGACCGTTGGCGCGCAGACCGCGCCGCCGCGCCCGAGCTGGGCCGAAATCTCGAAGCCCTTCGAGTACTATGATCTTGCCGCGCCGCTCGTCGCCGACGAAAAGCTCGTCTACGAGGCGCGGCGTCATTCGCCGGGCGGCGGACGAGAGGATTTTCTCACCTTTGGCGATTTCGCCGGCAAGGAGCCTTTCGTAAGGCTCGCGGTCTATCGCCACGGGACGGAAAGAGTCGCCGCGCCGCCCTTCTTCGTTGATATGGCGCGGCGCGCCGCCGCGGTCAGCATCAGCATCGATAGCGCCGACGCGCCTGCGGCCCGGACCACCCGTTTCGGCGATTTCGAGACGGCGGCCATGGCCATGCGCAAGGGCCGGCAGGCGCGCGACAATTGCCGGGGCTTCCGCTTCAACGTCGCGCCGCCCGGTCTGACCATCGCCGGCTTCGCCTGCGGGGCGGGCGACGCGCCCTTCAGCGCCGGCGAACTCGCCTGCCTCGTCAACCGGCTCGATCTGGTTTCGGCTGGAGACGACAAGCCTCTGCGCGACTTCTTCGCCGTCGCCGAGGCGCGTGGCCGTCCGGGTTGCGCCGAGGCGGGGGCGGCGCGGCGGCGGGCGCGATAGGAATGGTTGCAGGAAAGCCGCGCGGGACCGGATTTTGTTTTTTTTAGGCCGATTCGCTATCGCTTGCCGCGCCGAAGCGTTAGATTGGCGTCATCTGTCAGGAGCCCAACATGCGTCGCACGTCCCTTTTCATTCTTGCGCTCGCCTCCGGCGCGCTGGTCAGCGCCAGCGCAGAGGCCGCCAGCAAGCACAAGAGCCGCCAGCCCACGTCTCGGGTGCAGACGGATGCGCACGCCGCCGAACTGACCGTGACCAAGCGGAGCTTTCTCGATCCCGGCAATGTCGTGCCGGTCGACAGCCAGGACCGCTATGCGGGCAACATCAAACATCCGTCCCCGGCGCCGGGGGGCACCTATCGCAACGACAGTTTCGGCGACTGGCTCCTGCCGGGCAATTTCGGCGTGCCGGGCTTCTACCAGCGCTGAACGGCGCACACCAAAACGGGGGCCGGACGAATGCCCGGCCCCCGCTGAAGTTCTTGTTCGTGGATAATCGTTTCCGCAACGTTGGTTCCGCTTTTCAGGACCTGTTTCAGTCCTTGGCGCGCTCGACGTAAGAATTGTCCTCGGTGAGCACGACGATGCGGGCGCCGACGCCGATATGGGGCGGGACCATCACGCGCAGACCATTGTCCATTTTGGCCGGCTTGTAGGAGGATGAGGCGGTCTGGCCTTTCACCACCGGCTCGGTTTCGATCACTTCGAGGGTCACGCGGGTGGGAAGCTGGATCGCCACGGCCTGGCCGTTGAAGATCGACAGGATGCATTTCATGCCTTCCTGCAGATAGGCGGCCTGTTCGCCAATCACGTCGGGCGGCACGATCACCTGCTCGTAATTCTCGTCATTCATAAAGGTGTAGCCGTCGCCATCCTGGTAGAGATAGCTGAAATTCATGTCCTCGACATGGGCGCGCTCGACCTGTTCGGTCGTCTTGTAACGCACCGAGGTCTTGTTGCCGTCGGACAGGCGGCGCATGTCAATCTGGGTCGTCGGCGTGCCCTTGCCGGGGAAAAAGCTTTCGGCGCTCAGCACGACGTAGAGGTTGCCGTCCTCATGCTCGATGATATTGCCTTTGCGGACGTTGCTGGCGATGATTCTCACGCGTCGGTTTCCTTGCAGCGACGCCCGCCGCGCCGGTTGAAGGGACGGGCTGTCGGGTCTATGGACCTTTCTTGAAGCTTGCGGCGACACCTATACTCAATCGCCGCCGCAAAGCCAGTTTTTTGTCACCTCGACGGAGCAATGGCGCGAATGGCGCGACAGACCGCCTTCTGGGCGCCGGAATTTTTTGACGCGCGGCGGACCCGCCTGCATGCGCGGGCAAGAATCGTCAAGGCGGCGCGCAATTGGTTCGAGCGCGAGGATTTCGTCGAAATCGAGCCGTCGGCCCTGCAGGTCTCGCCCGGCAACGAGACCCATATAGCGGGTTTCGCCACCCGTTTCGAGCCCCTCGGCGCGCCGCCGACGACCTATTACCTGCATTCTTCGCCTGAATTCGACTGCAAGAAATTGCTTGCCGCGGGAGAGCGGCGGATCTTTTCGCTCGCCCATGTCTTCCGCAACGGCGAAAGGACCAGGCTGCACCATCCCGAATTCGCCATGCTCGAATGGTATCGCGCCGAGACGCCCTATCGCGTCTTGATCGACGATTGCGCGGCGCTTTTTCACCTCGCGGCCGAGGCTGCGGACGCATGCGAATTTCGCTTTGGCGGTTCGCGGCTCGATCCCCGCGCCGCGCCGGAAATTTTGTCCGTGACGCAAGCCTTTGCGCGCCATGCCGGCGTCGATCTGCCTGCCCTGCTCGACGATCGCGACGGCTTGGCGCGGGAGGCCGCGCGGCTCGGCGTCCGGGTGAGCGCCGACGATCATTGGTCGGACCTGTTCAGCAAGATCATGTCGGAAAAAATCGAGAAAAATCTCGGCCACGGCCGCGCGACCGCGCTCATCGACTATCCGGCGAGCGAGGCGGCGCTCGCCCGGCGCAAGCCGGAGGACCCGCGCTTCGCCGAGCGTTTCGAACTCTATGGCTGCGGCGTGGAACTGGCCAACGCCTTTGGCGAATTGACCGATCCGGTCGAACAGCGCCGCCGCTTCGAGGCCGATATGGCGGAGCGGGCGCGCATTTACGGCTCGTCTTTTCCGATCGACGAGGATTTTTTGGAAGCGCTCGCTTTCATGCCGCCGGCGAGCGGCTGCGCGCTCGGCCTCGACCGGCTCGTGATGCTCGCGACCGGGGCGGACCATATCGAGGACGTCCTGTGGGCGCCGGTCGCCGCGCCAGAAGTCAAGGCGCCATGAGCCGAAACATGAGCCAGAAAACCCTGACGCGGCCCGAGGACCTGGTCGCCGCCGGCTTCGCCGGCGCGAGTGAGATCGAGAGTCTCGCCAAGGTCGCGGCGCGTTACAGCGTCGCCGTGCCGGTGGATGTCGCGGGCCTGATCGAGCGGCGCGACGATCCGCTCGGCCGGCAATTCCTGCCCGACGCCGCCGAACTGACCATTCTGCCTCACGAGCGCGCCGATCCGATCGGCGACGACGCCCATGAGGCGGTCAAAGGCCTGATCCATCGCTATCCCGACCGCGCTCTGCTGAAACTGACCAGTCTTTGTCCGGTCTATTGCCGCTTCTGTTTCCGTCGCGAGCGCGTCGGCGCCGGCACGGAAGGTCTGCTCGACGAAGCGGCGCTCGACGCCGCCTTTGCCTATCTTGCCGCGCATGAGGAAATCTGGGAGCTGATCGTCACCGGCGGAGACCCGCTCGCCGTCTCGCCGCGCCGTCTCGCCGGACTTTCGGCGCGGCTGCGCAAGCTCGATCACGTCAAAATCCTGCGGTTCCATTCGCGCGTCCCGGCGCTCGCTCCGGAGCGGGTGACCGAGGAGGCGATCGCGGCGATGCGCGCCTCCGATAAAACCGTTTATGTCGCGCTCCACGTCAATCATCCGCGCGAATTGACGCCAAAGGCGCGGGCGGCGATCGCCCGGCTGGTCGATTCGGGCATTGCGATGGTCAGCCAGACCGTGTTGTTACGCGGCGTGAACGATAATGTCGAAACGCTTTCCGCCTTGATGCGCTCTTTCGTCGAGAACCGGGTAAAACCCTATTACCTGCATCACGCCGATCTCGCCCCGGGCACGTCGCATTTGCGCCTGCCGCTCGAGGAAGGGCGGGCGCTGGTCCGCGCCCTGCTCGGACGGATATCAGGTCTCTGCCAGCCTGTTTATGTCGTCGATATTCCCGGCGGGCGCGGCAAGGCGCCGGCGGGGCCGAATTACTGGCGGCGCGACGGCGAGGCGTGGCGGGTTGAAGATTGGCGCGGAACGAGCCACGCTTACGCCGATCCGCCCGCGCCGGCTGGACAAAGGTCGGGAGCGCCATGATTTGGGCTGATTTCCGGCCATTCTCGCGCGGCGAAACGAATTGGAGTTCAACGTGACGCGCTTTCTTTCCCGCGTCCTGCTGGCGCCGCTCTTGGCCGCATTGCTTATGGGCGGAGCGGTCGCTCCCACCTGGAGCGCGGATACGGCGGCGCCGGCCGCCACCGAAGCGCCGGCGCCGGTCGATCCGGCCAAGAGCCTCGACTCGGTCAAGCAAAGCCTTGACAAGATCGAGGCCCAAATCGTCGGCGACAGCCTGACCGATGGCGAACTGATCAAGCTGCGGGGGGCGCTCGATCCGATCTCGGCGCAAATTCAGGCCGTCATCGCTGAAGTCGCGCCCAAGCTCGCGGCGGTCAAGGCGCGGCTCGACCAGCTCGGCAAGCCGCCCGATCTCAAGGCCAATCCCAGCGCCGCGCCGGAAGATCCGGCGGTCACCAAAGAGCGCGACGATCAGCAAAAGCTCTTCACGTCGCGCGACGATCTCATCAAGCGGGCCAATCTCGCGCAGTTGCGGGTCGATCAGATCGCCTCGCAAATCGCCGAACGCCGCCGCACCCTCTTCGCCAATTCCGTCTTCCAGGCCTCATCCAGCATCGCTTCGCCGAAATTGTGGATGAGCGTGGCGGGCGAAGCGCCGCGCGGCTTCTCCGCCGCGCACGGCGTCTTGATGGATTTCGTGAGCCAGGCCTCGGAGGCCCTGGCGTGGCGGAACGCCTGGATGTTCGGCTTGTCCCTGCTGGCCCTGATCGTCGCGATCGTCGCTGCGACTCTGCTGGCGCGCCGGGTCATTCCACGCGAGAGATCGGGGCGGACGCCCAGCGAATGGCAGAAGGCGGCGGCCGCTTTGTGGACGGCTGCGGCGGTGGCCATCATTCCGGTCGGCGGCGCGATGGGGTTTTTCGCGCTTGCCCGTTGGTTCGGCCTCGGCGGGGATGAGTTCAGGCGCTTGTCCGCCGCCCTGTTCCGCGGCGTCGTCGAGTTCGCGCTCGCGGTCGGGATCGGCAATGCGCTGCTCGCGCCAAACCGCCCGAAATGGCGGCCGGTCGATCTCAGCGACCGGGTCGCCCGGCGCCTGATGAACCTCATTCTGGTCGTCATCACCTTGATCACGCTCGGAAAATTGTTCGAGGCGCTCGACGCGACAGTTGGCTCCGCGCTGCCGGTGTCGGTCGCGGCGCGAGGAACCTTCGCTCTTCTCGTCGGTCTCGCCCTGACGCGCGGCCTCTATGGCATCGTCGCCGCGCCGGACGTGGAAGAAAGCCCCAGCGGCCGCCCCGGCAATCTCGTGGACGAAAGCCCGTGGTGGCCGCCGATCCGTTTCGCCGCCTGGGCGGCGACCATCGCGGTCATCGGCGCCGATCTCCTGGGCTATGTGGCTTTGTCCTCCTTCCTGGTCGACCAGATCGCCTGGATGGCGCTCATCATCAGCCTGCTGTTCCTGTTTCTGAAGCTGGCGTCGGAAGGGCTGGAGGGCGCCTTCGGGCCGAATTCGCGGCTGAGTCGGGCGCTCATCGCCAGCATCGGCCTGCGCCGGGAGAGCCTGGCGCAGATCGGCGCGCTGCTTTCCGGCGTCGTCTCGCTGACGCTCTACGCCGTCGCCGCCTTGCTGGTGATCGCGCCCTGGGGCCTGCAGTCGCACGACATGGTCGGAGCGATGAAATCCGCCTTTTTCGGCTTCAAGATTGGCGGCGTCACCATCTCGCCCTGGAGCCTGCTCGTCGCGCTCGCGCTGTTCGCGCTGGGCTATACGGTCACCAGCGCGATTCAGAACTGGCTCGAGAAGAGATATCTGCCGCTGACCCAGATCGACCAGGGCCTCAAGGCCTCGATCCGCGTCAGCATCGGCTATATCGGCGTTCTGCTGTCGCTGCTTTTCGCGGTCGCGTTCCTCGGCATCAATCTCGAAAGGCTGGCGCTGGTCGCCGGCGCGCTGTCCGTCGGTATCGGCCTCGGCCTGCAATCGGTCGTCAATAATTTCGTCTCCGGCCTGATCCTGTTGTGGGAGCGGGCGATCAGGGTCGGCGATCTGGTGGTCATCGGCGACGACCAGGGCTATGTCCGTCGCATCAACGTCCGGGCCACTGAGATCGAAACCTTCGACCGCGCGACCATGATCGTGCCCAACGGCAATATCATGACCGGGGTGGTCAAGAATTACGTGCGCGGCGATCGGATCGGCCGGGTCAAAATCCCGATTCAGGTCCTCTGGGGTTCCGAGCCCGAAAAAGTCCGCGAGACGTTGCTCGACGTCGCCAAATCGCATGAGGAGGTCGTCGGCATCCCGGCGGCGACGGTTCTGTTCACCAATCTCGGCCTGAACTCGCTCGATTTCGAACTGATCTGCTTTGTCGAGAATGTCGAGCGCACGGGGCGGGTGAAGAGCGATCTGCTGTTCGCCATTTTCAGCCGCCTCGCGGAAAGCGGGATCCGCATGACGGGTTCGACGCCGGAGATGAATGTGAGCCTGCCCCATATCGAGCCGATGCTCGACCGCTATTTCGATCGGCGCTCCGAAAGCAAAGCTTAATCCTTTTCGCCGACTTCCTTGCCACTCGCTTTTGACCGGAGCGCCGCGCTTGCCTCGTCTTTCTTTTCCCGCCGTCCGCTTCGCCCTTGCCGCCGCCCCTTTCTGCCTGCTGCTTGCCGGCTGCGCCGAGACCGCGCCGCCCGCCAGGCCCGAGGCCGGCCTGTTCCAATCCATGGCCGAGCCCGGCGCGACGCTGGACGTCAGGGCGGCGCGCGACATGATCTCGCTTTATCGCCGCAACCATGGCCTGAGCGACGTGACGATCGATCCCGGCCTGACGGCGCAGGCCAAGGCGCAGTCCGACGCCATGGCTGCGCGCGACAAGCTCAGCCACGAACTGAGCGGCACGCTCACCCAAAGGCTGGATCGCGCCGGCTATGAGAAAAACAAGGCGGTGGAGAATGTCTCGGCCGGCTATGACACGATGGCCGAGGCTTTTTCCGGCTGGCGCCAGTCGCCGCCGCACAACGCCAATCTGCTGGCGCCGGGGATGAAAAGGATGGGGATCGCCGCCGCCTATAATCCGAAATCGCGCTACAAGGTGTTCTGGACATTGGATATGGCGAATTGAGCGCCTATTCGGCCGCCGCGAAGGCGCGGCCGGCGCAATCGGCTGGCCCGAGCCAACGGCTCAGGAAGGCCGAAGTCCAGCGCGCCACCGCGCCGTCATATTGGAACCAGCCGTCGATATGGCGCTCGCGCTTCTGGGCGCCGGGCTGCTCCATGCGCTCGAGCGCCGTCACCGTCCATTTGCAGATCATGGCGTAGGTGACGTCGGGGTGGAACTGAAAGCCGAAGGCCTTGTCGCCGACCTGGATCGCCTGGGCCTCGAAATCCTCGCCTTCCGCGAGGAGGACGGCGCCGTTGGGGCAGTCGAAGCCCTCGCGGTGCCATTGATAGACTCTTGTCGGGAAGGCGCAGTCGCAGAGAGAATGGCCGCGCTGGGTCGGGCGGATAGGATAATAGCCGACCTCGACCCGGCCCTCTGGATGGCTTTCGACCCTGTGGCCGAGATGACGCGCCAGCAATTGCGCGCCGAGGCAGATGCCGAGGAAGGGCTTTTGCTCCTTCAACGGCGCGCCGATCCAGTCGATCTCGCGCTTCAGCCAGTCTTCCTCGTCATTCGCGCTCATCGGCCCGCCGAAGAACACCGCCCCGGAATGATCGGCCATGGTTTCGGGCAGGGGATCGCCGAAACGCGGGCGTCTGATGTCCAGCGGGGCGCCCAGTTCGCGCAGCAGCCGGCCGATCCGACCGGGCGAACTGTGCTCGCCGTGCAGCACGATCAGCACGGGTTTGCGCGACGGCGCCGTGAACGGGTTGGCGGACGATGGCATGTTCAGGAGGCCTCCTTGTCCGCGCGGCGCAGTTGCAGCGACCCAACCAGCGCCAGAATGGCGGGTTTGGGGATGAAAGTCATGGCCCTGATCATCAATTTGTTCAAAAGGCCGGGAATCACGACCCGTTTTCCCGCCATCATCCCGTCATAGCCGATCCTCGCGACTTCGGGCGACGTGAGCGCGCCGACGAAAACCTGCTTCTGCATTCTGTCCGAGAAGCGCGCCCGCCTCTGGAAGCCGGTCGGCGTCGCGCCGGGACACAGGGCGGTGACGGAGACGCCGCGCGGCGCAAATTCGACCGAGAGCGCCTCGGTGAAGGATAGAACATAGGCCTTGCTGGCGTAATAGATCGCCATGCCCGGTCCCGGCATGAAGGACACGATGGAGGCGACATTGAGCAGCCGGCCCTTCGTCTCGCTGAGTTTTGGCGCAAAGATGAGGCTCAATTCGGTCAAGGCGCGGATATTCAGGTCGATCATGCCTAATTGTTCGGCGAGATCGCCCTCGGCGGCGGGACCGAGCGCGCCATAGCCGGCGTTGTTGACCAGAATGTTCGGGCTCGCGCCCGCCTCATCCAAAGCGGCGGCGAGGGATTTGGCGGCGTCCTTCTGGCTCAGGTCGAGATCGAAAACCAGGGGACGGGGGTTTTTCTGCCCAGGAAGCGCCGCGATTTCGTCGGCCAAAGCGTCGAGCGCGGCGCGGTTGCGCGCAACCAGCGCGAGGTCATGGCCCTTCACGGCGCCGACCCGGGCGAGATCGGCGCCGATGCCGCCCGAAGCGCCGGTGATCAGCATGACCTTTCGCGCGCTCATGGCTTGACCTCAGCTGTGGCCGGCGCATCGAGGTCCCACGGTCCCGGCGCGTCGGGGTCGCAGCCTTGCTCCTCGCGGACCTTGCGCCGCATGGCGAGGCGCTCGCACGACGGCACGTTGAGCAGTTCGGAGACCCGCCAAATGATGTTTTCCTCGAATTCCTGCACTGCGCCATCGGCATAAGCGATGTTCCACATCATCTCGACCAGCCGGCGGCGGTCAGGCCCGCTCATCGAATGTTTCAGAACCGAGGTGAAGCCGTAAAGATCGACCGATTCGCGGTCACGTTCGCGCGCCTCGGCCAGCAGGCGTTCGGCGGAGTCGACGTCGAGGCCGAAACGCTGCTGGAGCAGGAGGAGAAGCGCGCGCTTTTCGGAATCGGTGAAAAAGCCGTCGATTTCGGCGACATGGACGAGCAAAGCCGCGGCGGCGACGCGCAACTCGCTTTCGCCGAAATCCCGTTCGACGGGTTCGGAGCCGGTCAGGTCATCGATGAACCGCCGCAACCTTTCAAACATGAGTGGACCCGCCCAGACGCATTCCCCCGAAGATGGACCCAGCTTCCTAAATGAAGCATTAACCATGCCGGAATGGCCCGGCAACCGGCAAAAATACCGGCGCCGCAGCGCAAAAATGCAACAGCGAGCTCAGGTCAGCTCTTCTTGTTGCGGGCTTCAAGCTCGGCCTTGAGGGCTGCGAGCTTGGCGAAAGGCGAATCCGGATCGGCCCGCCTTTCGCGCTGCGGCCGTTTTTCGTGCTGGACCGGCCGGTCGCCGTTGCGCTGGTCGTCGCGCCGCTTGCCGTCGAACCTGCCCTCGAATTTGCCGCCCTCGCGCCTGCCCTCGAAACGCGGCTTGCCGCCCTCGGGCCGGCGCGTGCGCTCCGGGGCCGGGGACGCGCCTTCGGCCGTCGCGGTTTCGCCGGGCGCGCCCTGCGGACGGCCGGCGAAACCGCGCCCGCCATGGCGACGCGGCTGGCGCTGATCCTGTTCGCGTCGCCGGCCCTGATGCCGCTGCGGCCGCCAGACCTCGATCATGACCGGCTCGGCGGGGGCGGCTTCCTCGGCAGGAGCGGCTTCTTCAATGGCAGCGGCTTCCTCGTCCGGCGCGGCCTCTGCGGCGGAAGCCGCTTCGGCGACCGTTGCCGTCTCGCCGGCGGACGCAGACTCGTCGGCCGGCGGGGTTTCCTCGGCGGGGGCCGCCTCGGCTTCGGGCGCGGCGGCGGCCTCGGCTTCGGGCGCGGGCTCTTGCGGGGCTTCGGCGGGAGATGGAGCTTCGTTCTCGGTCGCCGCCTCTTCCGGGGCCGGCGTCTCAACCGCCGCCAGCGTTTCGGCGGGCTCTGCTTCGGTTGTCTCGGCTTCGGCGCTTTCAGCCGCTTCCGCCGGCGCGGCTTCCCCGGTCGCCGGCTCGATCGGCTCCGTCGGCGGCTTGATCGGCTCGGTCGGCGCCTTGGGCAGCAGCGCGACGGTGATCGCGGGGCCGGGCCGGGCCTCGCTCGCATAGCCCAGCGACTTGAGAATGCTCGCGAAACTCTCGCCGGAACAGCCGGCGAGCGAGGTCATGGCCACCGTGACGACAAAACCCTCGCCATCGGCCGCGCCGGGTGGCGGATCGCCGGGCGTGACCCCGGGACGATAGGAAATGGCGGGCCGGATCAAATCGGCCAGACGTTCGAGAATATCCACCCGCACCGCGCGCTCGCCGCAGACGCGAAAACCCGCGGCGCGATAGAGGCCGCGATTGATCGAGGCGTCGGCGGCAAACGACGTGCGGCCCGATGAGGCGAGATGGGCGACCTCGTCAATGCCCTTCACGGTCTCCAGCCCGCCGTGCTTCAGCGCCCAGAGCTGCGCGGCCAGCGCGCGCGGGGCGGGCTTCAGCAAGGCCGGGAGATAGAGGTGATAGGCGCCGAAGCGCACGCCGAACTTGCGCAAGGCGGCGCGGCCGTCCTGCGGCAGGGTCTTCATCTCGTCGGCGACGCGCGAGCGCTCCAGCACCCCGAGCGCCTCGCCGATCTGGAAGGCGACCCCGCGCGCGACGCCCTCCAGGCCGTCGCCGATCTCCAGATCTTCGAGAGCGCCGAGCATTTTCTTCACATGCTGGGCGAGCCACAGGTCGAGCCGGTTCTGCGCCATTTCGAGCTGGGCGCCGGAAAGATGCTCGTCGGCGATCAGCCGCAACCGGGGTTTCAGAATATGGTCGCCCGCCGCGATCCGTCCGACCGGCTCGCCAAGCCAGCGGATGATCCCGTCATGGGCGAGCACGAAAGCCTCGTCCACCGCCTCGTGCACGCGCCGCGCCCGGGCCTCGATCTCGGTGGCGAGAGCTTTTTGCGCCGCCGCGTTCAGGGTCTTCGCCTCCTCGCCCTCGGCCTGGGGGTCGGGCGTGAAGCAGAACCCCTGTAGGGAGCCGACATGATGACCCTCTACCATGACCTGGCCCGTCGCTGTGACTTCGGCTTCCAACATCGCATTCTCTCTCAGGCGGCGCATCAACACGCTGGCGCGCCGGTCGACGAATCTCTGGGTCAGACGTGCGTGCAAGGCGTCGGACAGATTGTCCTCTACCTGACGCGCGACGCCCTGCCAATGCTCTGGATCGCTCAACCAGTCATTCCGGTTGGCGATGAAGGCGCAGGTCCGCACCTGGGCGATGCGCGCCGAAAGGGCGTCGATGTCGCCGTCGGTGCGGTCCACGCTCGCGATCTGGCGCGCGAACCAGTCGTCGGGGATACGCCCGGCGCGCACGACGAAGCCAAACACCGTCATCGCCAGATCGGCGTGGGCGGCGGGCGACGTCTTTCGATAATCGGGAATTTGGCAGACGTCCCACAGGCGCGCAACATCGGCGCGGGTCTTGGCGTTGCGCCGAACCGTCTCGTCGCGGGCGGCGGCCTCGAGCGCGACCTGGTCCTCGGCGACCGGAGCCCGCGAGAGGCCGGGCAAGCCGGGCGTTTCGTCGAGCGAGGCGATCAGCGATTCGATGCTTGAAAAATCCAGTGCGGCGTTGCGCCATTGCAACAGCGGGACAGGGTCGAAGGCATGCGATTCGATCATCGCCGCCAGTTCCTCATCGAAGGGCGGGCAGCGGCCGCTGGTCCCGAATGTGCCGTCGCGGGTGTGGCGCCCGGCGCGGCCGGCGATCTGGCCGAATTCGGCCGGATTGAGCCGGCGGTGCTGATAGCCGTCGAATTTGCGGTCGGCGGCGAAGGCGACGTGATCGACGTCGAGATTGAGGCCCATGCCGATGGCGTCGGTGGCGACGATATAATCGACGTCGCCGTTCTGATAGAGGTCGATCTGGGCGTTGCGGGTGCGCGGAGACAAAGCGCCGAGCACCACCGCCGCGCCGCCGCGCTGGCGGCGGATCCATTCGGCGATGGCGTAGACGTCTTCCGCGCGAAAACTGACGATGGCGCTGCGCCGGGGCAGGCGGGCGATTTTGCGGTCGCCGGCGAAGGTCAGTTGCGAGAGGCGCGGGCGAGAATGGATTCTTACGCCCGGCAGCAGGCGCTCCAGCGCCTCCTGCATGGTCGCGGCCCCGATCAGCAGGGTTTCTTGCGTACCGCGCCGGTTGAGGATTCGATCGGTGAAAACATGGCCGCGGTCGAAACTCGCGGCGAGCTGGATCTCGTCTATGGCGACGAAGGGCAGTTCGAGGTCGCGCGGCATGGCCTCGACGGTCGAGACCCAATAGCGCGGATTTTTGGGTTTGATCTTCTCCTCGCCGGTGACGAGCGCGACGGCTTCGGACCCGACCTTGGCGACGACGCGATTATACACCTCGCGCGCCAGCAGGCGCAAAGGCAGGCCGATCATGCCGCCGGAATGACTGAGCATGCGCTCGATGGCGAAATGGGTCTTGCCGGTGTTGGTCGGGCCGAGAATCGCGGCGACATTCGCCATCGCGGCCTTTTGGGCGACGTTTCGCGCCGCCTCGGCCGCGCGGGGGGCGGCGAGGGCTCTTGGCGAGTTCATGCCAAAGGCTCCGGATGGGAGCTTCGGCGCGGGCGAGGGGCGTTGCGGATCGAACCAACCTGCGGCGAAGACATAGCCCCACTTGGGCTTGCGATCCTTAATAAAGGGAATGGCCGCGCGAATTCCATAGAAGATTTGCCGGTCGGGGCAAAAAGGACCGCCGCATGGTCTGCCGGCGGCCGCTTGCCGCGAATCTTTACGGCCGTTTCATTCCGGGACGGCGGCGCAAAATAATTATCATTTTAAATCAATGTGATGTTTGGCCGCGTGGCGGCCGGCCGTTAAGGAGCCGAACCTTGCGCGAACGAATCGCGCCCGAATCGCTGACCCCGAGGGAGTCCTTCTTTGTTCGCGCTATATATGGGCGCCAAAGCGGCGACAGGCCCCAGTGTTTGAATCGCCGCGTCGCGCGCGGCGGCGGCGCGGCGAGGCGCGACGGACTCCTCGGGCGTGTCTTGTCAACCGATTCCGGATCAGGGCGCGAAGCGCAGCTCCGAGGCTTCGATGACCGCGGTCCCGGCCATGGTCATCAGCGAGACGCGATAGGGAACAACCAGCGGCATATGGGGAACGGGCGCGAGCCAGATGTTCATGTCCTTGTTGTTAGCCATGAACTGGGTCGACTTGTTGTCCGGCTTGTGGCCGGCGATCGGGATATAGCGCGCGGCGCAGACCGTCACGGGCCCGGAATAGCCGCGCGTGCTGATTTCCTTCACCTCGACATAGGAGAGGGCGATGTCGAAGCGGGTATAGCCGTCGAACACGGGAACGCGGCGGTTGCAGGCGGCCGGGCCGACGGCGCTTTCGCCTGCCGGCGCCGGCATGATGAAGGCCGAGAGCGGGTCAATGATATTGTGCTTGCTCGCTTCGGTCAGCGGCACCCGGTCGGGATTGTTTTCGTCGTACCAGGGCGGCGAATATTGAATCTGGCGCACGGCGCGTTCGCTCATCGCCATGCGCAGGGTGCGGGTCTCGCGCGAATTGGAGGCGATGGTGGCGTAGCCCGAGGGGGACAATTCGCCATCCTGATAGCTGCCCGAGGAAGCCAGCGCCATGCGCAGGCTGGCGATCCACGCGGCGACGCCGGTGAGCCGCACATTGAGGGCGACCTTGTAATGGCTCTGCGCAACGTAAGCGTTGGCGACGGCGACGCCGATCGGCACGCCGATCAGCGAGACGCGATAATTCGCGTGCATGGTCTCGGACATGGCCGTCCCGCCGGCCGGCGCTGCGGCCGCAAGCGTCGCGCCGAAAAGGGCGAGGCTGCGGGAAACGAAACCTTTCATGGGAGCAGCTCTTGAGACTGGACAGATTTGCGCCGGTCGCGCCGCCGCGGGGAGCGGACAGCCGGCGCGCCGAAGTGATTCGTTGCAAATGGCGCCAGAATATAATGGCGAGGCCGTGACGCCGACAAATGTCTTGCCCGCGATTTCCCACCCTTTTCGAAATTGCATAAAGCCGGCCCAAGCCTCTTGCCGCGATCCTTCGGCGCCGCTATAAGGCGGGCCTCTGGAGCGGCGCGCGAAAAGTGGACCCGGTTTTTCGCAAAAAACGCCGCGAAGATTCCAGAATGCGGCGGGGCTCCCCGCAGCAAAAGTCGGAGTGTAGCGCAGCCTGGTAGCGCACCTCGTTCGGGACGAGGGGGTCGGAGGTTCGAATCCTCTCACTCCGACCATTTTTCGTCGTTCAGATTCGTGATGTTCGAATTCGCGAGCGGAGCGGCGGAAAGCGCCGGTTTCGGGCCGTTTCCGCCTTTTCCGGCCTTGACCTTTCGGGTCCGCTCGCTTATACACGCGCCTCCATGAACCGTCTGACGCGGAATGCGAGTTCCTGCGGTGTCGGGTCGTTTGCAATGGCGCGAGCCATTCTTTGCGACGGGCGAGGCGGCGGTTTCACGAATTTCGGCCGAAAGGCTTATCAATTCCGGCGCGAGCCGGCTTCGCCTGTTGCCGGCGAATATACGAGTCGAAAGGAAGTTCCATGTCCCGCCGTTGCGAATTGACCGGCAAGGCCGTCCAGACGGGCAATCTCGTCAGCCACTCCAACCACAAGACCCGCACGCGGTTCCTGCCGAACCTCGTCAATGTCTCGCTGATCTCGGATTCGCTCAAGCGTTCGGTGCGCCTGCGCGTCGCCGCCGCCGCCCTGCGCTCGGTCGAGCATCGCGGCGGCCTCGACGCTTTCCTGCTCAAGGCCCGCGACGCCGAGCTGTCGGCCGGCGCCTTGAAGCTCAAGCGCGAAATCGCCAAAAAAGCTGCGGAAGTTCAGGCGACCGCCTGAGCCTTTCCATCAGCGCACTTTCCCATCAGCGCAAAAGAAAAAGGCGGGCCAAGGCCCGCCTTTTTCTTTTCGCGACTTTGCGTTTACAGCACGTCTACCGGCGCGCCGACATGGACCCGGTTATAGAGGTCGATGACGTCGTCGTTCATCATCCTTATGCAGCCGGAGGAGACGTTCTGGCCGATCGTCCAGGGCTGATTGGTGCCGTGGATGCGATACATCGATGAGCCGAGATAGAGCGCGCGGGCGCCGAGCGGATTGTCCGGCCCCCCGTCCATATGGCGAGGCAGATCGGGCCGGCGCTTGAGCATGTCGGCCGGCGGCGTCCAGCCCGGCCATTCCGCCTTGCGGGTGATGGTCTTGTATCCGGACCACGTGAATCCGGGGCGCCCGACCCCGATGCCATAGCGAATGGCGTGCCCCGGGGTGGTGACGAGATAAAGATAATGGTTCGGCGTGTCGATGACGATCGAGCCGACCTTGTGACCGGCGGGATAATCGATCTCGCGGCGGGTGAATTCGGGGGAAACTTCGCGGCTCGGCTGGACCGGCGAAAGCGACGCCTGCATGTCGCTTGACGGGACATGGTTCACCAGCACGCCCGAAGGGGCGTAAGTGGTCGGCCGGGCATAGGCCATGACTCGGGGCTGGACCGCGCGCGGCGCCATCTTGCCGCCAGTGACGAGAAATTCAATAAAACCGCCGCCGAGGTTTCCGGCCTGAGCCGGCGCCGGCGGCGCAAGACAAAGGGCGAGGCCGCAGACGGCGGCGCTTGAAAAAAAATGCGGCTTCACGGCGATCGCTCCCGGACTTGGTTCCGGGGTCCATTATAATACTTGGCATTTTATCGGAAAGATTTGCTTGTTGTTGTGGTTATCCAAGTCGTAATGGTAAAAAAATCTTGAAGATGCCGCCCTTGCGGCTCAGGCGCGCGATCAGCGGCGCGATTTTTTCGACGAAAGCGCTGCGCAATCCGGCGACGTCGAACGAGGCGACGATCAGGACATAGAACGAGCCGGCGAAAAACATCTGGGTCAGCATCAGGAGCAGGCCGGGGCGCAGAGAACGCATCGGGCCGGCGAGCGCCGCCATGCCGGCGCAGGCGACGAGAGTCAAAGCGAGGTCGCGAACGCGCGGCCATTGCGGGGCGTTGGCCTGGGCGAAGCCGATCAGTACGACGAGACCAACGGCGAAAGCGAGGCTTTGCGCGAGCGCGAGACTCGAGGCGTCGCTTCCGCGCGGCAGGACCAGGATGAACAATGGATCGGCGATACAGGCGGCGAGAGCGGCGGCGATCATCGGCAGGGTCTTGCGGGCGATCTGGAAAATGGCGTTGATCGCGAATTGCGCCATGCCGATGGAGAACAGGCCGGGCAGCATCAGGCCGAGGAAATGGGCGAAGGGGCCGCGAAAGGCCTGCGGCACGATCAGAACCTCGATCGAGGGCAGGACGATCCAGATGCCGACGCAGGCGGGCGCGAGGACGGCGAAGACAATGGCGATATTGCGCGCGACCTGGCCTTTCGCGGTCTCGACGCCATGGATGTCATGGGCGCGCACCGCGATCTGGAACAGCAGAACGTCGAGCGCGGAGCCGATCGCCATGACCGCGCGCTGGCCGAGATCATAGGCGAGCGCGAAGCGCCCGGTCTCGGCGAAGCCGAAAAGCTGGGCGGCGAGATCGCGATTGGCGAGCGGAATGAGCTGGTACAGCACCACCGCGGCGACAATCGGCGCGGCATAGCCGGCGTAATGGCGCGCGAGCTGGGGGTCGGATCGCTTCAGCCTGACGCCCCGATCGCCGAGCGCCGAGCGCCAGATCAGCAGCGAGCCGAGCAGGCTGGTCATGCCGCCGACGAGCGCGGCCTTGGCCGAGCCGGTCGCCCAGGCTGCGCCGGTCGTCACGACCATGGCCAGCAGATTCTTGGTCACGATCACCCGAATGTAGAGCCGGTCGTCAAAACGGGCGCGCACCAAGGCGGTCTGGTAGTCGAACAGGCCATTGGCGATCGAGGCGGCGCTGGCCAGGGCGAAAAGGTCGCGCGGCAAAGCGAATTGGGGCCCGAGAAAGGCGAATGCCAGCGCGACAGGGGCGAAGAGCACAGCGCCCCAGGAGAAGGCCGCGTCGAGCGTGGCGCGGATTTTCGGCGCCTCGCGCCGGGTCCGCTCGGAATAGAAGCGGACGGCGCTCTGCCTTATCCATTCGAAAGCGAGCGTCTGGCCGAAGGTCATCACCGCGACGGCCAGCGCGAACTTGCCATATTCCTCCGGCCCGAGGAATCTGGCGACGATCAGCCCGACGATCAGATTGAAGATCGTATTGACCAAAAACGTCAGGACGACGCTCATTCCGAAAGTCCTGTCCGGCTGTCCGGGATGTCGGCGGACGCAGTCATGAGCGCAAACTAGCCCCTTGTCGATAAGAAAGTCTTTTCCCTTCCGGTCCAGGTCGCCGGCCGTTTACCGCGACGGAATTCGCGGTTTTCCGCGCCTTGACACGCCTGAAACGCGGCCCTATTTACTCGGCAGCCGGCTGGCACTCCTTGAATGAGAGTGCTAGCAGGCGCTCTCATTCTCGCCCCGGCCCTCCCAGGCCGCGCCGGCGCCAACTTTAGGATAGTCCCATGGCCTTCCGTCCCCTCCATGACCGCGTCGTCGTCAAGCGTCTCGACAGCGAAGAAAAAACCAAGGGCGGCATCATCATTCCCGACACCGCCAAGGAAAAGCCCCAAGAGGGCGAAATCGTCGCCGTCGGCCCCGGCGCCCGCGACGAAGCCGGCAAGCTCGTCCCGCTCGACGTCAAGGCGGGCGACCGCGTGCTGTTCGGCAAGTGGTCCGGCACTGAAGTCAAGATCGACGGCGAAGACCTGTTGATCATGAAGGAATCCGACATTCTCGGCGTGGTCGCCTGAACCACGCGCTCGTTTCATCCCATAGGAGCTTGATCCATGGCCGCCAAAGAAGTCCGTTTTTCCACCGACGCCCGCGACCGCTTGCTGCGCGGCGTTGACATCCTCGCCAACGCCGTCAAGGTCACGCTGGGTCCCAAGGGCCGCAATGTCGTGATCGAGAAGTCCTTCGGCGCCCCGCGCATCACCAAGGACGGCGTCACCGTCGCCAAGGAGATCGAACTCGCCGACAAGTTCGAAAACCTCGGCGCCCAGCTCGTCCGCGAAGTCGCTTCCAAGCAGAACGACATCGCCGGCGACGGCACCACCACCGCCACCGTTCTCGCCGCCTCCATCGTCAAGGAAGGCGCCAAGGCGGTCGCCGCCGGCCTCAATCCGATGGATCTGAAGCGCGGCATCGATCTTGCGGTCGAGGCCATTGTCGCCGACCTCAAGAAGAACTCCAAGAAGGTCACCTCCAACGACGAAATCGCCCAGGTCGGCACGATTTCGGCCAATGGCGACACCTTCATCGGCCAGGAAATCGCCAAGGCGATGCAGAAGGTCGGCAATGAAGGCGTGATTACGGTCGAAGAGGCCAAGAGCCTCGAAACCGAGACCGACATCGTCGAGGGCATGCAGTTCGACCGCGGCTATCTCTCGCCCTATTTCGTCACCAACGCCGAGAAGATGATCGCCGAACTCGACGATCCCTATATCCTCATCCACGAGAAGAAGCTCTCGACCCTCCAGCCTCTGCTGCCGGTTCTCGAAGCCGTCGTCCAGACCGGCAAGCCGCTGCTGATCGTCTCGGAAGACGTCGAAGGCGAGGCGCTCGCCACCCTGGTCGTCAACAAGCTGCGCGGCGGCCTCAAGATCGCCGCCGTCAAGGCGCCGGGCTTCGGCGACCGCCGCAAGGCCATGCTTGAGGACATCGCCATCCTCACCGCCGGCACGGTCATTTCCGAAGACGTCGGCATCAAGCTCGAGAACGTCACCCTTGCGATGCTGGGTCGCGCCAAGAAGGTGCGCCTCGACAAGGAGCACACCACGATCGTCGACGGCATGGGCGAAAAGGCCGACATCGAGGCCCGCATCGCCCAGATCAAGGCGCAGATCGAGGAGACCACCTCGGACTATGATCGCGAGAAGCTTCAGGAGCGCCTGGCCAAGCTCGCGGGCGGCGTCGCCATCATCCGCGTCGGCGGCGCGACCGAAGTCGAGGTGAAGGAAAAGAAGGACCGCGTCGAAGACGCCCTCAACGCCACCCGCGCGGCGGTCGAGGAAGGCGTCTCGCCGGGCGGCGGCGTCGCCCTGCTGCGCGCGATCGCGGCTCTGGACGCCGTGGTGACCGCCAATAGTGACCAGAAGACCGGCGTGCAGATCGTCCGCAAGGCGATCCAGGCCCCGGCGCGCCAGATCGTCGACAATGCCGGCGCCGATGGCGCGGTCGTGGTCGGCAAGCTGCTCGAAGCCACCGAATACGCCTATGGCTTCGACGCCCAGACCGGCGAATATGTCGACATGGTCAAAAAGGGCATCATCGACCCGACCAAGGTCGTGCGCACCGCTATCCAGGATGCAGCCTCCATCGCCGGCCTGATCGTCACCACCGAGGCGACGATCACCGAGGCGCCCAAGAAGGAAACCGCTCCCGCCATGCCCCCGGGCGGCGGCATGGGCGGCATGGACTTCTGACCTAAATTCTCTTTGCCCTACCCAATGAGAAGGCCGCCCCCGGGCGGCCTTTTCTTTGAGCGCATCCTAGACATTAGTCATGCCAGGACATGACGATAGCCACTTTCGCGCAACCGATGGAGGTCATAACCGTCATTATATTGCTTGATTTGCATTTAAGGGGAATGGCGAAGTCGCCGCCCGAGCCGGAGGGCCTGATGGACGCACCGCGAAACAAGAACAGGATCGTCGGACAGGCGGAGCCGCCGCTCGTCCCCGAGGCGTCGCCGAGAAAGGCCGCCACGGGCAAGACAACAACTCGCGTCGAATTGCTCGACGCGGTTTACACCGCCTGCCCGTCGCTATCGCGGGCGCAGGCGCGCGAGCTTTTCGAAATGACGCTCGACGAAATCGTCGGCGCGCTATTGAGCGGCGATGCGGTCAAGCTGCGCGCCTTCGGCGCCTTCAACGTCCGCTCGAAGCGCGAGCGCATCGGCCGCAATCCGCGCAATGGCGTCGAGGCGACAATCAACGCCCGCCGCGTGCTGACCTTCAAGGCGTCGCCGACCCTGATCGCCCGGGTCAATGGCTGGACCGCTCCTTTTGGGGAGGAGGACTGAGCCGCCGCGGTTCTTCGCGTCTCCGGTCAGAACGCTCCGGCGATGGCCGAAAGCCGGTCCAGCGTCGAGACCGGCGCCGGGCGCCGGGCCGCCGGAGCGGCGAGGTCGGGCGCGGCCTCAGCCTTGGTCGAAACCGCGCTCGCCTTGCCGAAAACGGCGCTCCTGGCCTGCCCTTCGGCGACCAGCAGCTGATCGCGCTTGATGGAGGCCTTGCGGATCCTGGCCTCGACACGACTGCGGGGGTCGTTGAGCACCACCTCGATCGGCGGCACCAGGGCCTCGGGCCGGCTGACCTCGGCGACCCGACGGGCGAAGACCGGGTTCTGGGCGCCGTCCTTATAGACGAGGCGCACGGCGCGCTCGCCCTCGGCGACGAAGTTCAGCACCTCGCCGTTTTCGCTGCGCTCGAGCGCCGCGACCTTTGTTTCGACCGTGGCGTCATATTTCAGCGGCGGGCAGGGGGCGCTGGCGTCGATCGCCTCGCCGGGCGCGACATGGGCGCCGAACATATAATGCTTGTTGCAGACGGCGACCGCGACGTCGCGTTTGGTCGCCTCGAAATGGTCGTCGCCCTTCTCCAGCTCCTTCCAGAACGGCATATTGGGATCGAGCCGATATTTGGCGAGATTCCGCGCGGTCATGTGGAAGGGATAGGCTTGCATCTGAATCGCGCGCTGGCCGCCGGCGAAGGATTGGCGCGCCAGGGCGTAAATGTCGGCGATCTGGGCGTCGGTCATCGCGAAACAGCCCGCCGACGAGCAGATGCCATGAACCATGACGGCGCTGCCGGTCGCGCCATGGGCGCGGTCGTAGGCGTTGGGATAGCCGACGTTGAAAGAGAGATAATAGGCCGAATTTGGGTTCATCATCGCCGGGGTGATTGAATAGAATCCCTCCGGCGACTGGCGGTCGCCCTCGCGGCGCTTGGGGCCGAGCTGGCCGGACCAGCGGCAGATCGGGAAGGTTTTCAGCAGGACATAGGTTCCGTCCGGCCGCATCTTCCAGACCTCGAATTCCGATTCCTTCTTGAAGGCGCGGATCAGCATGGGCGAGGAGGGCGTGACGCCCTTCTCCTGCATCAGGGCCAGCATCTGGCGCGAAAGAGGCTGGGAGGCGCGGCTTTCATGGGTTTCGCTGCATCCGGAAACGACGGCCGCGAGGCCGAGGGCCGCGCCTGCGAAAACCAGTCGGCGCGCGGCTTTGCCGGAATTGAAAAGGCTTGTCATCTTGATGTTCCGTCGATCGGCGGCGCCCCAGGCCACGCTTGAAAAAGCGTGAAAGCGCGCGCCGCTTTTCGAAGGCATTAAAACCATCAAGTTTTCACCTTCTATTAACGAGCGGCGGTGAATCGCCGTCATGGTGAAGGAATTACTAACCCCGATCGATTGCCGGACGGTCCGGCGCCGTTCAAGCCTTCCGGCCGATGGCGAGGAATTTTTCCTCGCGCAGAGAGCGGATCTTCTCCGCCGGCAGGCCGGCGAAAAGAGCCAGAGCCTTTTCCATCGCGTCGCCGCCGGCGCGAATGGCGGCCGCGGGATTGCGGTGGGCGCCGCCGACAGGCTCGCCCACGATGCCGTCGATAATGCCGAATTTAAGCAAATCTTGGGCCGTGATCTTCATGGAGGTCGCGGCATCCTGGGCGCGCTGGGAATCGCGCCACAGGATCGAGGCCGAGGCTTCGGGCGAAGCGACGGTATAGATGGCGTGCTCCATCATCAGCACATTGTTGCAGGCGGCGATTCCCAGCGCGCCGCCCGAACCGCCCTCGCCGATCACCAGGGCGACATTGGGCGTCCCGAGAATGAGCGCGGCCTCGGTGGCGCGCGCGATCGCCTCGGCCTGGCCGCGCTCTTCCGCCTCGACGCCGGGGAAGGCGCCGGCCGTGTCCACAAAAGAGAGGACGGGAAGGTCGAAGCGTTCGGCGAGCTCCATGATCCGCGCCGCCTTGCGATAGCCTTCCGGCTTGACCATGCCGAAATTGTGCTTGATCCGCGTCGTGGTGTCCGAGCCCTTCTCCTGTCCGAGGAGAGCGACCGGCTGTCCCCGGAAACGTCCGAGCCCGGCGACCATCGCCTCGTCCTCGGCGAATTTACGGTCGCCGGCAAGCGGGGTGAAATCCTCGATCAGTTCGCGGATGTAATCGAGGCAATGGGGCCGCTGCGGATGGCGCGCGACCTGGGTCTTCTGCCACGGGGTGAGGCCGGCGTAGAGGTCGGCGAGAGCCTTGGCGGCCTTGGCCTCCAGCTTTGTCAGCTCTTCGCCGATCGGCGGGGAATCCTGGCGCTCCGACAGGGCGCGCAGGTCCTCGACCTTGGATTCCAGTTCGGCGACGGACTTTTCGAAATCGAGATAGGCGGCCATGGTCCGGCTCTTCAGGGCGCGCGCCCAAACGCCCGCCGTCCGGAATGGGCGTGGGCGGCCGGAAACTGGACATTTGCCGAAGCGAAGTCAAGTCGGCGGGCGGGCGTCCAGGCAAGGCTCAGAATTTCAGCGCCTTGACCCGTTTCACCCCCGGCAGGGCGTGAATATGGGCGAAGACCGTTTCGGGAACCCCGCCGTCGACGCCGACCAGCGCGATCGCCGAGCCGCCCTCCGCATCGCGGCCGAGCGCGAAAGTCGCGATATTGACGCCCGCTTCGCCCAGAACGGTGGCGAAGCGCCCGATGAAGCCCGGCTTGTCCTCGTTGGAGACATAGATCATCGAGGGCGAGAATTCGGCTTCCGCCCTTATTCCGGCAATCTCGACGATGCGAGGCTTGGCGTCGTTGAAGACCGCGCCAGAAAGCGCGAAGGCGCCGCCCTCCGTCTCCACGCTCAGCGAAATCAAGGAGTCGTAATCGCCTTCCGCCGCCCGGGTCACCTCGTCGATCACCATGCCGCGCTCCTTGGCGACCACGGGCGCCGAAACCACATTCACCTCGCTGAGCATCGGGCGCAGAAAACCGGCGAGGGCCGCCGCCGTCAAAGCCTTGGTCTTGAGCTCGCCGACATGGCCCTCATAAGTGATGACGAGCTTGCGCACGCCGGCCTCGTTCAATTGTCCGGCGAAGGAGCCGAGTCTTTCGGCCAGCGCAATGAAAGGCTTCAGCCGCGGCGCCTCTTCGGCTGTAATGGAGGGGAAATTGATCGCGTTCGAAATCGCGCCTCGGGTCAGATAGTCGGACATCTGCTCGGCGACCTGCAAAGCGACATTTTCCTGCGCCTCGGCGGTTGCGGCCCCGAGATGCGGCGTGCAGACGACGTGCGGATGGCCGAACAGGGGATTTCTCACCGCCGGCTCTTCCACGAAAACGTCGAAGGCGGCGCCGGCGACATGGCCCGAATCGAGCGCCGCGCGCAACGCCGCCTCGTCCACCAGCCCGCCGCGCGCGCAATTGATGATCCGCACGCCCTTTCTGGCCCTCGCGATGTTTTCGGCCGAAAGGATGTTTTTGGTCTGGGCGGTGAGGGGCGTGTGCAAGGTGATGAAATCGGCGCGGGCGAGCAATTCGTCCAGTTCGACCTTCTCCACACCGAGAGTCATGGCCCGTTCCGGCGACAGGAAGGGGTCGTAGGCGACGACCCGCATTTTGAGGCCCAGCGCCCTTTCGGCGACGATCGCCCCGATATTGCCGCAGCCGACGATCCCGAGCGTCTTGCCGGTGATCTCGACGCCCATGAAACGGTTCTTTTCCCATTTGCCGGCCTGGGTCGAGGCGTCGGCGGCGGGGATTTCGCGGGCCAGAGCGAACATCATGGCGATGGCGTGTTCGGCGGTGGTGATGGAATTGCCGAACGGGGTGTTCATGACGATGATCCCGCGCGCCGTGGCGGCGGGAATATCGACATTGTCCACGCCGATGCCGGCGCGGCCGATCACCCGCAATCTGGCGGCGTTTTCCAGAATTCCGGCCGTGACCTTCGTCGCCGAGCGGATCGCGAGGCCGTCGTAATCGCCGATGATCGCGGCGAGCCTGTCCTTGTCCTTGCCGAGCGCCGGCTGGAAATCGACCTCGACGCCGCGCTCCTTGAAAATGGCGATTGCGGCGGGCGACAAGGCGTCCGAAATGAGCACACGAGGCGCCATGAATTCCTCCCCAGGAAAGGACGCGGGGGATTTTTTTACCCGTCGTCCATTATGTCGTTTTGAAAAGTCTATGGTTTTTGGTCATTGCGCGCCCGTTGAGCGCGGGTCCGGCGCCTGCGCCGGGCTCTGGCGAAGCAATCCATGCCGCGGTTGGCCGCCAAGGTGGATTGCTTCGCTCCGTTCGCGACGACGGCGGCGGATCAAGCGGCGGCGAGTTCGGCCTTGGCGGTCGCGAAAGCCCAGTCGAGCCATTGCGTCAGCAGCGCCACGTCGGCGGATTCCACCGTCGCGCCGCACCAGATGCGCAGGCCTGGCGGCGCGTCGCGATAGGCGCCGATGTCATAGCCGGCCTTTTCCTTTTCGACCAAAGCGGCGATTTTTTTCGCAAAGGCGGCCTGGGCCTCGGCGGGCAGGGCGGCGATGGCGGGATCGGTCACTTTCAGGCAGACGGAAGTGTTGGAGCGGATCGGCTCGGCCTTGGCCAGAAAGCCCACCCAGCCGGTTTTCGCGACCCAATCGGCCAGAGCCTTGGCGTTGGCGTCGGCGCGGGCGATCATCGCGTCGAGCCCGCCAATGCTCTTCGCCCACATCAGGGCGTCGAGATAATCCTCGACGCAAAGCATGGAGGGGGTGTTGATGGTCTCGCCCTCGAAAATGCCCTCGATCAGCTTGCCGCCCTTGGTCATGCGGAAGATTTTGGGCAGCGGCCACGGGGGCGTGTAGCTTTCCAGCCGCTCCACCGCGCGCGGGGAGAGAATCAGCATGCCATGGCCGCCTTCGCCGCCCAGCGCCTTCTGCCAGGAGAAGGTGGTCACATCGAGCCTCGGCCAGTCGAGCCTTTGCGCGAAGGCGGCGGAGGTGGCGTCGGCGATGGTCAGGCCCGCACGGTTCGCGGGGATCCAGCCGCCATTGGGCACGCGCACGCCGGAGGTGGTGCCGTTCCAGGTGAAGATCACGTCATGGTCGAAATTGACCGAGGCGAGGTCGGGAATTTCGCCATAGGACGCCTTGAGAACGCGCACGTCCTTGAGTTTCAATTGCTTGACGATGTCGGTGACCCAGCCCTCGCCAAAGCTTTCCCAGGCCAGGGCGTCCACCGGCCGGCCGCCGAGCAGCGACCACATCGCCATTTCCACGGCGCCGGTGTCGGAGGCGGGAACGATTCCGATGCGGTAATCGGCGGGAACCTGCAGGACTTCGCGGGTGAGGTCGATGGCTAGTTTCAGCTTGGCCTTGCCGATCTTGGCGCGGTGCGACCGACCGAGCGCCGCGTCCTTCAGGCCCTCGAACGACCAGCCGGGGCGCTTGGCGCAGGGACCGGACGAGAAATTGGGGCTTTTCGGCAGAGCGGCGGGCTTTTCTGTCATTCCATTCTCCCAGATGGGCGTCCCGCGTTGGGGCAGGTTATCCCAATGCGGCGATACGCCGATGGGAAGAAACGGTCAAGCCGGACAAAATCATTCTGGCCGCGATCATTCCCCTTCTCAGGATGCGTGCGCGATGATTGCCAGTTAAGCTGGCCTCATCCCCCCTCAGCGTTGCGAAGAACAATCATGACCGATCCGCGCCAGTTGGAAATGACCGTGTTGATGACGCCGGATATGGCGAATTTCTCCGGCAAGGTGCATGGCGGCGCCCTGCTCAACCTCCTGGACCGCGTCGCCTTTTCCTGCGCCTCGCGCTTTTCCGGGCGTTACGCCGTCACTTTGTCGGTCGATCAGGTCACTTTCCAGCAGCCGATCCATGTCGGCGAGCTGGTGACCTTTCGCGCCAGCGTCAATCATGTCGGCCGCACCTCGATGGAGATCGGCATTCGCGTCGAAGCCGAGGACATCCGTAAAGGCACGCGCCGCCACACCAATTCCTGCTATTTCACCATGGTCGCGGTGGACGACGACGGCCGCCCGGCGCAGGTCCCGGAGCTGAAAATCGAAACCCCCATCGAACAGCGCCGCTACCGCGCCGCCGAATTGCGCCGGTCCTTGCGCCGCGAGATCGCGGAGCAATTGGAAAAGACCACTGTGCAGGATCCGCAGGGCTGACGCTCAAGCCGCATTCCGCTTGGCGAAACTGGCCGCCGCCTTGCCGGCCGCGCGGCCAAGCGCGAAACAGGCGGTGAGGAGATAGCCGCCAGTCGGCGCCTCCCAGTCCAGCATTTCCCCGGCGACGAACAGGCCAGGGAAACTCTTCGCCATCAGATTCTCGTCCACAGCGTCCCACAGCACGCCGCCCGCGGTCGAAATGGCGCGCTCAAGCCCGGCGACGCCTTTCACCCGCAAGGGCACCGCCTTGATTCGCGCCGCGAGCTCCTGGGGCGTTTCCGGCAAGGGTCCGCTTTCGCGCAGCAAGGCGATTCCGGGCGGGCTGAGATGGGCGGTCTTGCGCAGGAAAGTTGCGAAACTTTGCTTGCCGCGCGGCAAGCAAAGTTTTTGCGACAGGTCGGCTTGGGTTTGATCTGGCCGCAGGTCGAGGGAGATTCCCGTTCCGTCGTCGCTACAACTATCGCGCACTGCGCCCGACAACGCATAGACGGCGCCGCCTTCCAATCCGCGCCGGGTGACGACGCATTCGCCGCGCGCGCTCTTGCCGCCGAAATCCAGCGCGACGTTCTTGAGCGGTTGACCCTCGAATTTGTCGCGGAAAAGCGGGGACCATTCGATCAGCAGCCCGCAATTGGCGGGCCGCAGCGGGCTGGAGGGCAGGCCGGCCGCGGCCAGGGGCGAGACCCAGTCGCCATTGGCGCCGAGGCGCGGCCAGGAGGCGCCGCCGAGCGCCAGGACAAAAACATCGGCCTCGACCGGCGCGGGACCTTGCGGCGTCTCGAAAACAGCCGCGCCCCGATCGAAGTCGCGAAAATCATGGCGCGGACGCAGCTTCACGCCAAGCGCTTCGAGCCGCCGCAGCCAGGCGCGCAGCAGCGGCGAGGCCTTGAAACTTTTGGGAAAGACCCGGCCGCTGGAGCCGACAAAAGTTTCCTGGCCGAGGGCGGCGCACCAGTCGCGCAGGTCCTGCGGCCCGAAAGCGTCGAGGAAAGGTTTCAGGCGCTCGGCCTGGGCGCCGAAACGCGAGATGAAGGACGACCAATCCTCGGCATGGGTGAGATTGAGCCCGCCGCGCCCGGCCATCAGGAATTTGCGGGCGGGGCTCGCCATGCGCTCATAAAGGGTCACGTCGAGCCCGGCCTCGGCCAGGACTTCCGCTGCGCTCAAACCCGCCGGGCCGGCGCCGATGACGGCTGCTGTTTTCTTCATGCGTGGGCTTTACAAAACTTGTTTGAGACGCGCTATTGCCCCTCATGACGACAAAGATCCAGATCGTGGTCGAAGACGACGGAGCCGGACAGCGACTCGACCATTATCTTGCCGCGAGGCCGGAACTCGGCGCGATGAGCATCTCGCGCACCCGGATAAAGGGCCTGATCGAAAGTGGGCTGGTCTGGCTCGACGAGGCGCCGGCCCTGATTCCGAAAACGAAGATGCGGGCCGGGCAGATCGTCGAGATCGAGGTGCCAGAAGCCGCGCCCGCCGAGCCGAAGGCGGAAAAAATTCCACTCGACATATGTTTCGAGGACGAATTTCTCATCGTGCTCGACAAGCCGGCCGGGCTCGTCGTCCATCCCGGCGCGGGTCACGAGACGGGAACGCTTGTCAACGCCCTGATTGCCCATTGCGGCGATTCGCTTTCCGGCATTGGCGGGGTGAAACGGCCCGGCATCGTCCATCGGCTCGACAAGGACACGTCCGGCCTTTTGGTGGTCGCCAAGACAGATGCGGCCCATCAGGGCCTGTCGAAACTCTTCGCCGATCATGGCCGCACCTTGCCTTTGACCCGGGAATATCTTGCGATCTGCTGGGGCGCGCCGGAGCGGACCAGCGGGACGATAGACGCGCCGCTCGGGCGTCACGCCATCCAGCGCGAGAAAATGGCCGTCGTGTCCGAAGAGCGCGGACGCGAGGCCGTGACCCATTGGCGGCTGTTGGAGAAATTCGGCGCCGACCGCGAGGGCCGGCCGGTCGCGAGCCTGATCGCCTGCGCGCTGGAGACCGGGCGCACTCATCAGATTCGCGTCCATCTCAGCTCGATCGGCCATCCCCTGCTCGGCGACGAGGTCTATGGCGCCGGCTTCAAGACCAAGGCGAACCAGTTGAGCCTCAAGGCGCAACAAGCCCTCGCGGCGCTCGACCGCCAGGCGCTGCATGCCCGCGCGCTCGGCTTCGAACATCCGATCACCGGCGAGGATTTATTGTTCGAGAGCGATCCGCCCGCGGATTTCGCCGCGCTGGTCGAGGCTTTGCGCGCCAGCTGATCAGCCGATTTCAAGTAAGGCGGTCGCCGGGCCGGTCCGTTCAAAACCCTGCGCCACGAGACGGCCGCTCGCCGGATTTGCCATCATGACCAATCGCGTATTGGCGACATGGATCGGCGGCCGCATCCAGTCGAGCGACCAGTCCGGCTCTTGCCGCAACAGGGCGCGCATGGCGGCGCGGCGCGGCAGGCTGACGCGGTCGCGCGGCCCCCCGCGCGGACCCGGACAACTCGCCCAATGATTGGCGGCGGCCGGCTCCGGCGCGGTGAAAGCCTGATGCTCGGTGCGTTCGATAACAACAGTCTCGCCGGGCTTCGCGCCGGCAAGGGTGAATATGGCCGGAATGCAGATCGGCGTCTGACGCAGCAGCGCAACGGCGGCGTCAAAATTCTCGCAAGTATCGAAGGCGAGCCGCAGCAAATGACTTGGCGGCGTTTCGCGCGAGGCGCCGACGCGCCATCGGGCGAGAGGCCAACCGAGCGCCTTGCCGAACGGACCCGGCAGGGGCGGCTGGTTGATGGCGGCGGCGAAGCGGCCCGGCGCGAAGCCGGTGAGGACGCCGGCATAGCCCGGCCAGGTCAGGCTGACGTAAGATCCGGCCACGCCCTGCCGGCGCGTCGCGACCAGGGCGCGGCCCAATCCGTCGAACGGCCAGTCCAAAGTCCGCAGCAATGTCGGCCCGCCGTGGCCGGGATCCTCCGCCGCGCCGGAGGTGCAGCCCCATTCATAGGAATAATTGAGCAGATAAGCGCCGGGGCGCCCCATGGCGCGGTCCACCCCTTCGATCGCCTCGCGCAGCGGCGTCGCGGCGCGCCGCGCCCAGGCGCGGCTGATCTTATCGGCGGAGCGCAGCCCTAGCGGCGTATAGGTTCTGCGCGCCGAGGCGAGGAGGAGGCCGAGCCGTCCGGGTTCGGCGCGCAAGGCGGCGACCGCCGGTTCGTCGTCGGGGGCGACGTCAATGAGCGGAATCGGCGGGCGTTGTTGTTCGGCCATGCGGACCTCGATTTGCCGGCGCAACGCCGACAACGCGCAAAGTCCATAATTGGGAACGAATTTGCCGAGTTTAAGGGGAAAGGCCTTCGGCGCCCTTCAATCGGGGGCGAAGGAAATCCGCCGCGCCGCCAGCGCGCGCCATCTGTTGGCGAGCAGCCGTCCGGCTTTCATCCCCGGCCGCTCGACCAACAGATAGGTGGTCGCCGTCAGGAGGACGACGACGAGTGCGACGAGCGGCAGCAGCACCGGCAGAAAGGGCGTTGGAAAAAGTCCGGTCAGGGCGCCGCCGAAAGTGAACAAGGCGAACAGGACGATGCCGTGGGTGAGATAGATTCCATAGGAACATTCACCGAGAACGAGAGCCGCTTTCGTCGCCAGAAGCCCGCCCATGTCATTGCCGCTGGCGACCGCGAAGAAAAACAAGGCGAGAAGCGGCCAAGCGAGGTCGAGCGGGGTTTTGAACAGGATCATCGAGGCGAGCAAAGCCGCGAGCGCGGGCAAGGTCATCGCCGGCGCTCGAAGCCGGGCGGCGAGCGCGGGCCGGCTTTGCGCCTCGAAGGCCAGCATGCCGGTGCCGAACAAAGGCAGAAATTTCGAGAAGCCGAAATCGTGCAGAACATGCCGGAAAACCACGCCGACCAGGATCACGGCGAAAGGCAGCGCCCAGCTTGGAAGCTTCCCGCGCGACAGATCCATGGCGATGGCGCAGACCGGGAGGACAGCGAGATAGAACAGCCATTCATAGGTCAGCGACCACAGAACATAGGCGTTCACCCGCCCGGAATCCTCATAGCCGAGCAGCGGCGGCATGCCGGCGGCGAAAATCCAGCGCAGCGCCGCGCCGGGAAAATCGGCGTCGAGGCCATGTCCCGTCCGCAGCATGACGACCAAAGTGACCAGGACGAAGGCGGCAATGCTCATCGGGACGAGGCGGAACACGCGGGTGATATAAAGCGCCGGCCAGGAATTGGCGCGGAATCCGGCGAGAATCCTTGGATAGAACAAAAGGCCGGTGGTCATGAAGAAAAGCGCGACGCCGGTTGAGCCCAATTGTTCGAAAAAGTTGATTTTCAGTTGCGCCCAGGTCCCGGTGATCCGGGTCATCTGGAGCCACACCGCGAAATGATGGACCATGACGGAGAGCGCGAGGAAGCCGCGCAGCCCATCGATCTGGCCGATTCTCTTTTCGCGGGAGGGCAGGGGGAAGCCGGCGTTGGCGAGAACATGGCCGGTCGCCATGGCGACGCCAAAGGCGGCGACGGCGCCGGCGCAAACGCCGAGAACGGGAAGAGGCATCGAGGGCGCCGCTATTCTGATCGACCTGTCGGCGGCGCGGTCACGCCGCCGCCGCCACCGCTTCGCACACGTCGTTGACGATCTGTTCGACCAGGGCGCGGTCGTCGCCTTGGGCCATGACGCGAATGACGGGCTCGGTGCCCGAGGGGCGGATCACCAGCCGGCCGCCGGCGCCGAGCTTTTCCTTGGCCGCTTCGATCGCCTTGGAGACATTGGCGGCCTCCAGCGGCTTGCCGCCCTTGAAGCGCACGTTTTTCAGGATTTGCGGCAGGGGATCGAAGGCGTGGCAGACTTCCGACACCGGCCGGCCGCGCCGCTTCACCACCGCCATCACCTGCATGGCGGCGACCAGGCCGTCTCCGGTGGTGGAATAATCCGACAGGATGACATGGCCGGACTGCTCGCCGCCGATGTTGTAGCCATGCTCGCGCATATGTTCGAGCACATAGCGGTCGCCGACCGGGGTGCGGGCGAGCGACAGGCCGATCGACTGAAGATAGCGCTCCAGCCCGAGATTGGACATGACAGTGGCGACGATGCCCGGCTGCGACAGGCGGCCCTCGGCTTGCCAGTCCTGGGCGACGACGGCCATGAGCTGGTCGCCGTCCACCAGATGGCCGTTCTGGTCCACGATCAGCACCCGGTCGGCGTCGCCGTCGAGCGCGATGCCGATATCGGCGCGCAATTCGCGGACCCGGCGCGAAAGCGCCTCGGGCGCCGTCGAGCCGACTTCGCGGTTGATGTTCATGCCGTCCGGCTCGACGCCGAGCGAAAACACTTCCGCGCCAAGCTCCCAGAGCGCTTCCGGCGCGACCTTATAGGCGGCGCCATTGGCGCAATCGACCACCACCCGCATGCCCTCGAAGGACATGCTGCGCGGCAAAGTGTGCTTGGCGAATTCGACATAGCGCGCGCGCACGTCGTCCACGCGGCGGGCGCGGCCGAAATCGGCGGGTTTGGCGAGCTTGGCGGCCATGTCGGAATCGATCAGGGCCTCGATCCCCGACTCGACCTCGTCCGAGAGCTTGTAGCCCTGCGGGCCGAACAGTTTGATGCCGTTGTCCTCGAAAGGATTGTGCGAGGCCGAGATCATCACGCCGAGATCGGCGCGCATCGAACGGGTGAGCATGGCGACGGCGGGCGTCGGCATCGGGCCAAGCAGGAGCACGTCCATGCCGACCGAGGTGAAGCCGGCGACCAGGGCATATTCGATCATATAACCGGAAAGCCGCGTGTCCTTGCCGATGACGACGCGGTGACGGTAATCGCCGTTTTGAAAAATGAGTCCGGCGGCCTGGCCGACCTTGAGGGCGAGGTCCGGCGTGATGACCCTGTTGGCGAGGCCTCTGATGCCGTCGGTGCCGAAATATTTGCGGCTCATCGCGGAAGCTTCTCCATATGGCGCGGGTGAATCGGTCAAATCGGCCGGAATATAGACGAACTTTGACGCAGCCGCGTTCACATTGCTTATACAGCTATAACAGCGCCGCGAGAAGTCAGCGAAAACCGAAGGGGCCGCGCGGTGAAATCGGTCGATTTCACCGCGCGGCCGCCGTTTCAACGGCTGGAGAGCCAGCCCGTCAGGATTGGGGTGCGGGGGCGAGGCCCGGATCGCTGTCCGGACCGGTCCAGTTGGACTTGCCGGCGGCGGGGATGGGCGAGCGCCGGGGGCTGGCCGGGGTGTCGTCCGGCGACTCGCGCTTGGGCTCGATGCCCTTCAGCAGGCCCATGATCTCATCGCCTGTCAGGGTCTCATATTCGATCAGGCCCTTGGCGAGCTTTTCGAGTTCGTCGCGCTTCTCGGTGATGATCCGGCGCGCCTCGGCCTGGCCGGCCTCGACGAGGCGGCGCACCTCGCTGTCGATCTTCTGCGAAGTGGATTCGGAAATATTCTGCTGGCGGCCCATGGAATAGCCGAGGAAGACCTCTTCCTGGTTTTCGCCATACATCACCGTGCCGAGCTCGTCGGAGAAGCCCCAGCGGGTCACCATGGCGCGGGCGAGCTTGGTCGCCGCCTCGATGTCGCTCTGCGCGCCGGACGTGACCTTATCCTTGCCGAAGATGATCTCTTCCGACACGCGCCCGCCCATCAGCACCGCGAGGCGCGAGGTCATCTGCTCATAGCTCATCGACAATTTGTCGCGTTCCGGCAGCTGCATGACCATGCCGAGCGCGCGGCCGCGGGGGATGATCGTCGCCTTGTGGACCGGATCGGTCGCCGGAACATTGAGGGCGACAATGGCGTGGCCGCCCTCATGATAGGCTGTCAGCATCTTTTCGTCCTCGGTCATGACCATGGTGCGGCGCTCGGCGCCCATCATGATCTTGTCCTTGGCGTCCTCGAACTCGTCCCCGGTCACCACGCGCTTGCCGCGTCGCGCGGCGAGCAGGGCGGCCTCGTTGACCAGATTCATCAGGTCGGCGCCGGAAAATCCGGGCGTGCCGCGCGCGACGACCTTGAGATCGACGTCGGGCGACAAAGGCACCTTGCGCGCATGGACCTTGAGGATCTTCTCGCGGCCGATCACGTCCGGATTGGGCACCACGATCTGGCGGTCGAAGCGGCCGGGGCGCAGCAAGGCGGGGTCGAGCACGTCGGGGCGGTTGGTCGCGGCGATGAGGATGATGCCCTCATTGGCCTCGAAACCGTCCATCTCGACCAGAAGCTGGTTCAGCGTCTGCTCGCGCTCGTCGTTGCCGCCGCCCAGGCCCGCGCCGCGATGGCGGCCGACCGCGTCGATCTCGTCGATGAAGATGATGCAGGGCGCGTTTTTCTTGGCCTGTTCGAACATGTCGCGCACGCGGCTGGCGCCGACGCCCACGAACATTTCGACGAAGTCCGAGCCCGAAATGGTGAAGAAGGGCACATTGGCCTCGCCGGCGATGGCGCGGGCGAGAAGCGTCTTGCCGGTGCCGGGCGGGCCGACCAGCAGCACGCCGCGCGGGATGCGCCCCCCCAGGCGCTGGAATTTTTGCGGATCCTTCAGGAATTCGACGATTTCCTGCAAATCCTCCTTGGCCTCGTCCACGCCCGCGACATCCTCGAAGGTCACGCGGCCGTGGGCCTCGGTCAGCAGCTTGGCTTTCGACTTGCCGAATCCCATAGCCTTCCCGCCGGCCCCCTGCATCTGGCGCGACAGGAAAATCCACATGCCGATGAAAGCGATGAGGGGCAGGCCGTTGACGAGCAGGGTCACCAGCCAGCTATTGCCGTCAGACGGCGGCTTGGCGGTGATCTGGACATTCTTCTTGTAAAGGCTGTTGACGAGCGACGGATCGTTCGGCGCATAAGTCGAAAAGGCCTTGCCGTCGCTGTAATGCCCGGCGATTTCCGAACCGGAAATGGTGACGTCGCGGATGCGGCCCTGGTCGGCTTCGGTGAGGAGCTGGCTGAAATTGATTTCCTGGGTCGGCGCGTGCTCGCTCGGCTTCTGGAACAGAACCACCAGAGCGACCACCAGAAGCACGATGATCACCCATAAAGCGAAATTGCGGAAATTCGGATTCATTTGCTTTCCTGCGGAGCCTCTCCGGTCGAGCGTCGCTCGCTTGCGTTCTTACGATATTTAGGCCCGGCAAGCGGGCTTGCCAAGTGAAGTCAATCGTCAATCGGACGGAAGGCCGGGAAAATCGCTCGTTCGGGCCGCCACGCTGGAGGTCGGCGCGCCGCGGCGGCGCTCCTTTTCCTTGTGTAGCGACAAAAGGCCGCGCGCGTCGAGACGCGCCGCGCAGCCGCCGAGCGTCGCCCGCAACGGCTGGCCGTTTTCGCGCGCCAGCCGCAGATTTTTGGCGAAAACTTCCAGCCGTTCCAGCCGGGCCGGCGCCGCGCCGGCGATTTCGGCGAAAATCAGCGCCAGAAGACGTTCCAGAACCGCCTGCGGCGCGCCTTCGGCCGGGCGCAGATCGAATATATTGCGTTCCGGCCCTTTTGTGCGTGCGAAAACGTCGCGCGCCGCCCATTCGATGGCCTCGTCGGCCTTGCGCGCCCGTTCGGCGAGCTTTTCCAGGCGCTCGGGCGTAAGGCCGAGTTCATGCAGGGCGGGCGCGACGGCGCGCCAGCGGGCGCGGGCGAAAACGGGGTTGGCATTGGCCGGATCGTCGAAAAAATCCTGGCCCTCGCGCCGGCAGAAATCGATCAGCGCCTGTTTGCTTAAGCCCAGCAGCGGCCGGACGAGCCGGCCGCCGCGCATGATCTGGTCGCGGGCCATGCCGGAAAGTCCGGCGATTCCGCTGCCGCGCGCGAGGCGAATGAGAAGCGTCTCCCATTGGTCGTCGGCATGATGGGCGGTGGCGACCGCTTGCGCGCCGATCAAGCGCGCATGGTCGAAAAGCAGGGCGTAGCGGGCCTCGCGCGCCTTTTCCTGCACGCCGGCGGCGGGTTTTGCGCCGCGCCAGACCAGAATATCGTGCTCAAGGCCAAGTTCGCGCGCCCAGCGCCCGACCTGGGCCGCTTCGGCGCCCGAATCCGGCCGCAACCCATGATCGACGGTCGCGACGCGAAGAGCGACGCCGGCCCCGGCGTCGCGCCAGCGGCGCGCGAGGCGCATCAGGGTCAGGGAATCCGGCCCGCCCGACACCGCGACCAGGAGGCCGGAGAGCCGTTCAAAGCCCGCGAACAGAGGGCCGGGGTCGAGATCGTCCTGGGTCAGCAAGAAGCCTTTCTCGCCTCGCGCGCCGCGGCGAGTTTTTCCGCCGGGGAGGCATTGGGATATTTGCGCGGCATTTCCGAGAAGAAGGCGCAGGCCTGCTCCTTGGCGCCCAAAGCGTTGAGCGAAACGCCGAGCTTGATCATGGCGTAGGGCGCGACCGGGCTCCTGGCGTAATCGGTCGCGATCTTCAGGAATTGTTCCGCCGCCTCGCGGTGGCGGTTCCGGTAATAATAGCTTTCGCCCAGATGATAGATGGCCGGCGCGATATAGCGGCTGTGGGGATTCTTCTCGACGAAGGCGGAGAAGGCCTGCTGGGCGGCGTCATAATGCTGCGACCTGAGCTGTTCGGCGGCGGCCTCATATTCGGCCTTGATCGGGTCGCCCGGCGCGGGGGCGGGCGTCGTCGCCTGAGGCATCGCGCCTGACGGCGCTTCCACCGAGGCCAAAGCGTCGGGGTTGGGGCCGCGCAGGCTGGGCGGGCGAATGTCGAGCGGCGCGCTTGCGGAGCCGCTTGAGCCGAGCGGCAGGGGCGCGCCCGGCGCATTGGGATCGGCGGACGGGTTGAAAGCGTCATGGCGGCGGCCGTTGGCGACCGTCGGCGACCCGTAGTCCGGCGCGGCGGCGGGCGCCGGAGCATCGGGCGCCGCGGGCGGCGGAACATTGGCCGCAACGGAGGGCGTGGCGCTCGGGCCGCTCAGTTCAGAACGGCGCTGCGGCGTCGCGCCGTGTCCGCCGGACCGCGCGTTTTCGTCGAAACGGGCGTCCACGTCGGTCTGGAACTTGCGCAACACGTCCTCAAGCTGCTTGACCTGGAACTGCAACTGCTCGACCTGGCCGTTCAGATTCCGCACCTGGCTTTCCAGCCGGTCGATGCGCAGCAGGGAGGATGTGTCTCGATTGGGCTGGGCGTCGCCGCCCTGATTCGGGACATTGGCCGCGGGGCGGTCGAAAAATTGCGCCCTCGCGGTTCCGGCTGCGGAAAAAAGCGCGGCGGCGATCAAGGCGGTCATCAATTTTTTGCGCGGCGCGGCGAAGCAAAGGGCGCCCGGCGACAGAATGGACATGTCTTCTCAAACCTCGGCGGGGAAACGATCGTTATTTAGCATATGTCGCCCGGCGATGAGGTGAAAAAGTGGCGTTGGCGTTGTTTTTGGGCCACAGCGAGCAAAGAAAAAGCCGGCGCTCGAAGGCGCCGGCCCGAATTCCAGCCTCGCGGCCGATTTCAGCTTTGTCCGCCCCGCAGCACGGTGACCGCGCGGCGGTTCTGCGACCAGCAGGAAATGTCGTCGCAGACCGCGACCGGGCGCTCCTTGCCGTAGGAAATGGTCTTGATGCGCGCGGCCGCGACGCCGCGCGAGATCAGATATTCCTTGACCGTTTCGGCGCGCCGGGCGCCGAGGGCGAAATTATATTCGCGGGTTCCGCGCTCGTCGGCGTGGCCCTCGATGGTGAAGGCGTAATTGGGATAGCGGCTGAGCCAGGTCGCCTGCTTGTCGAGCGTGGCCTGGGCGGCGGCGCTCAACTGGCTCGAATCGCTGTCGAAGAAGACGCGATCGCCGACATTGACCACGAAATCCTGCTGCGAGCCCGGCGTGGCGGAGCCCGCCGCGCCGACCCCGCCGCCGGCGCCGCCGCGTCCGTCGAGGCCTGCCATGTCGGTCGGGTTCTTGGCGCAGGCCCCGAGAGCCAGGGCCGTGGCGAGAACGGCGGCATATTTCAGGCCGACCATCGGGCCGAGTTTGTTCATCCGGTGCGCTCCTATACCTGAAAGCCCGCTTGCGGTCGAAGCCCGCGCCGTCCGGGCGCCGTAACGTTCTGTTCGCTTCACGCCCCGCTGCGCTTCAGGCGCGGCGGGTTCTGCCTTGAGTCCTAGACCGCGAATATTAAGCGAGCGTTTTCGTAACCTTGATGAAAGGTTATGAAATCCGGCGACTTTGTGACCTTGTTCGCTATGGTTAACAGGGCGTTCATGGCCGCAATGGGGCGTGGCGCCATTTTTTTTGGCCTTCAGCCGAGCAGTGCGCTCCAGGACGGGTCCGAGCCGAAATTCGGCGTCGGCGCCGGGAATTGGGCGCGGCCGAATATATCGGTCATGAACAGATGCGGGCCGCCATTGACGTTGCGGAAGAACATAACGAACAGGCCGTTGGGGGCCCAGGTCGGCCCCTCATTATGGAAGCTCTCGACCAGAATGCGCTGGCCCGATCCGTCGGGCTTGATCACGCCGATGGCGAATTTGCCGTTGGCGACGCGGGTAAAGGCGATATAGTCGCCCTTGGGCGACCATACCGGGGTCGAATAGCGTCCCTCGCCGAAGGAAATGCGATTCGCGGGGCCGCCGCCCGCGCTCATCACGTAGATCTGCTGGGTTCCGCCGCGGTCTGACTCGAAACAGATGCGCGATCCGTCCGGCGAATAGCAGGGCGAGGTGTCGATCGCCGAGGAATCGGTCAGCCGGGTGGTTTTGCGCGAGCGCAGGTCCATGCTGTAGAGATTGGCGCTGCCGTTCTGCTCGAGCGACATGACGACGCGCTGCCCATCCGGCGAGAAGCGCGGCGAAAAGGTCATGCCGGGGAAATTGCCGACGACTTCGCGCTGGCCGGTGTCGATATTGAGCAGGAAAACCCGCGGGTCCTCGGCGCCGAACGACATATAGGTCAGTTCCTGCGAATTGGGCGAGAAGCGCGGCGTCACCACCAGGTCCTCGCCGCGCGTCAGATAGCGCACATTGGCGCCGTCCTGGTCCATGATCGCCAGCCGCTTGCGGCGGTCCTGACGCGATCCGGTCTCGTCCACGAAGGCGATTCTGGTGTCGAAAAAGCCGGATTCGCCGGTCACCTTGGTGAAAATCGCGTCCGAGATGATATGGCCGACGCGCCGCGAATTATTGGGGTCGGTGACATATTGCTGGCCGGAGGCCTGGGTCCCGGCGCCGACGTCCCATAGCCGGAATTCGGTCTTCATTCGTCCGTCCGGGCCGCGTCCGGCGCGGCCGACGACGACATATTGGGCGCCGAGCGCCTTGAACGTCGCCAGATTGGGCGCGGCGTCGGGATTGACGCCGGCGCCGGCGGCGCCGGCGTCGATCGGATTGATGAAGACCGAGCGCTTGAAATTATTGACGATGATTGCGCTGATCGACGCGCCGCCGTCGCCGGCGAAGGGGACGATCGCTACATTGACCGGCGTGAAATTGCCGCCGCCATGCACGTCGAGATAGCGCTGGCCCGACGAGACGCGGGTGAACAGGGGGGTGAGGGCGAGCCCGCCGAGCATGGCGGCGGCGGCGCGGCGGCTGGGGGTGAATTGCATCGGGGGGTCCTGAGTTTTCGCGCGGAATTTGGGGGCTAGTTCAAGATTTCGGGGTCAAACCCGACCACCCAATCCTTCCACTGGTCATAATAGGGCAGGTATTGGGCGGGAATGCGAAGCGGGTTGCAGCGCCGCACCGCGCGCACCGCGCTTTCGGCCAAGCCCCGGAATTGGGGGTTCGACGGCGGGTTGAGCAGCACCGGCTGGCCGGCGAGCGAGCCGTCGGGCCGATAGGTTACATGGATCCTGGCGACATATTTGTCGCCGGTCAGCGGCAGATAATTCCAGCACTGCTTGTACTGCTCCTGCAGCAGAGCGTTGAGCGAATCCGACATCGAGGGCGACATGCGCGCGCCGGTCGCATGACGGGCGCCCAGGGCGGCGGCGCGGCTGATCTCGCGACCGCTGGTGAATTTCGCGTCCGGCGCCTTCTCGTCAAGCAGTTTGGCGATTTCCGAGAGATCGGGTGTGCGGCGATGTTCGCTCTCCGCGCTGGATTTCCGCTTCTGCGCCGGCTTGTCCTTGGCGTCGGCGAGCAGTTTGGCGATGTCGTCGGGCTTCGGCGGCTTGCGTGTCGGCTTCTCCTCCGCCTTGGCCTTGGGCTCGGGCTTTTCCCGCGGCTTTTCGGGCGGCGGCGGCTCGGGCGCGGGCTTGCGCTCGGCCTTTTCCGGCGGCTTCGGGCGCGGCGGCGGCCGGACGGCCTCGGCGTCCTTGCGTTCCGCTTCCTGTTTCTGTTCGGGGGGCCGCGGCGGCGTTTTCGCGACGGGCGGCGGCGGAGGCGCTGGACGCGGCGGCGGCGTGGGAGGCGACGGCGGCGTTTGATCAGCCTCGGCCTGGTCGGTCGACCGCCTCAACGGCGGGGCCGGGACCGGAACGTCACGCTTGGCCTCGGGTGGAGGCGGAGGCGGCGTCGGCTTGGCCTCGCTGCGCTCGGCGACCTTATCGGCGCGTGGCTTGTCCGCTTTCGGGGCCGTCTTCTCGCCCTGCATGATCTCGTGGAACTGGCTTTCCGTGATGGTCTCGACCGCCACTGCCTCCTCGGCGTCGGCGAATTTCTGCTCATGGGAAAAATGGACGAGCAGAAACGCCAGCAGCCCGAGATGGATTGCCGCCGAGACAAGAAAGCCAGGCTCCGAACGCGAAAACCTCACTTGGAAAATCTCACTTGGCCAGACCTATTCATTCTCCTGTTTCGTCACCAGGGCGACCTTCTTGAAGCCGGCCGCCGTGAGATCGGACATGACTTGGGCGACCCGGCCGTAAGGCACCTGCTTGGAGGCGCGGACATAGACACGCTCGTCGGCGCCGCCGCTGACCCGCCCCTGGACGGCGGAAACAAGATCGGAATCGGCGATTTTCTGGTCCATCAGATAAAGGTCGCCGTGGTCGTCAATGGAAATGGCGATCGGCTTCTTGTCGATATTGAGTTCGCCCGCCTTGGTCGCCGGCAGGTCGACCGGCACGCCGGAGGACAGAAGCGGCGCCGCGACCATGAAGATGATGAGCAGCACCAGCATGATGTCGATGAACGGCGTCATGTTGATGTCGGCCATGGCGCGATAGCGCGGCACGCCGCGCCGGCGCCGCCCGCCTTTTCCGCCTGTCGGAACCGCCATTCCCATATCCGACTCCTTCAGGCCGCGTTGCTGCGCTGTCCAGCGTGCTGGTCGATCTGCCGCGACAGGATGGCGGAAAATTCGTCGGCGAAACTCTCCATCCGGGCCTGGGTCTTGGCGACGTCGCCGGAGAGCTTGTTATAGGCGATCAGGGCGGGAATGGCTGCGAACAGGCCGATCGCCGTGGCGAACAGGGCCTCCGCAATGCCCGGCGCGACCACTGCGAGCGAGGTGTTCTTGGAGGCGGCGATCGAGCGGAACGAGGTCATGATGCCCCAGACCGTGCCGAACAGGCCGACGAAGGGGCCGGCCGAGGCGACCGTGGCCAGCACCAGCAGATTGGACTCTAGCTTTTCCACTTCGCGCGCGATCGAGACGTCGAGCACTTTTTCGATGCGCGACTGCAGGCCGACGAAAGAGGCGTGGGCGTTCTGGAACGAGCGCTTCCATTCGCGCATGGCGGCGACGAAGAGGGAGGCGGTCGCGACCGTCGGGCGCGCCGAGAGCGAATGATAAAGGTCCTCGAGCGAATTGCCGGACCAGAACAAATTCTCGAAATCCTCGATCGCGGCGCGGGCGCGGCGGATGAGCAGGGTTTTGTTGATGATGATCGCCCAGCACCAGACGGAAGCCGCGAGCAGCCCCAGCATCACCAGTTTCACCACGATGGAGGCGCTCAGGAACATGTCGAAGACGGAGCCCGTCCCGGCGGCGACGAGCGGCGTAGCGGCGATTTCGTTCATGAAAGCGGTCCTCGCAAATCCTGCGGCGCGCGGATGGCGTTTCGCGCGCGAACATCTGCCGTGGGAATCGGTCATTTCTACGGCCCGGATCGATAAAGTCGAGCCGACGCCTTTTACCGCCAGTTAAGCGCGTTGCATGGTTAACAATGGGTTATAATTTGTGAAGAGCTTAGCCAAGCTCAAGCTTTTCGCGGATTTCGCGCGGCAGGCGGCGGGGCTTGCCGTCGGCGAGCGCCGCGATCAGGACTTTGGCCGTGAATAAAATGTCGGCGTCGCGCCGCACGATCTGCTCAAGTTCGATCACGGCCGCGGAGATTTTTATTGGCCGCGTTTCGACGGTCAGTAGATCGTCCATGCGCGCCGGGCGCAGAAATTCGAGCTGCATCCGGGCGACGACGAAAAACAAGGCGTCGCCGCTCTCGCCCGAATGGATCGCGCCCTGATGGAAGCCGAGTTCGCGCAGCATTTCGGTGCGGGCGCGCTCGATGAAGCGCAGATAATTGGCGTGATAGACGATGCCGGTGAAATCCGTGTCCTCGAAATAGACGCGGATGGGGAAGAGGTGGCGGCCGTCGCGTAAGGCGCCGTGCGGCAGGACAGGTTCGGGCGGCATGGATCAGCCGTCGTCCTCGGAAAAAAGGCCCATCTGCGGCGCCTGAGCCTGGGCCGGAACGGCCAGCCCCAGATGACGGAAGGCGAGTGGCGTCAGCATTCTTCCGCGCGGGGTGCGGTTCAGAAAACCCTGTTGCAGCAGATAGGGCTCGATAATGTCCTCGATGGCGTCGCGCGGTTCGGAGAGCGCGGCGGCGATGGTTTCTATGCCGACCGGTCCACCGCCGAAATTGACCGCGACCATGTCGAGATAGCGCCGGTCCATCTGGTCGAGACCGATAGAGTCCACGTCCAGCAGTTTCAGCGCCCGGTCGGCCACGTCGCGGCCCACGATCGCGTCGCCGTCGACGAGGGCGAAGTCACGCACCCGGCGCAGCAGCCGCCCGGCGATGCGCGGGGTGCCGCGGGAGCGCCGCGCGATCTCGTTCGCCCCGTCCTCGCTCATCGGGCAGTTCATGACCCGGGCGCCGCGCGCGACAATGCTCTGCAATTCCTCGACATTGTAAAAATTCATCCGGATCGGAATGCCGAAACGGTCGCGCAGCGGCGTGGTGAGGAGGCCGGCGCGGGTGGTGGCGCCGACGAGGGTGAATCTGGCGAGGTCGATCTTGACCGAGCGCGCCGCCGGCCCCTCGCCGATGATGAGATCGAGCTGAAAATCCTCCATGGCGGGATAGAGGATTTCTTCCACCGCCGGATTGAGCCGGTGGATTTCGTCGATGAAGAGCACGTCGCGCTCTTCGAGATTGGTGAGCTGCGCCGCGAGGTCGCCGGCCTTGGCGATGACCGGGCCGGAGGTCGAGCGGAAATTGACGCCAAGCTCCCGCGCCACGATCTGCGCCAAAGTCGTCTTGCCCAGGCCGGGAGGCCCGACGAACAGCACGTGGTCGAGCGCGTCCTTGCGCGCCTTGGCCGCCTCGATGAAGACTTTGAGATTCTTGCGCGCCGCCTCCTGGCCGGTGAAATCGGCGAGCGTCAGCGGGCGGATGGAAGATTCAAGATCGTCCTCGCGCCGTTCGGGTGTCACCATGCGGCTGGCGGGAGGGGTCATGCGCGAGCCTTTCCGGCGTCGTTGCGCTCGCAATGACGGAGCATGTGAATCATTGCGCCAGCTCCTTCAGGCCCCGCCGGATCAGCGCGGCGGTTTCGGCGCCTTCGCCGAGCGCTTTCAGGCTCGCGGCGATGGCTGTGGCGGCCTGGGGCCGGGCGTAGCCGAGATTGATCAAGGCGGAGACCGCTTCATGCGCCGCGGTCGAGCCCGCGGGCGCCGCTTCCGCGCCGGCGAGGGCGATGGCGCCGGCGTCCATACCGCCGAAGGCGCCGGCCTTGTCCTTCAGCTCCGAGACGATGCGCGCGGCAAGCTTGGGCCCGACGCCGGGCGCGCGGGCGACCGCCGCCTTGTCCTGCAGGGCTATGGCCGAGGTCAGCTCGGTGGGCGGCAGGATGGACAGAATGGCGAGCGCGACCTTGGAGCCGACGCCCTGCACATTCTGCAATATGCGGAACCAGTCGCGCTCGGAATCGCTTAAGAAACCGAAGAGTTTTATCGAATCCTCGCGCACCTGGGTCTCGATGGCGAGAATGGCGGCCTCGCCCGCGCGCGGCAGGTTCTGCAGGGTGCGGGTCGAGCAGGAGACGATATAGCCGACGCCATGCACGTCGAGGATCACATGATCCTCGTGCAGGGAATCCACCACGCCCTTGAGTTTGCCGATCATTTTCCGCGCTTTTTTTAAATCGCTTGGCCGATTCGCGTCGCGTCAGTTTAGCGCCGTCGGGCCGACAAGGAAAAATTACTTGCCGGCGAGCGCCGCTTCGCGTTTCCGGGCGGACCTGTGCTGGGCGTGGCAGATCGCAACCGCCAGGGCGTCGGCCGCGTCGGCGCTCAGCGCCTCGGCTTTCGGCAGCAGCACTTTCACCATCATGGCGATCTGCGCCTTTTCGGCATGGCCGGCGCCGACGACGGTCTTTTTCACCAGATTGGCGGCATATTCGGTGACTTCGAGCCCCGCGAGCGCCGGAACCACCAGAGCGATGCCGCGCGCATAGCCGAGCTTGAGGGTCGATTGGGCGTCGCGATTGACGAAAGTTTCCTCGACTGCCGCCTCATCCGGGCAATGGGCGGCGATGACGGCGGCAAGGCCCTCGTGCAGCATGCGCAGCCGCTCGGCGAGATTCTCGCCGGTCGGGGAATGGATCGCGCCGGAGGCGACGAAGGCGAGGCGCGACCCGTCGGCCTCGATCACGCCCCAGCCGGTGTGGCGCAGGCCGGGGTCGACGCCGAGGATGCGCACCATTTTCTATCCCCTGGGCCGTTCATTCCTTGGTTTTGATATCCTTGAGCTTGGCGAAGACCGAATCGAGGTCGATCTCCTCCTCCTCGGCTTCCTTTGGCTTCGGGGCGGTCCCGAAAACCTCCTCATGCGTGGTCGGCTCGTAATAGAAGGGCTGGGTCGTCTCCTCGGCGGGGGCGAGGGTCGGGCCGTGATCCTCGACTTGAGCCGGACGGTCCTTGGCGGCGCGCTGGACCTCGAAATCAAGGTCGATCTGCGAGCACAGGCCAAGGGTCACCGGGTCCATCGGGGTCAGCGACGCCGAATTCCAATGGGTGCGGTCGCGGATCGCGGCGATCGTGCTCTTGGTCGTGCCGGCGAGCCGCATGATCTGGGCGTCCTTCAGCTCGGGATGGTTGCGCACCAGCCAGAGAATGGCGTTGGGACGGTCCTGGCGGCGCGACAAGGGCGTGTAGCGCGGGCCGCGATGGCGCTTGGCCTCGGGCAGGCGGACCTTGGAGACCGCCAGTTTAAGCCGGTGCGACGAATCCTTTTCGGAGCGCTCGATCTCCTCGCGGGTCAGCTGGCCGGAGGTGATCGGATCATGGCCGCGAATCCCCGAGGCGACCTCGCCATCGGCGATGCCCTTGACTTCGAGCGGATGCAATTTGCAGAATTCGGCGATTTGATCGAACGTCAGCGAGGTGTTTTCCACCAGCCAGACGGCGGTGGCCTTGGGCATGAGCGGGGCGTTGCTCATCGGTTTCTCCTCGAATCTCTTCGTGCCGCCGGCGGACGCGCGCCTTCGCGCTCCGGCCCGGCCGAGGCTCAGCCTCAATTTTCATTCATGACGGGGATTGCGCGAATATAATGCGGACAGGCAAATTATCAATCGAATTTTCATAACGGTCATTGGCGGCTATTGGCGCGGGACAGGAGGCGGGCGTGGCCAGGGACGACGAGGAAATTTTCGCGCCGAAAAAGGCGCCGCAAAGGCACGAACTGGGCCAGCCGCTCGACGCTCTCTCGGTGGACGAATTGACCGAGCGGATCGAATTGCTGCAAGACGAGATCGGCCGGCTCTCGGCGGCGCGGGAACGCAAGAGCGCCTCGCGGACGGCCGCCGACGCCTTCTTCAAAAAGCCGTGATGACGTAGCGTCATGAGTTAAAAGGATGTTCCCCGAAGACGCATTTACCTTAATGTGATCTTAACCTTTTTGCTGCAAGGTGTTTTCGTTCCATCCGGAACCAGGCGAATTTCGCCTTGTCTGACGCCTCCCTGTTGTCGACTTGGGGAGCTGCTTAAGCGCAGCTCTCCTTTTTACGTGATGTGCGAGACGCCGCGTCAGCCGGGTTCAAACGGAGAAGTTCACGACGTTTACGCGCGCATAGGATTGGCCTAGCCGATTTGCTCGCTCGGGTCCCGTCCCTCTGCGCGATAATCCTGCAAGGGCGATCGGGCGGCGTCGATGCGCGATCGCAAACGACGCATCGCCCGCGGAACGATCCTGCCGAGCCTGCGGCCTGGTTCTTCCACCAGATAATGCAAGGGCGCTGAAACGGCCAGAGCGCACAGGCCGGTGAACATGGCGAGTCTGATCCCATTGAAATTGTAATATCTGTGAATGATCATCATGATCGGCCAATGCGTGAGATAGAGGCCGTAAGTGAAATCGGGCAGGCGGTCTAATAGCTTGATGTAAGGCGCCTTTCCGAATGCGATCCCAACCGTCAGAGTCGCGAGGGAAAAATTGCCGACCATGGCCGCGTAAGACGGGGGCAGATAGACGCTGACGTATAAAAGGGCTGCCGCAAAAAAAATGAAGCCCAGACCCATTCTTGTTTTTTCATTTGCCCAAAACACACCGTATAAAAACGCCAGAGTAATCTCGGGGCCACGCGAATCTCCTATTTGCAAGAGGGTTCCCGCCACGGGGCTCACGATGACCAATCCGAGGAGCAGCGCGTTGAAAGCTGCCCGATTCTGAAGGATCCCAAGGACGTAAACCAAAATCAATAGAGCATAGGCCCGCAGTTCATAGAAAATCGACCATTGCGCAATATTTACAATATCGCCAAGCCAATGTTCCGCATCGAACATATGTACGCCAGGCAAAGTCTGCTGTCCAAATGTGACCAGGTTATTATAGACAAGTCCGAGAGCGCCATTCTCGATATAACGTGCCGTGCTGTCCTTCTGAAATAGCCCCGTAAGTCGCCGGACAGGCACTCCCACTTCGCTAAGAGGTAGGAGTAATGTGGTGTTTATGACTGGTGACAATCCGAAGAGTGAGGTCCTGCCGGGCCGAGAACGACGGCGTCGGCGCACGTCGGCGGAGAAATTGGCGATCATTGCCGAGACGATGGAGCCGGGCATGACGGTTAGCCTTGTCGCGCGCCGTCACGGCATCGCCCCCAATCAGCTGTTCACCTGGCGGCGGCTGGCGAACCAAGGCGCCCTGACCGCGACGCAGGCCGAGGAGGACGTCGTTCCGGCGTCCGCCTACAGGGCTTTGGTCGACCAGGTGCGCGAACTGCAGCGCCTGCTCGGCAAGAAGTCGATGGAGGCCGAAATCCTCAAAGAGGCGCTTGAAGTCGCCGTAGGCTCAAAAAAACGGATGTTGCGGTCGTTGTCGCTGCCGACGCTCAATCCACGGGACGGTTCGCGATGAAGGCCGTCTGCGAAACCCTCGGCGTCGCCCGCTCGAATGTCGCCGCGCGCATTGCCGGCGGCGCGGCCAAACGCATGGGCCGACCGCCCCTGCCGGAAGACGATCTGCTCTGCGAGATCAAGGGGATCATCGCCGAACAGCCGTCCTGGGGCTACGCCCGCGTGTGGGCCGACCTGCGCCGCAAAAGACGCGCCGAGGGCGCGGCGCCGGTCAACCGCAAGCGGGTTTATCGGGTGATGAGGGCGCACGGCCTGTTGCTTCAACGTCATGCCGGCGGCGGCGAAAACCGCCGGCATGACGGCAAGATCGCCGTTCTGCGCTCCAACCTGCGTTGGTGTTCCGACGGCTTCGAGATCGCTTGCGACAATGCCGAAAAAGTCCGCGTCGCCTTCGCGCTTGATTGCTGCGACCGGGAAGCCCTCGGCCATGTCGCCACGACGGCGGGCGTCAAGGGCGAGGACATCCGCGACCTGATGGTCAGCGCCGTCGAATATCGCTTTGGCCCGGTCAATCGCCTGCCCAGCCCGATCGAATGGCTGACCGACAACGGGTCTTGCTACATCGCTGGCGACACGAAACATTTTGCCCGCGAAATCGGCCTTGAGCCGCTGACCACGCCGGTCGAAAGCCCCCAATCGAATGGAATGGCCGAAGCCTTCGTCCGCACGATCAAACGCGATTACGCGCGCGTGTCGCCACTGCCGGACGCCGAAACCGTGATCCGCTTGCTGCCGTCGTGGTTCGAGCATTACAACACACGCCATCCGCATCGCGCGCTTGGCTATCGTTCACCCCGCGAGTTCATCGCGGATCGCTTGGCCGCCGAAGCCGGAGAGTGTCTGTCCGAAACTTAAGGGGCTACAACACCTTCGTAAAGCACCACATGAGGGCAACAGTGATAACGTTAACAGCGATGAGCAGAGGATAGATGCGAAACAGGCGATGGAAAACAAAATCGTAAATGTTATCTTTGTAAAGCCTCGTTGTTAAGATATACCCGCTAAATGCAAAGAAAATGAGGACACCCGTCTGGCCTGTCCACCAATGGAACCGGAACAGTGTGAATGGGTCATGTTCGCGCGCAAGCATATAGGCGTGTTGAATGATCACAAGATACGCCGCTATGTAGCGAACAATAGTCCCATTATTTCGAAACATAATGTGTGCTCTTGGGTCAGGATTTGCGGAGTTCGTAATGGCGCCTTTGTTTTTGTTCGGCTTTTCATCTAGGAATTGTTATTGCTAAGCTCGCCTTATAGACAATGCGTTTCGGAGGCGCCGTTCGTCGGCGCATGGGCTTGCGGCAACCTAATGGACTTTGGTTTGTAATGGAAGTTGCGATGGCGCCGGCATCATCTGTGGAGGCAGGGTTAAACATTAATTCAGATTTCACGGGCATTGCCCCGCAATCGGCGTTATTCTGCTCTCTCCCTGAATGAAGGGGCGTCCACTTCGTGCGGACGCTATCCGTTGGCGCGCGGGTTGAGGTGGGGCGCATGGGTCGAACCAATATGGAGGGCGGCGAGCCCGTCTCTTTCGCGGAGCGTCTGGCGGCTTCCGAGGCGTTCAAGGCCATGTTCCGCGAGGGCATGGGCCTGGTCGAGGAGGCTGCGGCCTATCTCGACGGACCCGGAAGAGATGAGGCCAAAAGCCTGCCGCGCAACGATTCCCTCGCCTATGCCGCCGAAAGCATGCGCCTGACCACCCGGCTGATGCAGCTCGCCTCCTGGCTTCTGCTCCAGCGCGCGGTCAATGAGGGCGAATTGACCCTGGACCAGGCGGCCACGGAAAAGCGCAAGGTCAAATTGTCCTATCAGGACTGCGCCGCCGCGCCCGACGTTTTCGCCCGCCTGCCCAGGGCCCTGCGCGAACTGGTCATCGAATCCCTGCGCCTGCAGGCCCGCATCATCCATCTCGACCAATTGCTCTATCTCGACCCCAGCGCTCCGCTCTCCGCGCCCCCGGTCAGCCCGATCGAGGAACACCTTAGCCGCCTACGCGCCGCGTTCTGTTGACGGCGAAGCGGAATTTCGCGGCGGATCGAGCGCAACCGGGGCGCGACATGACCGACGCCATCAGGCCAGATGCTGCGACCATCGTCACTTTGTCCTTTCGCGGCGATCTCGACTGCTGCCGCCTGCTGTGCGAAAGCGTGGACCGTTTCGCGCCGGAAAATTTCGTCCATCGGCTTTATGTCCCGACCCGCGATCTCGCGCTTTTCGCTGGCTTCGCCAATGAGCGCCGCGTCGTGGCGTCTCAGGACCGCGATCTGCTGCCGGGCTGGATGTGGAAACTGCCCATGCCGGGGCCGCGCCTGCGCCAGCTTTTGCGCCTGCCGCGCCGCAATGTTTATCTGAGCCTCTTCAGCCCGCCGGTGCGCGGCTGGATCGCCCAGCAGATGATGAAGATCGCCGCCGCGGCGCAGGCTCCGACCGAAATCGTGCTGCATGTCGATAGCGACACTCTGTTCATCCGGCCCCTGAGCCTCGACCGGCTCGCCCGCGCCGACGGCAGGACGCGGCTTTATCAGACGCCAGACCGGATTGATGAGCCGGACCATCGCCTGTGGCATGAAACCGCGAGCCGCCTGCTCGGCTTCGCCGTCGATCCGTTCCACAATGGCGATTATATCGACCAGCTCGTGGTCTGGCGGCGCTCGACCGTGCGCCGCCTGATCGCGCGGATCGAGGAAGTCGGCGGCCGCGACTGGCGCAAGGTCCTCGCCGCCACGCCGCATTTCTCGGAATATATTCTTTATGGCGTCTTTGCGGATAATGTTCTCGGCCTCGCCGCCGCCGGCCATTGGCCCGATCCGCGCTCGCTGTGCCATTCCTTGTGGACTGACCGGCTCCAAAGTGAAGAGGAGGAGCGCGCCTTCATCGCGGCCCTGCGCCCCGACCACATCGCCTGCCTGCTGCAATCGACTTTGCCGCTCGGTCTCGACGAGCGCCGCGCCTTCAACGCCCGCATCGTGGATCAGGCCGCGGGCCAAGACGCGGGCCAAGACGCGGGCCAAGACGACGCGGCGTGATCATTTTCCTTTCGGTTGATAGAGGGGATAGAGCGCGCCAAAGGACAATTTTCCCATCACGCCGGCAAGGCGGAAGCCAAAATCGGCGCGTTGGTCGGCGCCCTGGAACAGGTAGAGCGGCGCGCGGGCTGCGAGGAGCCCGGCCTGGACAAAAGCCTTGGCGCGGATGATCCAGCGCGCCGCCCGCGGGTGGGCGCCGCCGCGCGCGACGGCACGCGCGAAATGCTGGCCGCCGGCATAGAAGCGCCGCTGGAGATAAGTCCTCTGACAGCGCTCGGCCGGGACGAATTCGGACACGACGGCGCCGGGCAGCCAGGCGAAACGCCGGCCCCGGCGCTGGAGGCGGCAGAACAGGTCATAATCCTCGCCGCCGCTGACGCCCAGAGCCGGATCGAAGGGCTCGCGCTCAGTGAGGGTCGTGGCGCGGCGAAAAACGGCGTTATTGGTGGCAAGCCCGATCCCGTGGATTTTTTTTGGCCCGAAGGCGAATAATTCGAAAGAAGCCGGCCGGTCGAGTTCGCGCGAAAAGACCATGCGGGCGGCGCGCGGCGCCTGATCCGGCTTTTCGAATGTGGCGATCACCCGGCCAAGCCAGGCGTCGAATGGTTGTTCTCGCAGCGCGCTGGAAAGGCCGGTGAGCCAGCCCGGTTCGAGACATTGGTCGTCGTCGATGAAGGCGACGAAATCCGTGTCGCCGGCGGCCACGCCGGCGTTGCGCGCAACCGAAATATTGGCCGGATGGGCCTCGATCCAGCGCATCGGGATCGGGCTTTTTGCCGCCTCCTCCGCGACGACGGCGCGGGCGAGACCCTCATCGCTGTTGTCCACCACGACGACGCTGACCGAAAGGCTGTCGGGAAGCTCCTGCGCAGCGACGCTTTTCAGCAAGGCGCGCAAAAGATCGTTGCGATGAAAGGTGCAGATGACGATGGAAAGCCCGATGCGGCTCATGCGGACCTCTTGGGGCGCGGAAATGGCCGCCAGCTCGTCAGGGCGATGAGCAGCGTGACGATATTGGCGTAAGGATTGTTGCGCATATAGAGGGTCGCCTCGGTGAAATTGTGCAGGAGATGGAGGAACAGCACGAGGGCGATCATGGTGAAGACCGGCCGGGCGCCGGGGGCGTCGCGGGTCTCGATGGCGCGCCGCGTGGCGCGGCCGATCGCCGCGAAAACCGACCAGATGGCGATGAGCGTCGCGATCAGCCCGATATGGAGCCAGAGTTCGAGATAGCCGTTATGGGCCTGGTTGATGAGCCCTACGGGAGAATCCCCCAGCCAGGTGCCGGGCTCGAGCTTGCGCAACGGATCGTCGGCGAAGCCGACGTCCCAGAAGGCGCCATAGCCATAGCCGAACCATTCATGTTTCATCGCCGAATGATAGGCGAAGGCCCAGAGCTCATTGCGGCCGGTAAAGGTCGGGTCGGCGACGAAGGCGACCAGAATTTTGTAATAATCGAAATCGAAAAAGATCAGGATCGCGCCGATCGCCGCGACCAAAGCCGCTACGCCGGCGAAAGCGAGCAGAGCGAAACGCGGCCCGAGCTTTTGCGCGGCGTAGAACATCGCGCCGATGGCGAGGCCGAGGACCAGAAGGCCGATCGAGGTCTTGCTGTCGGTGAGGACCAGGAAAAAGGTCGAGAGCAGGGCGCTGGCGATCCCCAGAAAACGGCCGCTCCAGCTTGCGCAGCCAAAAGTCCAGGTCACGGCGATGACCACCGTGACCATAGCGACGATGCCGGCCACGTTCTTCTGGATATAAAGGCCCTTGACGCCGATGTCGGAAATGGCCTGCGCCGGCCAGACCACGACCAGGGCGAGATTGATGATGATCACCGCCGTCATGAAACCGAACAATTTGGTATGGAAGGCGCGCATGTTATCCACGCCGACCGCGACGCCGATCGCCGCCGCGCTGATGCAGACGAGCAGCGCCGCGCGCCTGATGGTCAGGTCGGGAAATTGCGACCAGACGGTGCTGGCGAGGCTGATCGCCAGCACCAGGAACATCGCCCAGTTCTCCCGCATGGCGAGCAGGAGCTGGCCACGCCGCGGCCACATGACGACGAACGACAGGAAACAGAGCGACACGCCGGCGACCTGGACCAGCGGGCTGCCTTCGACGCGGTTGTCGACCGAGGTGATGGTGAAGGGCGTGAGCCCGATATAGGTATATTCGAGAAAGGCGTAGAGCAGCAGGTCGTGAACCGGCGTGAACCACGCCGGCTGCGCCGCCGCGCTGGATTTTCTCGTCCGGGCGCGCGGAACGGCCGCCGATGGCGCGACATGCGCGGCGGTCATTGCGCGGCGGCCGTCGGCGCGAGGGAGGCGGAATGTTCGCCGCCAAGCATCGGGCAGATGCGCGCGGCGAGCGCCTTGCCGAAAAAGGCGTTGCCGGTTCGATTGAGATGGCCGAAGCCGGCGTTGGCGCCGAAGCCATGGAGATCGGCTCCGGTCGCGCGCACCCGCGCGCGGGCCTCTTTCTCGACGTCGAAGAAGGGCGCGCCGGCCTTTTGCGCGAGCTGGCGCCATTCGTTGCGGATCGGCTCGGGCCCGATCGGCTTGTTGCTTTCGCCGTCGGCGTCGGGAACGATGGTCACGGCGAAGGGAATGTCTCTGTTGCGCAGCGTTGCCGCCATTTCGTCAAAGGCAAGGTCGCGGCCCTGCTGGAAGGAGCGATAGACGGCGGGGTCGATTTTCGGCTCCCCTTTGGGCGTATCGGCCTCGGCGGCCTCTTCGCGCGCGATGCGGCGATATTGGATGGCGTATTGGATGAGCCGGCTATGGTCGCTCAGCCTTTGCAGCCAGGCGGCGAAAGCCGAGGATTTGGCTTTGAACTGTGGCGTGTCCTTATAGGCGTAATCGATGCGCGTCTTGCCGTCCGGGCCCCGCTCCAGGCGCGGCGACAGGTTTCTGGTCGGGTCGAGGTCGCCGGGAACAACAAAGCTGTTGGTCTGGAGGAGGACGAAATCGGGCTTGAGCGACAGGCCGTAATCGCGCAGCAGCAGATATTGCTGGTGGATGGTGTAGCCGTCGACGCCGAGATTGATGGTCTCGATCTGGCGCCCGGCCAGCGCCGGGCATTCTTTCAAAGCGTCGCCGAGCTGCGCGACATAGCCGTCCTTGAGCGCGACCTGAATCGCCATCGTATAGGAATTGCCGACGACCATCAGGCGGAAGACGCCCGGCGGCTTGGCCCTGGAATGTTCGACGTCATGAAAGCCGTGGGAATTGAGCGCGATTTCGGAAACGCCTTCGTTCGACTGAATCCCATGGGCATAGGGACGCCCGGCATAGCCGAGTTCCGGCAGGTCGTGATTGTAATTGGCGCGGCCGTAAGCAAGCGTCGAGACCGAGCCGTAGCTGACGGCGCGCATGCCGAGTTCGATCGCGCCCAGAGCGACGGCGGCGCCGGCGGCGACGGCGCCCGCGCCGACGACGACCGCCCTAAAAGTTGAAATAGATGAAGGGCGAGGCGCCATGGCGAATCCCCGTGAGCGAGATGACGAAAAGGACGATCGTCGCGGCAAAGCCGGTGAAGGCGAAGGGCGCGAAGAGGCGGCCGAAATCGCGGACAGAAGGGCGCGGCGCGCGGCCGAACGCCTTCAGCCGGGTCTCCGCCCAGGCGATGACCTGCTGCGAATTGGGAGAGAGAAAAGCGAGCGCCAGCAGTCCGGCGATCCAGGGCCAGGGCGATTCCTCGAGGCGGCCGATCAGGGCGTGCGGATATTCAGGGGCGACGGCATGAGGCGGCGGCGCGTTGAAGGCGACCATGCCCTCCAGCACCCGGATCGCGCCTTCGAGGCTCGACGCGCGGAAAAACACCCAGCCGACCACCACGGCGAGGAAGGTTAGCCCCCAGCCGAAGGGCGCCATCCAGGCGCGCCAGGCGATCCCGAATTTTTCGCGCAAGCCGGTCACAGCGTGATTGACGACCAGATAAAGGCCGTGCAGCGCGCCCCAGATCAGGAAAGTCCAGCCGGCGCCGTGCCACAGTCCGCCGAGCAGCATGGTGATGAAGAGATTGAGATAGCGGCGCAGGAAGCCGAGCCTGTTGCCGCCGAGCGGGATATAGAGATAGTCGCGCAGGAAGCGCGACAGGGTCATGTGCCAGCGCCGCCAGAAATCGACGATCGACCGCGCCTTGTAAGGCGAATCGAAATTGAGCGGCAGTTTGATGTTGAACATGCGCGACAGGCCGAGCGCCATGTCGGTATAGCCGGAAAAATCGAAATAGATCTGGGCGGTATAGGCGAGCGCGCCGCTCCACGCCGCCGCCGCGCCAAGGGGCCCGTGGCCATTGAAGACATGGTCGGCGAAGGGTGCGACGGAATCGGCGAAAACCACTTTCTTGACCACGCCCATCAGGAACAGGGCAAGGCCGAAGGCGATATTGGCGGGAACCGGCCTTTTGTTCGAGGGATCGGCGAATTGCGGCATCATTTCCGCATGATGCAGCACCGGGCCGGCGATGAGATGCGGGAAATAGGTCACGAACAGGAAATAATTGCCGATATTGCGTTCCTTGACCTTGCACTTGAAGCTGTCCACCAGAAAAGCGATCTGGGTGAATGTATAGAAGGAAATGCCGAGCGGCAGGACGACTTTGATGAAGGAAAGTTCTGCGGTCGAGACCCGGTTGATGGTGTCGATCAGCCAGTTCATATATTTGAAATAGATCAGGCAGCCGAGATTGAGCGCGAGGCCGCTGATCAGAAACACTTTGGCGCGGTGGGGGCTTTTTTCGTGCGAGCGGGCGATGGCCGCGCCGATCGTGTAATTGACGAGAATCGAGGCGCAGAGCAGGAAGGTCAGCCGCCAGTCCCAATAGGAATAGAAGGCGAGCGAGGCCAAAGCCAGAAAGGCGACGCCGAACCGTCCGTTCAGGCGCGAGGCGAGAAAATAGCCGGCAAAGGCGATCGGCAGGAAGCCAAGCACGAAGGCGAAGGAATTGAACAGCATCGGCGTTCCGAACCTTTCTCCGCCGATATAGCCTCAAGCCGCGCCTTTCCTTGGTGAATGGACATGCTGAATCGCGCTCATTTTACGAGTCATGGCGCCTTTCAGGTTAATGGAATTGATCAAATTTTAAGTATTTTCGCGCCGATCTTTTCAACGGCGCCGCCCTAGCCTTCAGGTCGCGACGCGGCGGTTTTTCCGCGTTTCCCTCGCCCGGGGCTCATCATGGATCGCGTCAGCGTCGTCACCCCCACATATCATCGCCCGGAGCCCCTGCGTCGGGCGCTATTAAGCCTGTTCAGTCAGACGGACCTAGGCGATCTCGCGGTCGAAGTCATTGTCGTGGACAATTCGGCGGAGGCCGACGCCCACGCCGCCGTCGAGGCGCTCGCCGAGGAGGCGCCCTTTCCCGTGATCTATGTGAGCGAGCCGCGACCGGGCGTGGCCAACGCCCGCAACGCCGGGGTCGCGGCCGCGCGCGGGCGCTGGGTCGCTTTTCTCGACGACGACGAGGAGGCCGCCCCGCTCTGGCTCGCCGCTCTGGTCGAGGTCGCCCGCAACACCGGCGCCGACGCGGTGTTCGGGCCGATCGAGGCCTGCGCCGAGGGCGGGGGCGACATCGGCGCCTTCGCGCCCTTTTTCGAGCGCCGCATCCGCCGCCCCGAGGGCGCAGACATCACCGATCTCGCCGCCTTTCTCGGCACCAATAATTCCATGTTCGACCGCGCCGCCTGCCTGTCGGCTCCGGTCAATTTCGATCCGCGCCTCAACGAGGTCGGCGGCGAGGACAGCCTGCTGCTGCAACAATTGGTGAAATGCGGCCGGCGCTTTCATTTCGCGCCGCGCGCTTTGGTTCGCGAATGGGCCCCGCAACGGCGCCTGACCTGGGCCTATGTCAAAAAACGCAAATTCGTCAGCGGCCAGATCAGGGTCTTTGTCCAGAACATGATCCATCCGGGCCATTATGGCGTCATCGCCTTGTGGATGGCGGTCGGCGTCGCGCAAACCCTCGTCTTTGGCGCGGCGGCGCTGGCCGCGGCGCCTTTTGGCGCCGAACTGAGCCAGAAAATGGCGGCGCGCGTCCATGGCGGTCTCGGCAAGATCTTCTGGGCGCCGCGTTTCCGGCCGGCGCTTTACGGCCGGGGACTGGTGTCTTGAGCGACGGCAAAATCTCGCGCCGGGGCATGGTCGCGATCTTGAGCGCCGGCGGCGTCGCGGCGGGCGGTTTGCGTCTCGCCGCCGGGCCGTCGAAGGCGGCGCCTCCCGCCGACGCCGGGGTTGCCGCCGTGCGCATCGACGACCGCGCGCCCGGAACGGCGATCGACCCCTTCATCTATGGCTCCAACGAGATCGGAACCATGGACGGCGCCGAGCCGAGCGTCGAATATGACCGCCTCGCCGGCGTGACCATCCGCCGATTGGGCGGCAATCTGATGACGACCTATAATTGGCGCGACAACGCCGCCAATTCCGGCAAGGATTACGAGCACGCCAATAATGCGGGCCTGCTCGGCTTTCTCGGCGCGCCGAAGGCGGACTGGGGCCGTCCCGGCGAGGTTGTCGAACTTTTCCTCGCCAATAGCGGGAAGGTCGGCGCGAAGAGCCTGCTGACCTTGCCGCTCGCGGGCTATGTCGCCGCCGATTTCAACGGCGCGGTGCCGCCGGGCGAGGCGGCGCCGTCGCCGCGTTTCGTCGCGGTCGATTGGTCGGACAAGGAAGATTTGTCGCGCGGCGTCAATATTCCGGCCTTCGTCAAGCGCCTCGTCGCGGAGCATGGCGGCGCGGATGCGGGCGGCGTGCGCGGCTATTATCTCGACAACGAGCCGGGGCTCTGGCCGCAGACTCATCCCCGTATCGTGAAAAGCCCGCCGACCATCAAAGGCCTGATCGAAAAATCCCTGCGCGCGGCCGCCGTGATCAAGAAGATCGATCCCAAGGCCTGGGTGCTCGGCCCGGCAAGCTGGGGCGCGCCCGAATTCCTCAATTTCCAGAACGCGCCCGACTGGGGCGACTACAAGTCCCACGGCACTTTCCTTGCCGCCTATCTCGCGGCCTTCCGCGCCGAATCCGAGCGCAAGGGCGTTCGCCTGCTCGATCTGCTCGACGTCCACTGGTATCCCCAGGACCGGCGCGGCGCGCTCTATGGCTCCGAAAATCCCGCGCTTGCCGCGGAAATCCTCGATGCGCCGCGCTCGCTCGACGAGCCGGGCTTTTGCGAACAGTCCTGGGTCAGCGACCTGCTCGGCTGCGGTTCTTCGTCAGGACTGCGCCTGCCGCTGCTGCCGAGCCTGCGCGAGATCATCGCCGAAAATTTCCCCGGCCTCGGCCTGTCGATCGGCGAATATAATTATGGCGGACCGGGCCAGCTCTCGACCGGCCTTGGGGTCGCAGACGCCCTCGGCCGCTTCGGGCGCTCGGGCGTGAATGTCGCGGCCCATTGGGGGGCGCTGGCGGGCTGGGTCGGAGAGGCCTTCCGGCTTTATCGCATGAAGGACGCCGACGGTCAGTCGTTTGGCGCGCAAAGCCTTCCGGTCGAGAGCGGCGCCGGCCCCGGGCTTTCGCTCTTCGCCGCGCGCGGCTCCAACGGCCTGACCGATCTGGTCGCGATCAACAAAACCGCGCGGCCGATCATTTTCGACCTGCGTTTCGCGTCGAACCGTCCCGCCGCCTTGCGCGGGACGCTGGGCTTCGACCAGATCCGGCGGCAATGCAGCTTCCTCGACGAACCGGGCGACGATTCAGACCTCGTCCTGCGGCTCACCACGCCGGAATTTTCCGCGCGCCGCTATGTCCTGAACTCGCGGTAAAAATCCGAGGCTCGGCTCCCACCGGCAAATGACATTCTTCGGCGGAAAGGCGTCGTCCGCCGCAAGGCCGGCATATTCAGGAAAGCGGCCGCTGACCAAATGGACGGACAGGCCGCCAGCGACGCCGGGCTCGGCGCGCCCCCCGCGTCGGGGGTTTCAGTGAAGCTTGACGACCGGCTCGGTGCGCCGCGTGATGATGCGTGCGATCGTGTCGAGCGTCATCTTGGCCATGCCGTGAAGGGCCAGCTCGTGCATCTTGTAAAGCGACATATACATCATGCGCGCGAAAAAGCCTTCAACCATCATGCTGCCGCCGATCAGGCCGCCCATCAAACTGCCGACCGTACTGAACTCGCCGAGAGAAACGAGCGAGCCGAAGTCGCGGTAACGATAGTCCTGCAACGGCTTGCCGACCAGGCGTCGCCGAAACTGGGCATAGAGATGCGAAGCCTGCTGGTGCGCCGCCTGGGCGCGCGGCGGCACGACGCCGTCGTGCCCGATCCAGGGACAGGCGGCGCAGTCGCCGAAGGCGAAAATATTCTCGTCCCGCGTCGTCTGCAGCGTCGCTTTGACCACGAGCTGGTTGATGCGGTTGGTTTCGAGTCCGCCAATGTCTTTCAGAAAATCCGGCGCCTTGATGCCCGCCGCCCAGACCACCAGCTCAGCGGGGATGACGCGCCCATCCACCAGTTCGACGCCGTCGCGCAGCACGCGTGCGACCTTGGCGCCGGTCAATACCTGGACGCCCAGGCGCGTCAGTAAATCTTCGGCCGCGGTCGAGAGCCGCATCGGAAGCGATGTGAGAATGCGGTCGGCCGCCTCGACGACGGTGACTTTGATGTCCTTGTCCGGGTCCACCCGATCGAGGCCGTAGGCGACGACCTCGCGCGTCGTTCGATGCAGCTCCGCCGCCAGTTCGACACCGGTCGCTCCCGCGCCGATGATCGCAACCTTGAGCTGCTCCGGCCGTAATGGCGTCTGCTGGGCGTGCGCGCGAATGCAGGCGTTCACCATGCGCTCGTGGAACCGGGTCGCGTCGGCCTGTTCTTCCAGCTTCATCGCGAATTCCTTCACGCCCGGCGTGCCGAAATCATTGCTTTGGCTGCCGATTGCGATCACCAGCGTGTCATAGCCGAACGAGCGCTTCGGCGTGACCTCTCTGCCCTCGGAATCCACGTAAGGCGCCACATGGACCTCGCGCTTCTCGCGGTCGAGGCCGATCATCTCGCCGATGCGGTAGTGGAATCCATGCCAATGCGAGTGGGCGAGATAGTTCACCTCATGCTCCGACATGTCCATGCTTCCCGCCGCGATCTCGTGAAGCTTCGGCTTCCAGACATGTGTGCGGCTTCGATCGATCAGCGTGACGTCAAGCACGCCTTTGCGGCCGTATTTGTCGCCGAGCCTTGTCGCAAGCTCCAGACCGCCTGCGCCTCCACCGACGATGACGACGCGATGGCCGTGCTCCAAACGCTCTTCCGCGTTGGTCATGTTCCTCTCCGATGAAAACTTGGGCGCGGGCTTGCTCGATCCCGTCAACCGTTGGCTAAAGGACGTTGCGTTCGCGCGGAAACGCAGGGCCAGGAACTTTTTGGATTGATTGCGATATTTTCCGAGACCCGGCTTCCGCTTTTCTGGATCGTGTCGTTGGCCAACTTATCAGGCAGCCTTGCGGCGCCCGCCGACTTTGCCGCATGCGATGCGCGGCCGACGGTCGAAGGCGGCAAAAATATGCGCCCGTTTCGTAGCCCCCATCAATATGGCGCCGACCGCGATGCCGCTCCTGGACGCGACCCGAAGCGATTTATAAGAAATGGCGACGGCCTTGGCGTTCGGCTCGACCGGAATATCGGCTGGACCGTTGACTTCAGTTTTGGCGTCCGACCGCTTAGGGTCGATTCCACCGCATCGGAACGGTTTGGTTCGAGCCTCGAATCTTTGATTGGAACGGCTAGCTTTGCGCCGGTCGCGCGCGCAGGGCGAGTATGCCGGTCAGGCCGGCGAGCTTTTGACGGGCGAAGAGGGCGAGGAACACGGCATAGACCGCGACGCCGGCGCCGATCAGCACGGCCAGCGACGCCGGCCGGTTGAAATGCGGCAGGACCGGCGCCAGCCGCGTCACCACCAATCCCATCAAGGCGGCCAGAGCCCAGGCCGGCGCCAAGGCGAAAAAACGTTCGCGCCGCGACCAGCCGAGCAGGCGGGGCGCCGCGACGATGGCCACCGCCGCCTGGGCCATGTCGCCGGCGATGCGCGACAGGCCGACGCTGACCGGGCCGAAGCCGGCGGCGAAGACCAGCACCGCCATGGTGAGGCCGAAGGCGGCGATATTGGCGACCAGGCTATATTCCGGCCGCCCGCGCGCGCACAGGGCGGTAATGACGAGCCGAGCCGGCAGGCAGATCGCCGTGCCGAGCGCGAGGCACGCGCCGATGACCACGGCCTCGTCCCAGCCGGGGCCGGCGATCAGCGGCAGCAGAATGGGAGTCACTGCGGCAAGGCCGACGAAAACCGGGGCGATGGCGAGCGCGGCGTGGGAGACGATGGTCCGAGCGCGGGCGCTCAGCCGTTCGGGGTCTTCCTGCAGGCGCGTAAGGAAGGAAAAGGCGAGATTGTGGCCGGTGGCGCCGATCGCCGAGCGCAAGGGCTCGACCAGCCGCATCGCCATGTTCACATAGCCCAGCACATTGAGGCCATAGAGCCCGCCGACGGCATAGTTGAAGACGAGATAGGTCAGATTGTCGATCAGCCGGTCCGCGAGCGACACGCCGCCATAGCGCGCGAGGTCGCGCAGGGCGCCGAGCGAGCGGCTCGGCAGGATGAGCACATTGGCGCCCGCCTGCAGCAGGACCGCCCGGGCGGCCGCGACGAGAAGGCGCTGGGCGATCAGCGCCCAGACGCCGGCGCCGGCGAGCGCGAGCGCGACCGAGGCGGCTATGCCGATGGCGTTGCCGAACAAAGTCGCCTTGGCGAGATCGGCGAAACGGCGCTGGCGGCGGATCAATCCGGTGACGATATCGGCATGGCCGGAGAAAAAGGCGGAAATCATGCCGACCGGCAGCAGCCAGACGAATTGCGGCTCGTGATAGGCGCGGGCGAGGACGAAGCCGAGGGGAATGGCGAGCAGGACGCAGGCGAGGCTCGCCAGCCAGCTCGCCGAAAGCGCGGCGCGCAGATGGGCGAGGCGGAGAACCTTGCGCTGGGCCAAAGCCTCCTCGAAAGGCGCGCCGACCAGCACGCTGGCGACGGTGACGACGGTAAGCGCCAGCGCGGAGACGCCGAAATCATGGGGGCTAAGGCAGCGCGACAAGACCGCCGTGCTCGCGGTGAGCATGGCGAGGCGCCCGATGGCGTCCATGCCGGACCAGCTCAGCCATTTCATGAGACGATGACGCATTTCCGCTCCCGGCGCGGCTTGCGCCGTCGTGACCCGCCATCATTATAGGCGTGGGCCGGCCGCGGGGCGTGTTTTTCGCGCCGGGCGGTTAATGCGGGCTTCAGGCCGCCGCGGATTCGGCGCTGATGCCCGGCGCTGCGCGGACATATGCGGCGAAGGAGCCGGGCCGCGACCCGAGCCGCGCGAGCAGGCGTGGCGCGTCGGCCTCGTCGCCTGGTTCGCGCGAGACGACCAGCAGAATCTGGTCGGCGGCGGGGACGAGCGCGCGAAGCCCTTCCTCGTCGCTGGCGTCCGGCCCGTCAAGAACGACGAAATCGAAATGGTCGTTGATGCCGGCGACCGGACGGTAAAGGCTGTCTTCGGCGATCTCCGCGCAAATCCGCTCCTCGTCGGCCCAGGCCGGAATGAGGCTCAGAGATTGCGAAAAGGGCGCGAGCCGGACCAGCGGGCGGATGCGGCCGGCCAGTTTGATCAGGGTTTTCGGGGCGTTGGGCGATACAGCCTGATCCTGCGCCGGATGGGCGGAATGGGCGTCGATCACCAGAGCGCGATCGCCCTCCGCCGCCGCGACCCGCGCCAGATTGGCGGCGAGCGTCGAGGCGCCGGCCTGAGGCCAGGTGGCGGCAACCAGCACGACCAGCGGGCGCTCGTCCTCGGGATCGCGGCGCCTGTCGTTTTCCTCGCGCAGGCGGCGGTAGATTGCGCGCGCCGTTTCCGAAAAGGGTGAGTGAGGCCTTTTGCGGGCCTCGCTGAGGAAAGCGGCGCCGTCGCCTGGCGGCCCGGCGGCGGGCGCGATCACTGGCAGGTCGCCGAGACATTCGAGCGGCTGGCTCGAAGGCGCAAGCGCCTCGCGGGCGGCGTCTTCCTTCCCGCCTTCTTCGTCAAAGACGTCGCGCGCCTGTTCGCCGTCTTCGTCATCGGCGGCGGGCGCCGCGCCCGGCGCCTCGAAAATGGTGGCGAAGGCCAGCGCGCCGAAGGCGAGGGCCGCGCCGACGACGCCGCCGGCGACGGTCCACAAGGCCATGCTGACGGCCTTGTTCTTGGCGCTCGGCGCGCGGGCCGGCGAAATGATGCGGAAATTCGGGGCTTCGCGCCGGCTCATGTCGTCGGCTTCGCGCCAGCGCGTCTGGAACATGGCGAGCGACTTGCGCTTGGCCTCGATGTCCGATTCCATCTCCTGAATCCGGGGCTCGAATTCGCGGGCGCGGGTGGTTTCGGCGGAGAGGCCGTCGAGCTGCTTCGACAGCGCCGCGACCTGGCTCTGGGCTTCGCCGAGCTGGGCCTTGGTCGAGCGGCGCAAGCCGGCGAGCGATTGGGCGATGCGGCGGTCCAATTCGCGCAACCTCGCCTTGCCGGCGACCACCGATGGATAGAGGTCGCCGAGCGTGCCCTGCAATTGTTCGAGTTCGTTGCGCGCGGCGGCGCGGCTTTCGATGAGGAGCTGCAATTGCCGCGACTCGGGGTCGGGGCCGAAGGACGCGACCGCGCCGACGTCGCGGGGAGAGGCTTCGAGTTGTTTGAGGCGGGCGCGGGCCTGGGCCTCGCGATTTTCCGCCGCGGTGAGGGCATCCGTGGTCTCGGCGATCCGCCGCTGCGAGATCGCCTTGTCATTCATGCCGACAAGATTATGCGCGACCCTGAAATTGAGGAGCTTGCTTTCCGAGTCGCCGAGCTGGCGGCGCAAATCCTCGACCCGCATGTTGAGGTCGGCGGCGAGGCGCCGGGCGGACGCCATGCGGTCGATGGCGTTGACGTCGCCATAGGCCTTGACCACGGCGTTGGCGAGTTCCGAGGCGCGCTCGGGGCTTTTGGCGGCCGCCGTGATCGTGACCAGGAAGCTGCGCTCGGCGCGGGTGATCGCGATCTCCCTCTGGAGAACGAGCAGGGTCTTGGTTTCGGCAAGTTCGCGCGCACGGCGCGCCTCGGGGCTTTCCGGCGGCGTTTCGGCGTCCGGCTGGAGCGGCGGCGCGCCGGCGAGGCCGAGTTGGTGAATGACGCGGAGCAGCACGCGCTCCGAGCCGATCACCCCCATCTGGCTTTCGACATAATTGATCGCCGCATTGGCGTCGAGCGCGGAAGGCGCCTGATCGGCGTCGAAGGAGCGGAATTCCTGCGGGTCGATCAGGATTTGCGCGCTCGCCTTGTAGGTCGTCGGCAGGATCAGCTTGGCCATGCCGGCGAGCGCGCCGCAGATGAGGCCGGCGGCGACGATCGTTCTGAAATGTTTTCCGGCGCGCCGGCCGAGCAGGACCGCGGCGTCGCGCCACGGATTGCCGCTCTCGGCCAGCTCAGGCTCGATCGTCTCCGGCGTCATGGAGGGCGCGCCGGACACTCCCGAGGCCGTGGCATGCGAAACGGTCATGACATTCCTGAAAACGAACTGCGGCCACGCTACCGGGCGCGTCCTCGCCAGCTTCGTCGATCATGGTTAACAACGGCTTGCCGCTGGCGTTGTATTCCAGTCCCCATGCAATTTTCTGGTCATTCCATGCCGGCGGTTGAAACCATCCGCGCCTTTTCCCGGCTTGCAGCCTTGCGCCGCGAATGCGGGGCCCGCGGCTGCGCTCTTCGCGGTCCGCGCGGCGGTCCTGGCGCCTCGGGGTTCCGGGCCAGCGGACTTGGAATCGCCCGGACATCGTGGTTTAGATCAAAACCGGAGCCGTATCCGGCCTGCTAACCGCCCGCGAGAATGTTCATGACCGAAACGAAAACGCCGCGGAACAAATCAGACGAAACGGCGTGCGAAACGAGCCCCTTCGCCTTTGACGTTCCGGGCGGTCCGCTGTCGCCGGCCGCGCTCGGCCCCGCCGTCGCCGATGTGTTGAGCCACGCCGCGACAGCGCCCGGCTATGCCGCCGAGGTCGCGAAAGCGGCGGCGCGCCAGAGCCTGTATGCGCTCGAAGCCGGGGGCCGGCCACAGGCCGACAAGGAAGACCATCGCTTCGCCGATCCGGCCTGGGGCGTCGCGCCGTTCAATTTCTTCGCCAGCAATTTTCTTCTCATCGAGGATTGGCTCAATTCCGCCATTCTCAGCACGCCGGGGGTCTCCCCGCGCCACGCCAGGCTCGCCGCTTTCGCCGCTCGGCAATGGCTCGACGCGTTCTCGCCCTCAAACCTCCCCTGGACCAATCCCGAAGTCTTGCGCGCGACTTTCAAGGAGGGCGGGCTCAATTTCGTGCGCGGCTACCAGCATTGGCTGGAGGACCTGCGCCACGAGTTCGACCCCAAGACCGCCGCCGCGGCGGAGGAATTCGTGGTCGGGCGCGACGTCGCGGCGACGCCGGGCAAGGTCGTTCTGCGCAACGAATTGATCGAGTTGATCCAATATGCGCCGCAGACGCCGCAGACGCGTCCAGAGCCGCTGCTGATCGTCCCGGCCTGGATCATGAAATATTACATTCTCGACCTCTCGCCGCACAATTCCCTCATCCGCTATCTGGTCGGGCGCGGTTTCACCGTTTTCTGCATTTCCTGGCGCAATCCAGGGCCGGAAATGGCGGAGACTTCGTTCGACGATTATCGCCGGCTCGGCGTGATGGCGGCGCTCGACGCGGTTTCGGCGATCGGCGGCGCGGAGAAGATCCATGCGCTCGGCTATTGTCTCGGCGGCACCCTGCTGTCGGTCGCCGCCGCGGCCATGGCGCGCGACGGCGACGACAGGCTCGCGACCCTCTGCCTCCTGGCGGCCCAGACCGATTTCACAAAGGCCGGCGAACTCCAGATCTTCGTGGACGAGACGCAGCTCGACCAGCTCGACCGCATCATGGCCCGGCAGGGCTATCTCGACGCCAGCCAGATGGCCGGCGCTTTCAGCATGTTGCGCGCCCGCGACCTGATCTGGTCACGTATGGTCAAGAGCTATTTGCTCGGGGAAAAGGCCCACACCAACGATCTGATGGCCTGGAACGCCGACGCCACCCGCATGCCCTGTCGCATGCACTCGACCTATTTACGCGCGCTGTTCCTGCACAATGATCTGGCCGAAGGCCGTTTCGAGGCCGGCGGCAAGCCGGTGCGCCTCGACGACATCCACGCGCCGGTCTTCGCGGTCGGAACCGAGGGCGATCATGTCGCGCCCTGGCGCTCGGTCTACAAGATCCGTCGGTTCGTTTCGGGCGACGTCGTCTTCCTGCTGGCGGCGGGCGGACATAATGGCGGCATCGTGAGCGAGCCTGGCCATCGCAAAAGGTCCTACCGCCTGCTCGATCTCGGGCCGCGGCGGAGCGCGCCGGCGCCGCGGGATTATCTCGCCAGGGCGAGCGTTCATCCCGGCTCGTGGTGGCCCACTTTCGCCGATTGGCTCGACGCCCATTCGGGCGCGTTCGGTCCGCCGCCGCCCATGGGCGCCGCTTTGTGCGACGCCCCGGGAACGTATGTCCACCAACGCTGAAGCGAAGGCGGAACGCCGCGAGCTATTTGCCGCTCTGGCGGCGCCCGCGGCTTGAGGGGCCGGCCGAGTCAGGCCGACTTGAGCTTCACCGCGACGGCGGTGGCGCAGACCCGCTTGAGCGGGGCGGCGCCGGGATGTTCCGCGCGCGCAAGAGTTTCCTCGGTGTAATCGACGTCGAGAAGAGCGTCGGCGTCATAGTCCTCGGCCGCCCGCATGAGCTGGCGCAGGGCTTTGAGCTTGAAAACATTGGCGTCTCCGGCGTCGCCCGCGCCGCGCCAGTCGGAGGCGGCGCTGATCTTGCCAAGAGAGGTCAGGGTCTCGTTTTGCAGTTCCTTGGACGAGCCGATACGCATTTTGTTTCTCACATTCCCAGATCAACTGTTGAGACGATAACAACAGGCGACGGTTTCCGATTCCTTAATGGCGTCATTAAGACGCAAAAGGTTTTTCAGCGTGTCGTTACGATCACATTATTAGAATGAATATTACAGCCTGAACCGGACATTAACGCTCACGCCGCCTTGAACGAAAAACCCCGCCGGCGGTCCGGCGGGGTTCCGAAAGGCGCCAATGAAATCTGTTATTCGGCGGCGATCTGGATCGCCGGAGCCGCGTCGCGGACTTGGGCGTCGACATGCGGCTCGAAGGTGACGAAATTGTCGCGGAACAATTTCACCAGCTTCTGCGCGGTCTCGGCGAATTCCGCCTTGGAGGCCCAGGTCTTGACCGGATTGAGGATATGGGGCTCGACGCCCGGCACCGAAGCCGGCACGGCGAGGCCGAAATAGGGATCGGTGCGGAAATCGGCCTTGTTCAGCGAGCCGTCGAGCGCGGCGGCGAGCAGGCGGCGGGTGACGCGGATCGGCATGCGGCGGCCCGTCCCATATTTGCCGCCGGTCCAGCCGGTGTTTACCAGCCAGCAATCGACGTGATGCTTGGCGATCAGTTCGCGCAGCAGATTGCCATATTCCGACGGATGGCGCGGCATGAAGGGCGCGCCGAAACAGGTCGAGAAGGTGGCGGAGGGCTCGGTCACGCCCTTTTCCGTGCCGGCGACCTTGGCGGTATAGCCGGACAGGAAGTGATACATGGCCTGCGAGGCGTCGAGCTTGGCGATCGGCGGCAGCACGCCGAAGGCGTCGCAGGTCAGCAGCACGATGTTCTTCGGATGGCCGGCGCGCCCGGTGGCCGAGGCGTTGGGGATGAAGTCCAGCGGATAGGCGACGCGGGTGTTCTCGGTCTTGCTGCCGTCGTCGAAATCCGGAGCGCGGGTTTCCGGATCGAGCACGACATTTTCCATCACCGTGCCGAAACGCTCGGTGGTGGCGTAGATTTCGGGCTCCGCCTCGCGCGACAGCTTGATCGCCTTGGCGTAGCAGCCGCCCTCGAAATTGAAGACGCCTTCCTTCGACCAGCCATGCTCGTCGTCGCCGATGAGCGTCCGGCTGGAATCGGCGGAAAGCGTGGTCTTGCCCGTGCCGGACAGGCCGAAGAAGATCGCCGTGTCATGGCCGTCGCCGACATTGGCCGAGCAATGCATCGGCATGACGCCTTCGGTCGGCAGGACATAATTGAGATAGGTGAAGACCGACTTCTTCATCTCGCCGGCATAGGAGGTGCCGCCGATCAGCACGATCTTCCTGGCGAAATCGACGGCAATGATGGTCTCGCTGCGGCAGCCGTGGCGCTTGGGATCGGCGCGGAACGAGGGGAGATCGACGATGGTCAGCTCGGCGATATTGGCGAGCGTTTCCTCGGCGGCAGGCCGGATCAGCAGGTTGCGGATGAAGAGCGAATGCCAGGCATATTCGGTCACGACGCGGGTCTTGATGCGATGCGCCGGGTCGGCGCCGCCGTAAAGGTCCTGCACGAACAGGTCCTTGCCTTCGGCATGCGCGATAAAGTCCGCGAGCAGGGCGTCGAAATGGGCCGGCGTGATCGCCCCGTTGTTCTCCCACCACACATTGTTTTCGGTGGTCTCGTCGCGGACGACGAATTTGTCCTTGGCAGAGCGGCCGGTATGGGCGCCGGTTTCGGCGACCAGGGCGCCGCCGGCGGCGAGCACGGATTCATTGCGGCGCAGGGAATGCTCGTACAGCGCGGGCGCGGTCAGGTTGTAATAAACTTCCCCGAGGTTTTTGAATCCGAAGGATTCGACTGGAAATTCCGGATTAAAAATACCCGTTTGAGCCATGTTTTCACTCCCGCCGCGCGGTAAATCTTCAGCGCGTGCAATCTCTCTCTAATGACCGGGGCGGTTTACGCGCCGTCCGAAAGCCGTGCAAGTGAGAAAAAAGAACGAGTTTCGGCTTTGTCCCATCAGACGCGGCCGGTCTCGGGCGCAGCCGGAAACGTGTGCGCCAGCGCTTCCCTCCAGGCCGTGGGCGCCGCCGCCCGATGGGCGAAAGCGAGCCGCGCGGCCAATTGCGGCGCGGCGAGGTCGAGCCCTTCCGGGTCGAGCGCGACCGCTCGCCAGTTGAACGCGGCGTCCTCGCCCGCGGCCCGCGCCAGTTCGCCGCGCGCCTCGCGCGTCCAGGCGTTGATCTCGTCGAGCAGCGTCTCCTCCGCCGCGAGCAGGGCTTCGGCGTCGCTGATATTTGCGAGCAGATCGGCGCCCGGATAATCGGCCGCGCGGGCAAAGCCGCCATTGAGATGGGCGGCCTCCGGCTCCAGCCGCCAGAAGGAAAAATCGGCGAAATCGGCGTAAAGCGCCGATTTCGGATGGCGGCGCAGGAAGCGCGCCCGCGCCCGCGCGTCGGCGGTCGGCGCGAGGCGCCCGACGACGGTCAGGCGCGGATGGGCGAGCGCGTCGCCCTTGCCGCCTTCGGCCAGAAGCAGCGAGGCGCGCGGGTCGGCGCGCAGATTTCTGGTGTGATGGGCGAGCTCCGAAAGGAGAAGGAGCGGCGCGCCGTCGCTGTCGGTTGCGACGCTGGTCAGGGTCGCGAAGGGATAGGACGTGTCGCGCGCCAAAGTCGCGAGGGCGGCGGCGGGCGTCGCGCGCAACAGCTTTTTGGCCAGCGCGAGGCCGTCGAAGGTGTTCTGGGCGAGGGGGGCGAAGGGGGCCTTCGGCGCGTCGTCAGAAGCGTTCATTTTCGGCGTTCATGGGCTGTTCATTGAAAACGGCGTGAATTTCAGGCGCAGACTCCTATATAATGTTCGCGGCGCCGTTTCGACCACGCCCGCGCCAGAAAAAGAGGTTGAGATGCCGACCATCGCGCTTGTGGACGACGACCGCAACATCCTGACTTCGGTCTCCATCGCCCTGGAAGGCGAGGGCTATCGCGTTCAGACCTATAATGACGGCATGGCGGCGCTCGAAGGCTTGCGCAACAATCCGCCGGACATGGCGATCTTCGACATCAAGATGCCGCGCATGGACGGCATGGAGCTTCTGCGCCGCCTGCGCCAGAAATCTGACATGCCGGTGATCTTCCTCACCTCCAAGGACGAGGAGATCGACGAATTGTTCGGCCTCAAGATGGGCGCCGACGATTTCATCCGCAAACCTTTTTCGCAGCGCCTGCTGGTCGAACGGGTCAAGGCCATTCTGCGCCGCGCCAATCCCAAGGAGGCGGCGGCGCAGAAGGAGACCGAGGCGAAGATCCTGGAGCGTGGCAACCTGAAAATGGATCCCGAGCGTCACGCCTGCACCTGGAAGGGCGAGCCGGTGGTGCTGACCGTCACCGAATTCCTGATCCTTCAGGCGCTGGCGACGCGTCCTGGCGTGGTCAAAAGCCGCAACGCCTTGATGGACGCGGCCTATGACGACCAGGTCTATGTCGACGACCGCACCATCGACAGCCACATCAAAAGGCTGCGCAAGAAGTTCAAGATGGTGGACGATGAATTCGAGATGATCGAAACGCTCTATGGCGTCGGTTATCGTTTCAAGGAGTAACGCCACGGGGGCGGCTGTGGACGAGCGCGTCGGTCCGGAACATCTGGAGAGCGACGAAACGCCCCAGCGGCCGGACGGGGCGCGCCGCGCCTTGCCGTCGCGACCGAGCGTCATGCGCCGGGCGGTCGCCGTGCGCGCCGTTTTGCGGCGTTTCGTGTCGCGTTTCTCCTCGTCGCTGACCCGCCGCATCGTTTTCCTCAATCTCGGCGGCCTGTTCGCTCTGCTGGTCGGCTTTCTCTATCTCAACCAGTTCCGCCAGGGCCTGATCGACGCCCGCGTCCAGAGCCTCACCACCCAGGCCGAGATCATCGCCGCCGCCATCGCATCGTCGGCGACAGTGGACGCCGACGCCATCACCATCGATCCGGAAAAGCTTTTGAAGCTCGCCCCCGGCCAGAGCTACGGGCTCGATCAGGAATCCGAATCGGGGCTCGAATTCTCGATCAACCCGGATCGGGTCGGCCCGCTCCTGCGCCGCCTCGTCTCGCCGACCAAGACCCGCGCGCGCATTTATGACCGCGACGGCTATCTGCTGCTCGATTCGCGCTCGCTCGCCGTCCGCTCCAACATATTGCGCAATGAATTGCCGCCGCCGGGCCAGGAGGAGGCTCCACACTGGCTCGAATGGCTGCGCGACCTGTTCCACGGCAATATCAATACGGATCATCTGCCGCTCTATCAGGACATCGGCGTCGCCAACGGCCGCCGCTATCCCGAAGTCGCGTCCGCGCTCGACGGCCACGAGAAATCCTTCGTTCGGGTCAATTCGCGCGGCGAAACGGTGGTGACGGTGGCCGAGCCGATCCAGCGCTTCCGCACCGTGCGCGGCGCGCTGCTGCTCTCGACGCAGGGCAGCGACATCGACAACGCCATCGCCGGCGAACGCCGCGCCCTGGTGCGCATCTTCCTGGTTTCGGCGGCGGTGATGTTCCTGCTCTCCGCGGCGCTCGCCGGGACGATCGCCGAGCCGATGCGCCGGCTCGCCGAGGCCGCCGACCGGGTGCGGCGCGGCGTCAAGTCGCGACAGGAAATTCCCGACTTCACCGACCGCAACGACGAGATCGGCCATTTGTCGGGGGCTTTGCGCGACATGACCGGCGCTTTGTTCAAACGCATGGAGGCGATCGAGCGCTTCGCCGCCGACGTCGCTCATGAACTGAAAAATCCGCTGACCTCTTTGCGCAGCGCGGTCGAAACCCTGCCGATCGCCAAGACCGACGCCGCGCGGTCGCGGCTTCTGGAGGTGATCCAGCACGACGTGCGCCGGCTCGATCGGCTGATCTCGGACATTTCCAACGCTTCGCGGCTCGACGCCGAACTCGCGCGCGGCGACCGCGAGCCGCTCGACGTCGCCAAGCTCGTCCGCGCCCTGGTTGACGCCGCCAATGAGGTCGAGCGCGAGGATCGGGTCAAGGTGCGCGTAAAAGTCGAGGCTGATGCGGCCCCGGGCGCGCAGTCTCGCCCCTGGCTGGTGTTCGGCCATGATTCGCGGCTCGGGCAGGTTTTCAACAATCTGATCGACAACGCCCGCACCTTCTCCGAAGAGGGCGGCGAGGTGCGCGTGACCGTGCGCCGCGCCCGCGAGGTGGGCGAGAAGGCGGAAGCGCGGCGCGCCGGTTTCGAGATCGTCGTCGACGACGACGGGCCGGGCATTCCCGCTCATGCATTCGAGAGGATCTTCGAGCGTTTCTACACCGACCGCCCCAACCAGAGCTTCGGTCAGAATTCCGGCCTCGGCCTCTCGATCTCGCGCCAGATCGTCGAGGCCCATGGCGGGACCATCCGCGCTGAAAACCGCATGGACGAAGAAGGCGCAACGCTCGGCGCCCGCTTCATCGTCTTCCTGCCGGCGGCGGAATGAGGCGCGCGATGGCGCGACAGCAGGCTGATCCACCCTTTCGAATCAGCGCCAACGCCGTGGCGCTCGGCGAGAAGGGTGTTTTGATTCGCGGGCGGTCGGGTGTGGGCAAGTCGAGTCTGGCGCTCGCCCTGGTCGATGCCTGGCGTCGCCGTGGCGATTTCGCCCGTCTGGTGGGCGACGACTGCGTGCTCGCGCGTATTCGCGGCGGAAGGGCGGTGCTGAGCCCGCATCACGCCGTTGCCGGCCTTGCCGAATGGCGCGGCATCGGGCTCCTCCCTCAGGATTTCGAACAAAACGCGGTTCTCGCCCTGATCGTCGATCTCGAATCGGATCAGGAGCGGGCCGATTGCTCCAGGATGCCGGAATCCAATGAATTAACTTGCGATTTCCATGGGTTGCGCGATATTCCCCTCCTGCGCCTGCCGGCGCGGGCGACGGAACGTTCGGTCGCGGCCATCGTGGCATTCCTGCACGAAGTTTCGACAAATTGACGCCAATCGCTCATTTCGCTTGCCAAGTGCGCTGCAAACACGAAAATGGCCGGTCTGGAATTCGGCGATTTCATGGCGGCTGGAGCGGCTTTGAGAGGGGGCGCTTCGCCCCGTCGCCGACCCGCTGGCCCTCCGCGCGCCGTCCGGCGCGGGTGGGAACCCGGCGCGGGGGAGGACAGGACGGTAATTGTCGATGATCGGCATGGTGCTAGTAACACATGGCCATCTGGCGACGGAGTTTCGCGCGGCGCTGGAGCATGTTTGCGGGCCGCAATCTCAGTTGGCGACCATCACCATCGGTCCCGAGGACGACATGGAAGTCCGCCGGCGCGACATTATCGACGCCATCGCGCGGGTGGATTCGGGCGGCGGAGTCGTCGTCCTGACCGACATGTTCGGCGGAACGCCGTCCAATCTCGCGATTTCGGTGATGAACGGCGCTCATGTCGAGGTGGTCGCCGGGGTGAACCTGCCAATGCTGATCAAGCTCGCCTCGGTGCGCGACGAGGCCCCGATCGAACAGGCCGTGAGCCAGGCGGCCGAGGCGGGACGAAAATATATTTATGTCGCCAGCAAGATTCTTTGTGGGAAATGAGCCAATTGGACAACGCCGGCCCCTGCGGTTGCCCGCCGACCCCCCCACCCCCTGAGGGCGCGGTAACCCGCGAGATGGAAATCGTCAACCGCAAGGGGCTGCACGCCCGGGCCACGGCGAAATTCGTCCATTGCGTCGAACAATTCAAAGCCGAGATCACGGTGTCGCGCTGCGGCGAGACCGTCGGCGGCCAGTCGATCATGGGCATTCTGACGCTTGGCGCGGGGATCGGCAGCACCATCACGGTCGCTGCGACCGGCCCGCAGGCGCAGGAGGCGGTGGAGGCGCTCGCGGCGCTCATCGCCAATAAATTCGGCGAGGACGAATAGGCGCTAATCCTCGTCGCGATCGCCCCAGCGCCAGCGCGGGGGCTCGCCGGTCAGCCGGCAGATCGCCACGAACGCCGAGGCGAGAAGGCAGTTGGCGAGAATGAAAGCCGCTGGCGCCGCATTCGGGGGGAAAACGACGATGCTTGCGACCACGAAGGCGCAATAGGCGCCAAGAACGAGCCATCCCTGCCATGTTCCCAGCAGACCCCAGCCCCAGCCGTAGCGTTTGGCCGGGAACCAATATTTCTTCTGGCCGCGACTCATGGCGGACGGTCTTCTCTCAGCTCGCCGTCAACGCGCGCCGCGTCGCGATCAGCCCGGCGGTCGAGCCGTCGAGGCCGGCTAGATCGGCGCTGGCGTCGGAAACCAGCGGCGCGAGCCGGTTGCACAATTCCTTGCCGAGCTCCACGCCCCATTGATCGAAGGGATTGATGTCCCAGATCACCGACTGGACGAAAACCTTATGCTCATAGAGCGCGACGATCCGGCCCAAAGTGCGCGGATCGAGCCGGCGATAGAGCAGGGTCGAGGAGGGCCGGTCGCCGGAAAAGGTCTTGTGGGGAGCAAGTTCGTCGATTCGCGCCGCGGAAAAACCCTGGGCGCGCAGGATGTCGCGCGCTTCCCATTCACTTCGCCCGCGCAACAAGGCCTCGCTCTGGGCGAGGCAGTTGGCGACGAGCAATTCGTGATGCTTTTCGTCGGCATGGATCGGCTCGGCGGCGACCAGGAAATCGACCGGGACCACTTCCGTGCCCTGATGGAGCAGTTGGAAGAAGGCGTGCTGGCTGTTGGTCCCGGGCTCGCCGAACACGATGGCTCCGGTGGCGCGCGGCGACGGCGCGCCGTCGCGGGTCACGCTCTTGCCGTTCGACTCCATGTCGAGCTGCTGGAGATAGGCCGGGAAACGGGCAAGGCGCTGGTCGTAGGGAATGATGGCCTGGGCGGGAAAATCCCAGATGTTGCGATGCCAGACCCCGATCAGGCCCATGAGGACGGGGATGTTGTGGGAAAGCGGGGTGTTGCGGAAGTGAAGGTCGACGTCATGCCCGCCGCGCAAAAAATCCTCGAATCTTTCCGGGCCGATGGCGAGCGCGAGGCTGAGGCCGATCGCCGACCACATCGAATAGCGCCCGCCGACCCAGTCCCAGAAGCCGAACACCCGTTCCGGCCTGATGCCGAAGGCGGCGACCTTGTCGAGTCTGGTCGAGACGGCGGCGAAATGATCGGCTGTCGCCGCCTCGCCCAGGGAGGCGACGACCCACGCCCGCGCGCTCGCGGCGTTGGCCATGGTCTCCTGGGTGGTGAAGGTTTTTGAGGAGACGATGAACAGGGTCCGGGCCGGGTCGAGGGCGGCCAGCGTGTCGGCGATGTCGGCGCCGTCCACATTGGAGACAAAATGCGCCCGCAACTCCGGCGACGTGAAGGGCGACAGGGCGCGCGCCGCCATGGCCGGGCCGAGGTCCGAGCCGCCGATCCCGATATTCACGACATCGGTAAAATTATCGTCGCGCGCGCCGCGGATGGCCCCCCCGCGCACGGCCGCGGCGAAAGCGGCGACTTTGGCGCGCTCGGCCTCGACCGCCGGCATGACGTCCGCGCCATCGACCAGCACCGGCTCCCCGGAGAAATTGCGCAAGGCCATGTGGAGGGCGGGGCGGTCTTCGGTATTGTTGACCTTGTCGCCGGAAAACAAAGCCTCGCGCCGCGCTTCGAGCCTTGCCGCGCGGGCGAGATCGAACAAATGCCCAAGCGTCGCTTTGGTCAGGCGGTTCTTCGAATAATCGTAGAGCAGATCGTCGAGGCGGACAGAGAAATGCTCGAATCTTTTCTGGTCTTCGGCAAAGAATTCGACTGTTCGCCGCGCCGCGATTTCGACCCGATGGGCTTCCAGCGCGGCGAAAGCGGCGGCGACGGCGGTGCGATCCATCTCGAAACCTTGAAGTGATGATTTTCGTCGGATCGGACCTTAGCCCGCGGTTCACGAAAAAAACAGTCGGGGCGAATCGGCCTTCGCCAATGGCCGTTTCCATCCCGGCGACCGTCTGCGACAGGTCATGAGTCCGGACCTTAGCCCGCGACGTGGGACAAACGAGAATTAACGGCGAAGCTTTTCCTGCTGCGCGCTGCGGCGGAAGCGGCAGGCGCCGCGTTCGCGCCAAAAGCCCTTTCTCGTCAATGAAGTATTGATGAGAAATCTGCGGCGCGAAGGGGGCTGCATTCGCTTTTTACAAATATTGTTTAACACAAAATATTATTAACTGTCTTTCCCAATGAATGATGTCATCACAAAAAACATGGCGAATCAAGCCGTTTTTGGATCGTTCATGTAACTCAACATTAGCATTCGAGCGCTTTTCTCGCGTAACGCGGGTCAATCAGGTGGCGCGCATCGAATGGACAGATGCTGTGTATAAGATGGCGCGATCCGGCCGCGGGCTTTTGACTTCATTCATCGCCAACCGGCGTGGCATCGCGTCGCTCGAATTTGCCCTGATCGCATTGCCGTTTTTTGCAATTCTCTTCGCCATTTTCCAGATCGGCATAGTTTACCTCGCCGACAATCTGTTGGAGACGGCGACGGAGAAGGCCGCGCGGCAATTGTTGACCGGCCAGGTGCAAAACGCCGGGCTCACCGCGAGCCAGTTTACCTCCGCCATTTGTCCAAATCTGCCGGTTTTTTTCACTTGCCCCAGCGGCGTAATGGTCGATCTCCAGGATGTCTCTTCCTTCTCGTCGGCCAATTTGTCCGCGCCGACCTTGACCTATGATTCGAATGGCAAGGTCACCAACAATTGGCAGTTCCAGACCGGCGGCGCGGCAAGCATTCTCGTGTTGCGGGTGATGTATCAGTTTCCGGTCTATCTCGGGCCGCTTGGCCTCAACCTCGCCAATCTCTCCAACGGAAAGCGTCTCTTGATGTCGACCGCGGTTTTCCAGGTCGAACCTTACAACCTGCAGGGGGCGGGAAATTGAAAATGCGGTCGCTCGGTCCTTGGCCATGGATGAGGCGCTTGTCGATGGCGTCGCGCTTCTTGCGCGACCGCCGCGCCGTGACCGCCGTCGAATTCGCTTTGGTTGTCCCTATCGCCCTGCTGCTCCTCATAGGCGAATATAACCTCACTGATGCGATGAGCACGAAGCGCAAGCTTACGATCACCGCTCATACGATCGCCGACCTCGTCGCCCGTCAGCCATCGGTCAACGCCAGCCTTATGACGGCGATCCTGAACGCATCGGCGCAGATCGTGTCGCCCTACAACATGTCCAACACGTCGGTCGTCGTCGCGGAACTGACCACGGACGGCTCCGGCAAAACGACCGTGACCTGGAGCCAGGCCATTAACGGCACGGCTTTGTCGCAGGGGGCCAAGGTCACTTTGCCGGCCGGATTGGCGGAGGCGAATACATCGATCATATATGCGAGCGTGAGCTTTACCTTCACCCCAGTTTTCAATGGGATCATCGTCAGCCCAACGGTCTTCAATTCCACGTTTTACGAAAATCCACGCATTTCCTCGACCGTTCCCTACACGAATTGAGGCTCACATGAGCAAGCATATCGAAGAAAAATGCAGGAAATTGCTCGGCCGCTTTTCGCGCGACCGTCGCGGCAATGTCGCGATTATTTTCGGCTTCGCCGTCATTCCGATGATGCTCATGGGCGGGATCGCGATCGATTATACACGCGACGCAATGATTCACGGACGGATGAGCGCGGTGGCCGACGCCGCCGCGCTCGCCGCGACCACCCCCGCAATGTTCGCGGCAGACACCACCACCGCCCAGGCCGCTGCAATCGCAATGTTCAAGGCTCAAGCGGCGCTGGTTAATGGCGCCAATATCAATTACAATAACGGTAGCTATTGCTCGACAGGTACTACAGGTACTACTGCGGGCGCGACGGGCTTGTGCGTGAACGTGAACGATTCGATCGTGATGAACAGTAAATTGCGCACGGTCACAGTCACTGCGACGGTCTCGGTCAACAACTTTTTCGGTACTTTGGAACACAGCCCGACAACCGAATTCACCATCTCGTCGGTCGCCAATGTCTCCACGGCGCCCAATATCAATTTCTATGTGCTGCTGGATTCCTCTCCCTCGATGGAGCTTCCCGCGACCACGGCGGGGATCAATACGATGGTGAAAAACACCGGTTGCGCCCTCGCCTGCCATGAAACGGATTTCAAGGATCCCGAACTTTCACATTATCCGGGCTGGGGCACGAACGACAGCTACACCTATGCGGAAAAAAACGGGATCACCTTGCGAATCGACAATGTGCGTCAGGCGGCCGAGGGCCTCGTCACGACCGCAAACAACTTGATGGATCAATACAATAGTTCGGCGCCGCCTGGCCAGCAAATCGCCTATCAGATGTCCGCACATACTTTCAGCGACGGCGCCACGCAACTTTTGGCTCTCAAGCCGGTGACGGATGCGAACGTGTCCTCGATGCAGAAGGCGATTTCAGCGATCACGCCGCCATTGATGGCCGACAACAGCTATCTGGCGAGCGGCTCATCCTATACCTACCCAACCGGGACCAGCACCTATAAGACCGTCACCCTCTCGGGGAAAACGTACAATAATGACGCGGGCACCAATTTCAATAACGCGCTTACAACCATGAACAACACAAAAGTCATGGCCAATCCCGGCAGCGGCACCAATAATGCCGGCGATTCGCCACAAGGCGTGTTGCTGATCGTCACCGACGGCGTCGACGACGTTGCTCTCTACAAGAACAGTTCTTGCAATACATCGCAAGTCTGGAGCTTTTCGAACAGTTACGGCAATTTTTACCGTTGCCAGCAACCCGTGAACACGGTTCTTTGTTCGACCATCAAGGCGCGCGGAATTCGCATCGCGGTGCTTTACACGACTTATTATCCGGTGACGAGCAATTCCTGGTACAATAATACCGTTGCGCCGTTCATGTCTCAGGTCTCAAGCAACCTGCAGAGCTGCGCATCGTCGCCGGAGCTCTTCGCCGAGGTCAGCACGGACGGCGACATCACGGCGGCATTGAATCAATTATTCATCAACGCGGTCAATTCCGCGCCGCATCTCGTCCAATAAGAATAGGCCGCGCGATCCACCGAAATGAAGTCGGGCGCCGTCAAATTCGGGCGGCGTTCGACTTTTGCTTTCAGCGTATTTCCGGCGGTGGCCGCCATCGCATCTGCGCCGCCAGCGAATGGCATGTTCCATCGCCCCTTGCCCTGGCGGCCGTTTTGCGTTTCATGCCTCCATGGCTCCTCCCATTCTCGCCCTGCAGGGCGTCGGTCTGACCCTTGGCGGCAAGCCGCTCATCGAAGCCGCCGATCTCGTCGTCGAGCGCGGCGACCGCATCTGCATGGTCGGGCGCAACGGCTCGGGCAAATCGACCTTGCTCAAGATCGCCGCCGGCGAGATCGAGCCGGACAAGGGCGAGCGTTTTTTCCAGCCCGACGCGACGGTGCGCTATCTGCCGCAGGAGCCGGACCTTTCGGGCTTCGACGATGTCTTTTCCTTTGTCGTCGCCGGGCTGGGGCCGAGCGACGGGGATTATCGCGCCCATTATCTGCTCCATGCGCTGGGGTTGACCGGGAACGAAAGCCCGCAGAATCTTTCGGGCGGCGAGGCCCGCCGCGCCGCGCTCGCCCGCGCTCTCGCGCCCGAGCCGGATATTCTGCTGCTCGACGAGCCGACCAATCATCTCGACCTGCCGGCGATCGAATGGCTGGAAGGCGAATTGGCGAGCCTGCGCTCGGCGCTCGTCCTCATCAGCCACGACCGGCGCCTTCTGCAAAATCTGTCGCGGGTCACGATCTGGCTCGATCGGGGCGTCACCAAAAGGCTCAACCAGGGTTTTGGGGATTTCGAGACCTGGCGCGACGCGCTGCTGGAGCAGGAGGAGCGCGACGCCCAGAAGCTCGATCGCAAGATCGCGGCCGAAGAACATTGGGTGCGCTATGGCGTCACCGCGCGGCGCAAGCGCAATGTCCGCCGCATGGCCGGCCTCGCCACCCTGCGCCAGGCGAAGCGCGACGCCAAAAAATCAGTCGGCGAGGTCAAGATCAGCGTCGCCGAGGGCAAGGTTTCCGGCAAACTGGTGGTCGAGGCCGAGAATGTCTCAAAGAGCTTCGGCGACCGCGCTGTCGTCAGGAATTTCAGCCTGCGCATGCTGCGCGGCGACCGGTTGGCGCTGGTCGGGCCGAACGGCGCCGGCAAGTCGACGCTCATCAATCTGCTGACCGGCGCGCTGGAACCTGATTCCGGGACGATCAGGCTCGGGACCAATCTCCAGATGGCGACGCTCGACCAGCGCCGCGCCGCCCTCGACCCCAACGCCACGCTGGCCGACACTTTGACCGGCGGCGGTTCGGATTGGGTCGAGATCAATGGCGAGAAGAAGCATGTCATCGGCTATATGAAGGATTTTTTATTCGCGCCCGAACAGGCCCGCACGCCGACCGGCAAGCTTTCCGGCGGCGAGCGGGCGCGGCTGCTGCTCGCCCGCGCTTTGTCGCTGCCTTCGAACTTTCTGGCGCTCGACGAGCCGACCAACGATCTCGACCTTGAAACCCTCGACCTTCTGCAGGAAATGCTCGGCGATTATCCCGGCACCATCCTGCTGGTGAGCCATGACCGCGACTTCCTGGACCGGGTCGCGGGTTCGGTGGTCGCAGCCGAGGGCCAAGGAAAGTGGATCGAATATGCCGGCGGCTATAGCGACATGGTCGCGCAGCGCGGGGCTGGCGTCGGACCTGCCGCCAAGCCGAAGCCGGCCGAAAAAAAGCCGGCGCGGGTCGAGGCGCCGCGCGCGGAACAAAAACGCCGGCTGAGTTTCAAGGAAAAGCACGCGCTGGAGACGCTGCCGGAAAAGATGGAGAAATTGCGCGCGGCGGCTTTGAGGCTCCATGAAATTCTGGCCGATCACGAGCTTTACGCCCGCGATCCGAAAAGGTTCAATGACGCGACGGCGCTGCTCGCCAGGACCGAGGCCGAACTGGCGGCGGCCGAGGATCAATGGCTGGAGCTGGAGATCCTCCGTGAAGAACTCAGCGGATAGAACAACCATGAGCGCATACGAAGTCACGATCTATCATAATCCGGCCTGTGGCGCGTCGCGCAATGTGCTCGGCATGATTCGTGACGTCGGAATCGAACCCAAAATCATCGAATATCTGAAAAACCCGCCCAGTCGCGCCGAACTGGAAAAGCTTCTGGCCCGCGCCGGCCTGACAGTCCGTGAAATCCTGCGCAGGAAAGCCCCGCCTTACGCGGAAATGGGCCTCGACGATCCGGCTCTGTCCGACGATGCTTTGTTCGAGGCGATTGCGCGGCATCCGGTGCTGATCGAGCGCCCGATCGTCGTCAGCCCCAAGGGCGTTCGCCTGTGCCGCCCCAAGGAAAAAGTGCTGGACCTGTTGCCGTAAGGTCTCAGCGCGGCGGGCTGGGCCGCGCCGTCTTGTAATCGCCGCGCGCCACGAAGGCGAAAGCGGCGAGGCCGAGCGCCAGCGTGGTGATCCACCAGGCCTGGGTGGTGGCAAGACCGAACAGGCCCATGGCGAAAACATAGGTCAGGGCGCCGATCCAGAACGGGGCCAGGCGCTCGGACTGGTTGGCCGCGGCCTGATAGGCCAGCCGGGTCAGGACGGCGGCGGCGGCGACGCCGACGAGGCCGAGATCGGTCCAGGCTTCGAACAGCATGGTCCGCGGCGCCTGGGGCGGCATATAGCCGCGCCAGAAGCCCGAACTGACGAAATTGAAGCCGTGGCCGGTGATCAGGCGCACGCCGTCGTTGACGATCAGCGAACGCCAGAGTTTCAGGCTCACCAGCCAATGGGGCGCGTCTGGCCCGGCCTTCAGGTTGAGCAGCAAGGGACCAAGGGGCGCGAGCACGAAAAGGGCCGCGCCGATCCGGCCGAGCCATTTGCCGGCGCGGCGGGGGCCCCTGAGCGCGAAGGCGAAGGCGAGGCCTGCGAGCGCGGTCGCGGCCAAGGCGCCCGGCGCCGGGACGGCGACGGCCGCCGCGACCGCGACGATGACGAGCGCGGCCGACAGGGTCGCGCGTTGGCGCAAATGGGTCGCGGCGAGCGCCGGCCACAGCAGCAGCAGCGCCGCGTCCATCCCGATGCCGAGATTTTCCCTGGCTTCCGTCTCGACGCCGTCGGACAGGAGGGGCGTGGCGAGGATCAGCGCCCCGACCGCGGTCAAAGCGACGCCGAGCGGCAGAAAATAGAGATTGGCGGCGCGGGTGCGCGCGGGGAGCGAGGCGGCGGCCGGCAGGACGCAGGCGAGCGTCAGCAGCGCCTTGATCAGGCGCGGCGCGGCCTCGGAGGGGAAAGGCGTCCACAGCAGCGACAGCAGCATCCAGAAGGCGAGAAAGGCCCCCGCGAGGCCGGGAGCGGACAGAAGAAAAGCGAAAATGTCCCGCGTCCTCATTCGGGGCGCCAATACGAGCCCGGCGCCCAGGATGAGCGCGCCGGCGACCGGCGGCAGGATGAAGATCGCGCGCTGCGAGACGAGCTGGAAAAGGGGCGTCGCGATGAAGGCCGCCCCCACGCCGATTCTGAGCAGAAGATTGGCGGCGTCCTCCGACGCCTTGTCCTCAATGTTGCGGTCGATCATCGGGTCTAAAATTCAGTCTCGAAAATGCTGGCGGCGCCGGCGAATCTCATATTAGACAGAAAGCCGGCGCGGGGCTGTGGGCAATCGGCAACAGTTGCGCGCGATTCGCGGACCGGGGCCCGCGCGCAAGAGGGCGCATGATCAGGATCACCCATTCCATCGCGCTGGACGAATCCGAATTGCGCGAGGATTTCATTCGCGCCTCCGGCCCCGGCGGGCAGAATGTGCAAAAGGTTGAATCGGCGGTGCAATTGCGGTTCAACGTGCTGGCTTCGCCGAGTCTGCCAGAGGCCGTGCGCGCGCGGCTGATCACTCTCGCCGGCCGCCGGCTCGCCGCCAGCGGCGATCTGATCATCGCGGCGCAAAAATTTCGTAGTCAGGAGCGTAACCGCGCCGACGCTCTCGAGCGATTGATCGCGCTGATCCGCGAGGCGGCGCGCCCGCCGGCGCCGCCGCGCCGGCCGACCCGGCCGACGCTCGCCTCGAAAAAGCGCCGGCTCGACAGCAAAAAGCAGCGTGGCGCGGTGAAATCGTCGCGGGCGAAACCCCAACCGGACTGAAGCGGGCGGGGCGCCTTGCCGGCCCGGGGCGGCGATGTTAGGGCTTGCGCGCCGCGCGCCGCGACAAGGCGCGGCGCGGGATGGAACGCGTCATGACCATTCGCTTGCACCACGGCGACCTGCCCGATGACTACCAGCCGGGCACGAGCGTCGCCATCGACACCGAAACGCTCGGGCTCAATCCGCACCGCGACCGGCTCTGTCTCGTGCAGCTTTCGCGCGGCGACGGCGAGGCGGATCTCGTCCAGATCGCCCGGAGCCAGATCGGAATGGGCCAGAGCGCGGCGCCCAATCTCGTCCGCATGCTCGCCGATCCGGCGGTGAGCAAGATCTTTCATTTCGCGCGCTTCGACCTCGCCATTTTGCAGAAAACCTTCGGTTTGCGCGTCGGCCCGGCCTATTGCACCAAGATCGCCTCGCGGCTGACCCGGACCTATACCGACCGCCACGGCCTGAAGGAACTCGTGCGCGACCTGCTCGGCGTCGAAATCTCGAAACAGCAGCAGACCTCCGATTGGGGCGCGGAGCGCCTCAGCGAGGCCCAGCTCGCCTATGCCGCCTCGGACGTTCTGCATCTCCACGCCCTGCGCGAGAAGCTCGATTCCCTGCTCGCGCGCGAAAATCGCGCCGCCATCGCCCAGGCCTGTTTCGATTTTCTGCCCACGCGCGCCGAACTCGACCTTCTCGGTTGGACGGACGCCGACATTTTCGCGCATAGCTGACGCCGGCCCTTCGCCATGCAAAGGCCGGATTGGAGCGGTTTTTTGGATTCAGATTACGTTCATTCGGCTTTTCTTGACCGGCTTCGCCACGAATTTGTCGAAAGGTCATGTTGATGACGGCGGGCGCCGCGGCGGCGCAGGACAAGGTCATGGCGGGCGAAGGAGACAGGCAGATCGACGACGGCTTTTCCTCCGCCTCTTCGCGCCGGGCTCGCGCGTTCCGCGCGGCGGCGCGCCACAGCGCGCTGGTCAAATGGCTGCGCCGCGCCATCCTGATCGGCGCGGTGGGCGCGACCTTCGGGATTGTCTGGTATTCCTATTTCCGCACCGAGGACATGGAAAACTTTCATTTGTCGCTCGATCGTTTCGGCATCAGCGGCGACAAGATCACCATGGAGCATCCCCGCCTGACCGGCCTGCGCCGCGACGGCAAGCCCTATGACGTCACCGCCGAATCGGGGGTGCAGAATCCCAAGGATCCGACGCGCACGCTGCTGACCAGGCTCGACGCCAAACTGCGCATGGCCGACGACAGCGAAACCCAAATCCTGGGCGACACGGGGACCTATGACAGCACGGCGCAGGTGCTCAACCTGTCCGGCAATGTCCGGATCAAGGGCGCGAATTTCGTCCTGTCGCTGCGCAGCGCGACGATGAATTTCAAGACCAACATCTTCCATTCGGACGAGCCGGTGCGGCTGGATTTCGCCAATGGCTGGGTCTCGGCGGATCACCTGCTATCGTCCGAAAATGGCGAACAGATCACATTTTCAGGCGATGTGAAATCCGAGTTCACCCAGCCGCCGCAACGGGCGCCGGGCGCGCCCCAAAAGGATTCGACGCAATGAAACGTCTGGGCTCCCGCGCGGCGAAAGCCGTCTTTTTCGCTGCGGCCCTCGCCGCCGCGCCAGCCTGCGCCGCGCCGCAAAAGGAGCCGGATCAAGGATCGGCGCTGCTGCTGCCGGGGGCGTCGAGCCGTGAGCCGATCCATATTTCCGCCGACAAGCTTGATTATTTCGACAAGCAGCAAAAGGCGATCTACACCGGCAATGTCATCGCCGTGCAGGGCGACACGCGGCTCAAGGCCTCGTCGCTGCTCATCTTCTTCGACAGCAAGCCGGGCGCCGCCAAGAAAGAGACGGTGGGACCCGGCGCCGCCGCCAATTCCGGCCTGCGCCGCATGGAAGGCAAGGGCCCGATTGTGATCACCAACAAGGATCAGGTCGGAACCGGCGATTCGCTGCTCTACGACAAGCCGGCCGACAAATTCTACCTCATCGGCCATGTCATGCTCTCCCAGGGCGAGAACGTGACGCGGGGCGACAAGCTCACCTACGACCTCGCGACCGGGCAGGCGGTGGTGTCCTCGAAAGGGCGGGTCCGCAGCCTGATCGTCCCCGGCGACCAGGGCCAGAAGCCGGGCGCGCCGCAGCCCGCGGCGCCGGCCAGGCGCGCGCATTGACGGCTTAGGCCAGCGATCGGCGGATTCATGCTCAACGTCCATCATCTCGGAAAAAGCTACAAGGCCCGCCGCGTCGTGGAGGACGTGAGCCTCAACGTCCGCCGTGGCGAGGCCGTCGGCCTGCTCGGCCCGAACGGCGCCGGCAAGACCACGGTCTTTTACATGATCACCGGGCTGATCAAGCCCGACAAGGGGATGATCGAACTCGACGGCCATGACGTCACCGGCCTGCCGATGTATCGTCGCGCGCGCCTTGGCATCGGCTATCTGCCGCAGGAAGCATCGATTTTCCGGGGCTTGAGCGTCGAGGACAATATTCGCGCGGTGCTGGAGATCGCCGACCCCGACCGCGACCGCCGCGCCCAGCAGCTCGAAGCCCTGCTGGAGGAATTCGACATCAAGCGCCTGCGCAAGTCGCCTTCGATCGCGCTTTCGGGCGGCGAGCGGCGCCGCTGCGAGATCGCGCGCTCGCTCGCCAGCAATCCCTCCTTCATGCTGCTCGACGAGCCCTTCGCCGGCATCGACCCGATCGCGGTCGGCGACATCCAGGATCTGGTGCAGCATCTCAAAGGGCGCGGCATCGGCGTGCTTATCACCGACCATAATGTGCGCGAGACTTTGGGCCTGATCGATCGCGCCTATATCATCCATTCCGGCCATGTGCTGACCGAGGGCGATCCGGACGCCATCGTCGCCAATCCGGACGTGCGCCGATTGTACCTCGGCGAGAGCTTCCGAATGTAAAACGACGCCGGAACAGAAGCTTGTTTGGCGTTGGCCGATCGGCGTCGTTCGGAATTGCGCTAATTTTTTTCGTGGCCGTCTTCTGAAAAACAGTGTATGCAAAAAACAGGCCGCGTCCCGTGGGCGCGTGAGGGGCCTGGGCGTCGAGTTGCGAGTTGGGTATGGCTCTATCCGCCAAGATGTTGCTTCGACAGGGCCAGTCCCTGGTCATGACGCCGCAATTGTTGCAGGCGATCAAGCTGTTGCAATATTCCAGCGTGGAACTCGCCGCTTTCGTTGAGGAGGAGCTTGAGCGCAACCCTCTCCTGGAGCGCGCCGAAGAAGGGCCCGATCCGACGCCGACCGGCATAGACGCCCCCGTGGCGCCCGCCGCCGGCGAAATGACGGCGGAATTTGCCGCAGATCCGGGCGAGGGCGACTGGGCCACGCCCGAATTCGCCACCACCTCCGAGGGATTGACGGAAAGCCTCGGGTCCGAGATTGAGAACGCCTTCGACGGCGACCGCGACCTCAGCCCCGCCGCGGAGCAGAACAAGCTCGAAGCCATGGGCCTGTCCGATTCGGCCTGGTCGGGCGTCGGCGGCGGAGAAGCGGCGGGCGAAGCTTCGAACATCGAGGCCTATGTCGCCGGCCAGAGCACTCTGGCCGAGTTCTTGAGCGAACAATTGGCGCTTGCGACCGACGATTCGGTCGAAAGGATGATCGGCCTCGCGGTGATCGACGCCATCGACGAAGCCGGCTATTTGCGCGAGAGCGCCGGAGAAATCGCCGAAAGGCTGGGCGCGCCGCTGGAGCGGGTCGAGAAGGTGATCTTCCTCGTCCAGACTTTCGAGCCGACCGGCGTCGGCGCGCGCGATCTGGCCGAATGTCTCGCCCTGCAATTGCGCGAGCAGGACCGCTTCGACCCGGCGATGGAGGCCATGGTCGCCAATCTGCCTCTGGTCGCGCGCCGCGATTTTCCGGCGTTGCGCAAGATCTGCGGGGTGGACGACGACGATCTCAAGGACATGATGGCCGAAATCCGTCGTCTCGATCCCAAGCCCGGCCGCGCCTTCGGCGGGGCGCCGATCCAGCCGGTCGCGCCCGACGTCATCGTGCGCGCGGCGCGCGACGGTTCATGGCTGATCGAGCTGAATTCCGAAGCTTTGCCGCGCGTTCTCGTCAACCAGGCCTATGTCGCGACGGTGTCGCGCAAGGGGGGGGCCGAAGAAGACAAGAGCTATATGTCGCAATGTCTGCAAACCGCCAACTGGTTGACCAAGAGCCTGGAGCAGCGGGCGCGGACGATTCTCAAGGTCTCGACCGAGATCGTGCGCCGGCAGGACGCCTTTCTCGCTCATGGCGTCGAACATCTGCGGCCGCTCAATCTGAAAAACATCGCCGACGCCGTCGGCCTGCACGAATCGACGGTTTCGCGGGTCACCTCCAACAAATATATGGCGACGCCGCGCGGCCTGTTCGAGCTGAAATATTTCTTCACCGCCTCGATCGCGGCCCATGGCGGCGGCGACGCCCATTCGGCGGAAGCGGTGCGATTCAAGATCAAGCAGATGATCGACGCGGAAACCGCCGACGCCATTCTGTCCGACGACGCCATTGTCGAAAGGCTGAAAGCGCAGGACATCGACATCGCCCGGCGCACGGTCGCGAAATATCGCGAGAGCCTGCGGATTCCATCCTCCGTCGAACGGCGGCGCGAGAAACAGGCGCCCTCGGCCTTCTAAGCCAGGCGTTTCCGGGTAAGCCCCCGCTCCAGGGCCGGTCGGCGCGAGGCTTCTGTTTTGCGGCGCAAATCCCGGGCGGCGGCCGCGCCCGAGAAGCATTATTGACTTCGGTCGCGGAGGCTTCTAACCCTTGGGGGATTGCCCGGGCTCGACCCCGGACCTCGCGCGGCGGCGGCGCCCGCCCCGCCGCACGGAGCCATGGGAGAGCTCCGGCAGAAGGCTTTGAACAAGAATTGGAACAACGGATGCCCCTGCGGATCTCAGGCAAGAATATTAATATCGGCGAGGCTCTGCGCACGCATGTTTCCGAGAAGCTGAATGCGGCGACCGGCAAATATTTCGACGGCTCCGTCACCGGCCACGTAACGATCGAGCCCGAGGGCTCCGGCTATCGCACCGATTGCACGCTGCATCTCGCCTCCGGCGTCACCCTTCAGGCGGAAGGTCGCGCCCAGGAGGTTTACGCCAGCTTCGACCAGACCGCAGCGCGCATCGAAAGTCGCCTGCGCCGATACAAGCGTAAGCTGAAGGACCGTTCGGCCTCGTCGCGCGAGGCCGCGCCGATCGGCGAGCCGATCCGCTACACCGTTCTCGGCGCCCTCGACGAGGCCGAGGAGGCGCCCGCCGAAAATGATTTCAAACCCGCCGTCATCGCCGAATCGGAAAAGCTGCTCCACGAATTTTCGGTTTCGGCCGCCGTGCTCGAACTCGACCTGACCGGCGCGCCCGTCCTCGTCTTCCGCCATGCGACCACCGGCCGCGTGAACGTCATCTACCGGCGGCTCGACGGCAATATTGGCTGGATCGATCCAACCGCCGGTGAAAAAGGCTCCGCGTGATCGCGGTTCATTTTTTGCTTGGGGCGACGGGGACGCCTTCGTGCGGAACCCGCGCCGCCGTTCGCGATTTCATGAGCGCCGGCGACGCCGGCGCGGATTTTGCTCTGGCGGGCGTCGTGATCGGCGTCTTGACGGAAAACGACCCTCATGCCGCTTGATAATCTTCTGGCTCCCGAGGCTATTTTGCCTTCGCTGCGGGTGAACGGCAAAAAGCAGGCCCTGCAGGAACTGAGCGAAAAGGCGGCGGAGGTCTCCGGCCTTCCGGCGCGCGAGATTTTTGACGCCTGGATGCAGCGGGAAAAGCTGAATTCGACGGGATTGGGCGAAGGAATCGCGATTCCGCACGGCAAATTGCTCCAGGCGCCGCGCATTTTCGGCATTTTTGCCCGTCTGGAGCGCGGAATCGATTTCGAGGCCCTCGACGGCCAGCCAGTCGATCTGCTGTTCGGGCTGATCGCTCCGGAAAACGCCGGGGCGGACCATCTCAAGGCGCTGGCGGTGATCGCGCGCCTGCTCAGAAATCCGGCAGTGCTGGCCAAGATCCGGGCGACGCGCGATGCTCCGGCGCTTTATGCTATCCTGACCCAGGCCTCATCATCTTCGGACGCGGCGGCCTGACCCCGCGCTTACCGTTTCAGGCGCCCCGATGATCAACGACGCCGTCGCCAGTCTCCGCGACATGTTCTCGTCGCCGTTCCGCACGGTGCTGTTCAAGTCGCTCGGCCTCACCCTGCTCCTGCTCGCCATGCTGTGGCTGGCGCTGGAGCGGTTCGCGATCTGGGCGGCGACCGGCGGCGCGCCATGGTTCGCAGGCGCGCCCTGGCTCAAGACCGTGATCGAGGTCGCGGCGGGGCTCGGGCTTTTCGTGGGCCTGATCTTTCTGATCGCGCCGGTCGTGCTGCTGGTTGCCGGGTTTTTCCTTGACGAACTCGCCGATCACGTCGAGGCCAGGATTTACCCTGACGGCCGGCGCGGGCACGCGGTTCCGCCGCTGACTTCGATGGTTCTGGCGATCAAATTCTCCGGCGTCGCCTTGCTGGTCAATCTCCTCGCCTTCGCCCTCTGGCTGCTGCCCGGCTTCAACGCCTTGGTCTTTTTCGTCGCCAACGCCTATCTGTTCAGCCGGGAATATTTTCAGCTCGCGGCGATGCGCTTCCAGCCGCTCGAAGACGCGCGCGCCTTGCGCCGCGCCAACAGGTTGATGATTTTCGTCGCCGGCCTCATGATCGCGCTGTTCGTTGCCACGCCGGTGCTCAATCTGCTCACGCCTTTGTTTGGCGTGGGCTTGATGGCGCGGGTATACAAGAGGCTGACAGACCCACGAACGGCCCCGCGCGCCGTCGCGCCCCGATAGCGCGACCGTGCTAACATGCCCCTCTCGGATTTGGGCGGCGATTGCGATGCGGCGACTTGGATCGATCGATTTCAGACGACGCTTCATCGGATTCGTTGGTCCGGCCGCGCTGGCCCTTGTTTATTCCACCGGCGCCCGAGCCGGTGACGACCGCTGGGGCTGGAACTATTGCGCGCCTCCCTATCGGCCGAGCTGCGTCGAACCGGACAAGTTACGAAAAGCGATCGACGAATCGTGCAAGAAATCGGTCGAAGCCTATGTGGCCGCGGTTTTTCGCTACCGGACCTGCCTTGCCAAGGAATCGGAACGCGCCGTCCGCGAGGCCAACGAGACGATCGACCGAGTCAAATGCCTGATGGACGAGCATAATTGTCCCGGTGAGAAACATTGACGGCGGGCGGCGCGAACAAACGGCGACGCGGCGTCACACCGCGCGCTGGCCGGCATATTGGCCCGTCTTGCGGAAGCGGTAGAGATAGCTCGGGACAACCGCCTCGATCGATTCGGGCGTGATTCCGAGGCCGGCGAGGGTGCGGCCTTCGGCTTCGGCCTGTTGCGAGACGACATTGTCGTGCTTCAGCAATTCGACCTGGTCGGCGGTGAAGACGAAATCCGCCGGCAGGGCGCCGAGCAGCAATTTGTTCGCAATCGACATCATCGAGCCCAAAGCGGCGGCGGCGGCGAAAGGCAGCGGCGTCAGCAGGCGGCGGCGGTGGATCGTCGCCAGGGTGAATTCGAGCAATTCCTTCATGGTTCGGACCGCCGGACCGCCGAGCTCATAGGTCGCGCCGTTCTGGCCCTCGCCGCGCAGCAGGCGGGCGCCGGCTTCGGCGAGGTCGCCGACATAGACCGGCTGCAATTTCGTCTGGCCTCCGCCGATCAGCGGCAGGGCGGGCATGAGCCGCGCCATGGTGGCGAAACGATTGAAAAACTGGTCCTCGGGGCCGAACACGACCGAGGGACGCAGGATTTTCGTCGAGGGCAAGGCGGACAAAACGGCGGCCTCGCCCGCAGCCTTGGTGCGGGCATAGGCGGATTTCGAATCGGCGTTGGCGCCGATCGCCGAGACATGGACGAAATTGGCGATTCCAGCGTCGGCGGCCGCCTTGGCGACGGCGCCGGCGCCTTCGGCCTGGACCGAGTCGAAAGTCTGCTTGCCCCAGGGCGCCAGAATGCCGACCAGATTGACCGCCGCCTCGGCCTCGCGCAGGGCGGCGGCGAGCGAGTCCGGATAGCGGATATTGGCCTGGACGGCGTTGATCTGGCCGACGCGGCCGAGCGGCTGGAGGTGGAAGGCGAGGTCGGGACGTCGGGTCGCGACGCGGATGCGCCAGCCGTCGCGGGCAAGCGCCCGGATGAGATGGCGGCCGATGAAGCCGGAGCCGCCGAAGACGGTGATAATGCGATTCTGGGGCTGAAAGTCGGTCATGGATACAGGCCTCCGGATCGAGCGACGGCGCGGACGTCGTCTGGATAGTCAAATCGGCGCCGCGCGTCCATCCGACTCTTCGCCGTAGCTCAAGGTCGCGGCTTGGCCGCGGGGGCGAGGCGGGCCTCGCCCATCAGCGCCGGGGCGCCGCTTTCGGTCTGGGCCACCAGCCGCACCACCGCGATAAAGCGGGCGCCGTCCCCTTCGATCTTGGCGACGCGCGCGGTCAAGAGCGCCTTCTGCCCTTCGAGCACCGGGGTGAGGAACTGGCCGCGCAGGTCGAGAAGGACGAGATCGGGCCGCCAATCGGCGAGCAAGGGCTCGAAAGCGGCGAGCAGCCGCATGCCGTGAACCGGGCGGGCGGGAAAGCCGAAGCCGCGGGCGAAGGCGGGATCGAGATGGAGGGGATTGCTGTCGCCCGACGCTTCGGCATAGCGGGCGAGATGGTCGGCGGAGAACGGGCCGATGGTCAAGGCGGGGAGTTTTTCGCCACAACGCGGCGCGACGCATTCGGCGATCATGGTGCGTCCTCCGGCGGCAGGGGCGGGACCGATTGGGGATCGATCAGCCGCAAAGTCGATATGACCCGGGCGACGAAGGCCCCGGAAAGGTCGAAGACCTCCGCCGTGGCGATCAGCCGCATCGGATCGCTTTCGCGCCGCAATTCGAGCATCAGATCGTAGGAGGCGTCGGTTTCCAGCGGCCGGACATAGTCGAAATGCTGCGCCTCGTGGACGGGAAGGCCAACTTCCTGCGCGGCGGCGCGGATCGGCTCGCCGATTTCCGGCAACCGCATCCACACGACCGGGAAGCTCGCCGGCGGCGGCCCGTTCTCGTCGCGCCAGCCGGTCTCGCGACGGAAGGCGCGCACCGCCTCGGCGGGGGTGAAAACGCGAAGGGGGCCGGCGCGCTGCACGGGCGGCGTCATGGCGTCGACCTCAGGCCGCGTCGAAGGGCGTGACGATCAGCGAGGCGTTGATGCCGCCGAAGGCCAGGGAATTGGACAAAACCGCCCGGATATTCGTCTTCACCGCCTCCGGGCCGACCAGACGGATCAGGCATTTGGGGTCCTGGATTTCGGTGTTGAGATTGGGCGGCGCGATCTGTTCGCGCAGGGCCATGATCGAGATCACGAGCTCCAGCGCCCCCGCCGCGCCGAGGCCGTGGCCATGGACCGGTTTGGTCGAGGAGACGAGCAAATTGTCGCAATGGCCGTCGAAGGCCATGTTGAGGCCCTGCGCCTCGGTGACGTCGTTCATCACCGTCGCCGTGCCATGGGCGTTGACATAATCGATGTCCTGCGGCGCGAGGCCGGCGTCTTCCAGAGCCATGGCCATGCAGGCGGCGGCCGACGTCGCGTCGGGCCGCACCGGGTCCAGCGCGTCGCTGTTGGTGCCATAGCCGGCGATGACCGCGAGCGGCTCGGCGCCGCGCGCCAGGGCGGCGCCCTCGGCTTCGAGCACGAACATGGCGGCGCCTTCGCCCAGCACCATGCCGTTGCGGTTCTTCGCAAAGGGGCGGCAGAGATCGGGAGTCAGCACCCGCAGGCACTCCCAGGCGCGCATCGAGCCATTGGTGGCGCAGGCCTCGGAGCCGCCGACGATGGCGCGGTCGATCATGCCGGCGCGGATCATCTGCGTCGCGAGCCCGACCGCCTGGCTGCCCGAGGAACAGGCGCTGGCGAGGGCGAAACAGGGCCCGGTCGCGCCATAGCGCATGGAGAGCATGGATGGGCCGGCGCTTGGAATGAGCTTGGGCACGGTCAGCGTCTCGGGCCGCTTGTTGGCGAAATAGACGCTGTAAATGCCGTCGTCGATCGTCTTGAGGCCGCCGATTCCGGTGCCGAGCAAAGCCGCGCAACGCGGTCCCTGACGCTCCTTGGGGTCAAGCCCGGCCTGGGCGATCGCCTCGTCGGCCGCGACCAGGGCGTAAGCTGTGAAGGCGTCGGCGAAAGGCGCGATCTGCGGTCCGAGCCGGGCCTCGATGTCGAAATCGCGCACCTGGGCGGAAATCCTGATGCGGCCGCCATAGGGCTGGCGCACCTCCAGCGGCCCGATGCAGGGTTTTCCGTCACGCGCGGCATGCCAGAGGAGGTCGGCGCCGACGCCGGCCGCCGAAACGGCGCCCATCCCCGTGACGACGACGCGTCGGGAAGTCATTTGTCGGCTTTTTCCTTGAGGATATGGGCGCTGATCGCCTCGACCAGGTCTTTCAGATCCTTGGCCTCCTGAAACGAGCCGTCCATCGGGATATAGACGTCGAACTTCTCTTCAATGGCCGTCAGGATCATCACGAGATCGATGGACTTGAGGCCGAGGCTTTCGATGGTGGCGTCGTCCTGTAGCTTGTCACGAGGAATCATGCCCTCGGTGGCGATCACGTCGAGGATCTGGTCGATCATCGTCTGCTGGTCATTCGAAACCGAAGTCAATGGCGCACCCCTGGTTGCGTTCGGCCGTCCCGTCCGCGCTCTGGCCGCCGAAAAGGCGCATGCCGATGTCGTCGGGAGCGGCGTCGGTCGGAAATATTGAATCCCGGCGCACCTCCATGTAGCAAAGTGTCCGAGCCAACGCCAAACCAAATTTTCGCGCCGCCGCCCCGTGGCGTCGGCGCGTCTGAAATTCGTCCGAGGACAATGACATGCCACACCCTCTCGCCATCCGCTCGGCGGATTTCGAGGAGCCGCCGCAAGGCCTGACCGAGGAAATGATGGCGCGTTTGGTGCGGGAATTCTATACCCGCGCCCGCGCCGACCCGGATCTCGGTCCGATTTTCGAAGAAAAGCTCGCCGGCCATTGGGAGGAGCATTTCTCGAAGCTGACCGATTTCTGGTCGCAGATCGGCCTGCGGACCGGGCGCTACAATGGCCGGCCCCTGCCGGCCCATGCGGCGCTCGGCCTCGAGCCGCATCATTTCAAGGCCTGGCTCGACCTCTTCGCGGCGACCGCGCGCGACGTCCTGGCCCCGGAGGCGGCGCGCTTCTTCGTCGCCCGCGCCAATCGCATCGCCGAAAGCTTTCAGATCGGCCTGAACATCGGCGACAAGGCGATTGCTTTTCGCGCGGCGCAGGCGGCGCGCGATTCGGAATAGTCATATAAAGACTTGCTTATATGTTTATTGCCTTGTGCGCCTCGCGCTGATATAGAAGCCGCACGTCGCAACAGGATGGGAAGTCATGAACGTCAGCCATCTCACCCATGATTATGTCGTCGCCGACATCGGGCTCGCCGATTGGGGCCGCAAGGAAATCGCCATCGCCGAGACCGAAATGCCCGGCCTGATGGCGACCCGCGCCGAATATGGCTCCGCCCAGCCGCTCAAGGGCGCCCGCGTCGCCGGCTCCCTGCACATGACCATCCAGACCGCGGTGCTCATCGAGACCCTCCAGGCGCTCGGCGCCGAGGTGCGCTGGGCCTCCTGCAACATCTATTCGACCCAGGACCATGCGGCGGCCGCGATCGCCGCGCACGGAACCCCGGTATTCGCGGTCAAGGGCGAGAGCCTTGAGGAATATTGGGAATTCACCCATCGCATCTTCGAATGGGGCGACGGCGGCACGCCGAACATGATTCTTGACGACGGCGGCGACGCCACCCTTCTCATTCATCTGGGCCTGCGCGCCGAGCAGGGCGACGTCGCCTTTCTCGACAAGGCGACGAATGAGGAAGAGGAAGTCCTGTTCGCCGCGATCAAGAAGCGTCTCAAGGGCAATCCCGGCTTTTACGGCCGCTGCGCCATGGCGATCCGGGGCGTGACCGAGGAAACCACCACCGGCGTCCACCGTCTCTATATCATGGAGAAGGAAGGCAAGCTGCTGTGGCCGGCGATCAACGTCAACGATTCGGTCACCAAGTCCAAGTTCGATAATCTTTACGGCTGCCGCGAATCTTTGGTGGACGGCATCCGCCGCGGCACCGACGTGATGATGGCCGGCAAGGTGGCGATGGTCGCGGGCTTCGGCGACGTCGGCAAGGGCTCGGCGGCGAGCTTGCGCAACGCCGGCTGCCGCGTGCTGGTGTCGGAAATCGACCCGATCTGCGCGCTGCAGGCGGCGATGGAAGGCTATGAAGTGACGACGATGGAAGACGCCGCGCCGCGCGCGGATATTTTCGTCACCTCGACCGGCAATGTGGACGTCATCACCATCGACCACATGCGCGCCATGAAGGATCGCGCCATCGTCTGCAATATCGGCCATTTCGACTCCGAAATTCAGGTCGCGTCCCTGCGCAACCTGAAATGGAGTAATGTGAAGCCGCAGGTGGACGAGATCGAATTCCCCGACGGCAAGCGCATCATCCTGCTGTCCGAAGGGCGTCTGGTGAATCTCGGCAACGCCACCGGCCATCCGTCCTTCGTGATGTCGGCCTCCTTCACCAACCAGACCTTGGCCCAGATCGAGCTGTGGACCCGCCAGGGCCATTACGGCAAGAAGGTCTATACTTTGCCCAAACATCTCGACGAGAAGGTCGCCAAGCTTCATCTCGACAAGATCGGCGTGAAGCTCACGATCATGAACCAGAAGCAGTCGGACTATCTGTCGGTGCCGGTCGAGGGGCCGTTCAAGCCCGATCATTACCGCTACTGACGCCGGCTAGCGCCCTCGCTTTCAAGCGAGTGCCAATTTAAGAAATCCCGCGCGCTGTGGCGCCTATGCCAATCTCGAACGCCTTCGGCGCCGCCGGAGGCGTTTTTCATTTCGTTCCCCTTTCTTAACCATGAATCGAGAAGGTACATTGAGATGATTCGCGCGGGGCGGCGGCCCCAAAAGGCGAGGGAAGGCCGTTCATGCCGCAACGAGGAAGGAAGACCGATTCGCGTCGCGCCGCGCGTCTGCGCCTCGCGTCCGGCTTGGCTTCGGCGCCGCTCCTCCTCCTCGCCGGCGCGAGCGCGCGCGGACAGGCGATCGCCGGCTTTGCCGGCGCCGACGCCGCGATCGGCCTGTCGCTCGGCGCGGGGCTCGTCGTTTTCGCCACCATCACCGCTCTGCTGCATCTCGCCGGCCGGCAGCGCTGGTCGCGGCGCGAGACCGAACTCACCGCCGAAATCGAGCAATTGCGCCAGAAGGTCGAGCGCGCCCGCGCCTTTCTGGCCTCGGAGACCCAATTCGTCGTGGTCTGGGGCGGGGCGCATGGCGAGCCGGAGATCGAAGGCGACGTCAGCCTGGTGCTCGACGCGCCCGTGCCGCGCCGAGTGCTTGGCTTCGGCGCCTGGCTGCCGCCCGATCAGGCCCAGGCGCTCGAAGCCAATGTCGCGCTTCTCCGCGAGCGCGGCCAGGGGTTCAGGCAGGACCTCGTCAGCCAGAGCGGCCGTCATCTTGAAGCCGAGGGCCGGGCGATCGGCAGCCGCGTCGTCATGCGGGTGCGCGACGTCTCTGGCGACCGGCTCGAACTGATGCGGCTGCGCAAGGTCCAGGCCGAGCAGAACGCCCAGCTCGAGGTGCTGCGCGGCCTGCTCGACCTGAGCAATCATCCGGTGTGGACGCGCGGCCCGGACCAGGCGCTCGACTGGGTCAATGCGGCCTATGCCCGCGCGGTGGACGCCAAGAACCCGCAGGACGCGGTGGCGCGCGGGCTGGAGCTGCTCGACCGTCCGGCGCGCGAGGCGGCGGCCCGCGCGCGCCAGGCCGGCAATGTCTGGCGCCGGCGCGAGCATGTCGTGGTCGAGGGGGTTCGCCGGCTGGTGGACGTGCTCGATGCGCCGCTGCCCGGCGGCGGCGGCGGCGTGGCCGACGATCTCGCCGAGCTCGAGGCCCTGCGCGCCGACCATGCGCGCCAGGTCGAATCCCATATCCGCACGCTCGACCAGATCGCCACCGCGGTGGCGATTTTCGACCGTTCGAAAAAGCTCGTCTTCGCCAACGCCGCCTATCGGCATCTCTGGGGGCTCGACCAGGCCTTTCTCGAACAGGGGCCGTCGGATTCCGAAATTCTCGACCGCCTGCGCGCCGCGCGCCGCCTGCCCGAACAGGCCGATTATCGCGGCTGGAAGACGGCGCTGCACAGCGTCTATCAGACGTTGGAGCCGGCGCCGCAGGTCTGGCACCTTCCCGACGGCCGGACCCTGCGCGTCGCCTTCGACCCCAATCCGCAAGGCGGGGTCACATATCTGTTCGACGACGTGACCGAGCGCTTCGCGCTCGAGTCGCAATATAATTCGCTGGCGCGGGTGCAGAGCGAGACGCTCGACGCGCTGCAGGAGGGCGTTGCGGTGTTCGGCGCCGACGGCAGGCTGAAATTCTGCAATCCCGCCTTCATCCGCCTGTGGCGCCTGCCGGCGAACGTGGTCGCGGAGCGGCCCCATATCGACACGATCACCGCCGCCTGCAGCCCGCTTCTGGCCGACGATGGGGTCTGGTCCGAACTGCGCACGGCGGTCGCCGGCCTCCATTCGGTGCGCATGGGTTTCGAGCGGCGCATGAGCCGCAGCGACGGCGCCGTCGTCGATTGCGCCGTCGCGCCGCTGCCCGACGGCGGCACGCTGCTCACCTTCATCGACGTGACCGACGGCGTGAATGTCGAGCGGGCGCTGAAGGAGCGCAATCAGGCGCTGCTCGCAGCCGAGCAATTGCGCAATGATTTCGTGCATCATTTCTCTTACGAGTTGCGCTCGCCGCTGACCAATATCATCGGCTTCATCCAGCTCCTCGGCGACAACAGCGTCGGCCCGCTCAACGAGAAGCAGCGTGAATATGCCGGCTATGTCATGAAATCCTCCGCCGCGCTGCTCGCGATCATCAACGATATTCTCGATCTCGCGACCATCGACCGCGACGCCATGGAGCTGCAACTCGGCGACGTCGATATCCAGCGCGCCATGCGCGAGGCCGTGGAAGGCCTCCAGGACCGGCTGGCGGAATCCCATGTCGAATTGTCGATCGTCGCCGCGCCGGACATCGGCTCCTTTCGCGCCGACGGCCAGCGCATCCGCCAGGTCCTGTTCAATTTGCTCTCCAACGCCATCGGCTTTTCCGAGCCGGGCCAGGTCGTCACCCTCGCCGCATTGCGCCGCGACGGCGAGATCGTGTTCAAGGTCACCGATCGCGGCCGCGGCATCCCGCCGGAACTGCTCGACAAGGTGTTCGGCCGATTCGAGAGCCATACCGTCAATTCCCGCCATCGCGGCGTCGGCCTCGGCCTGTCGATCGTGCGCGCCTTTGTCGAACTGCATGGCGGCCAGGTCCATATCGATTCCGCGCCGGGAGAAGGGACGGTCGTGACCTGCATTTTCCCTACTCGGGGCGGCCAGATTGAATGCCGCCCGAACGACGAAGCAAAGGCGGAGGGGCGGGCATGAGCGAGCCGATCTGGCGGGTTGAGCTGCCCGACGAAGCGGCGACGCGGGCGCTGGCGCAGGAGGTGGCCGGCATGGTCGGCGCCGGCGATCTGGTCACTTTGAGCGGCGACCTGGGCGCCGGCAAGACCACTTTCGCCCGCGCCCTGATCCGTGGCCTTGCGGGCGATTCCGAGCTTGAAGTCCCGAGCCCGACCTTCACCCTGATGCAGGTCTATGGCGCCGAGGCTTTTCCCATCGTCCACGCCGATCTTTACCGGGTGAAGGACCCCTCCGAACTCGCCGAACTCGGCTGGGACGAGGCGGCCGAGGGCGCGCTGGTGATCGTCGAATGGGCCGAGCGCGCCGGCTCCGCGCTCTCGGCGGACCGGCTCGACGTCGCCCTCTACGCGGATATGAAGCGCGGACCGGATTACCGCCGCGCCGAAATCGTCGGCCATGGCGACGCCGCGAGCCGCCTGATCCGCCTGCGCGGCGCGCAAAACCTTCTCGAACGCTGCGGCTGGGACGACGCCGAGCGCGAACACATGCAGGGCGACGCCTCGACCCGCGCCTATGAAATGCTGATCAAGCCGGACGGCGACAAGGCGGTGCTGATGATCATGCCGCCGCGCACCGACGGCCCGCCGGTCAAGGGCGGCAAGCCCTATAGCGCGATTGCTCATCTCGCCGAAAATATCCGGCCGTTCATCGCCATGGACGAGGCACTGATCGCGCAGGGGTTTTCCGCGCCGCGCCTTTTCGCCGCCGATTTCGCCGCCGGCCTCGCCGTATTGGAATATCTCGGCGACGAGGGCATGGTCGGCGAGGGGGGGCCGCGCCCGGAGCGCTATTCCGAGGCCATCCGCCTTCTCGCCCAGCTGCATGGGCGGAGCCTGCCGGAGGAGATCGCCTTTTCCGGCGGGACCTATCGCCTCCCGCATTACGATCTCGACGCCTTTCTCATCGAGGTCGAACTGCTGCTCGAATGGTATGCGCCCCATATTCTCGGCGTCCAGCTCGCCTCCGGCGCGCGGGCGCAATTCGAGAACGCCTGGCGCGCGCTTCTTGCGGGCCCGGTGGCGGCGCCGACAACCTGGACCTTGCGCGACTATCATTCGCCGAATCTGCTCTGGCTTGCGAACCGCAGCGGCCCGCAGCGTGTCGGCCTGCTCGATTTTCAGGACGCCGTGCTCGGGCCGCCGGCCTATGACCTCGTCTCGCTGCTGCAGGACGCCCGCGTGACCGTGCCGGACGAACTGGAGCTGAAGCTGCTCGGCGCCTATGCCTTCATCCGCAAGAACGCCGAGGAAAATTTCGACGTCGCCGCCTTCACCACATCTTACGCGATCATGGGGGCGCAGCGCGCGTGCAAGATCCTGGGCATTTTCGCCCGGCTCGACAGGCGCGACGGCAAGCCCGCCTATCTCGCCCACATGCCGCGGGTGAAAAACTATCTCAAGAAGGACCTCGGCCACCCGGCGCTCGCCGATCTCAAGGCGTGGTTCGACCAATATCTGCCGCTTCTGTTCGCAGAGGAGGCGGTCGCGTGAGCGGGGGACCGGAAAAGGCTTTGGTCTTTGCGGCGGGCCTTGGAACCCGGATGAGGCCGATCACCTTGTCGCTGCCGAAGCCCTTGGTGCGCATCGGCGGCAAGGCGATGATCGACCATGTGCTCGACCGGCTCGAAGAGGGCGGCGTCGAAGAGGCCATCGTCAATGTCCATTGGCTCGCCGACCAGATCGAGGATCATCTCCGGGGGCGACGCATTCCCAGGATCGCCATTTCCGACGAGCGCGACCTGCTGCTCGACCAGGGCGGCGGCATCGTCAAGGTTTTGAAGGCGTTCGGCGGAAAACCGTTTTTCATCTGCAATACCGACGCTTTGTGGATCGACGAGCCGGAGCCGCAGGTCGCGCGCCTCGCCCGCGCCTGGGACGGCGCGAAAATGGACGTGCTCCTGCTGCTCGCCGATAGGAAGACCAGTCTCGGGGTCGAGGGACGCGGCGATTTCTTCCGCGACGCGCAGGGGCGGCTGTCGCGGCCCGCGCCGGGCGAAAGCGCGCCTTACGTCTATAGCGGCGTCGGGATCGTGAAATCGTCGCTGTTCGAGGGCTGCCCGCTGGAGCCGTTCCGGCTCGCGCCCTTCTTCTTCGCGGCGGCGGAGCGGGGCCGCCTGTTCGGTCTGCCGCTCAAGGGCCGCTGGCTCCATGTCGGCGCGCCCGAGACCGTCGAAAAGGCGGAACGGATTTATCGGGCGGCGGTCGCCTGACCCCGAGCCGCAAGGAGCGCCCGATGCCTGAGATCGCGCAGGTTTTTTCGCCTTTGCGGCGCCAAAAGTCATAAGACAAGCAGTTTCCGGTCGTTCGGAATCGGAAGAATGCTATACTTCATTGTTTTAACGCGTATTTTTGTCAAAAAGTCTGCAGCTTTTCGAAAATGTGCACTAGAACCAGGGTCGAACAGCCATGCCGTGCGTCTTCACCATTCCTCCCGGCGCGCCGTTCCTCGAAACCTTCGCAAGCGCGTTGCTCGACGGCCGGGTCGTTCCCGGCCTGTCGCGCGAATCCGGGCCGCTGGCTCTTGCGAAGACGACGATCTATGTGCCGACGCGCCGCGCCGGCCGCGCGCTCGCCGCCGAGCTGGCCCGCCAAAGCGACAATCCCGCCATTCTCCTGCCGCGCATCCTGCCGCTCGGCGCGCTCGACGGCGAGCGCGACGAGACGGCTTTCGACAATCCGCTCGATCCGGCTTTGCCCCGCGCGGCAGGCGACATCGAGCGGCGGATGATTCTGGGCGATCTCATTCTCGCCTGGGCGCGCAACTTGAGCCAGGCGATCGTCTCGATCGACGCCGACGGCGCCATCCGCCATGCGCCGGAAAGCCTGCTGGTGGCCGCCCATCCCGCCGACGCCTGGCGCCTCTCGGGCGATCTCGCCGCCCTGATCGACGAAATGATCATCGAAAATATCGACTGGGCGCGCCTGAAAAATATCAACGGCGAATTCGACGAATATTGGCGGATCACGCTCAACTTTCTCGACATTGCGATGAGGGCCTGGCCCGCCGTCCAGCAGGAGCGCGGCTTCGTCGACAAGGCGGCGCGCCAGCAGGCCTTGATCGCGCGCGCGATCGAAAAGGCGGCGCATGAAAGCGATCCTGTGATCGCCGTCGGTTCGACTGGGTCCAATATCGTCACCGCGCGTCTCTTGAAGGCGATCGCTTATGCGCCCCGGGGCGCGGTCGTCCTGCCGGGGCTCGATCTGCGCCTTGACGAAGAATCCTTCGCCGCCATCCGCAACGGCGACGAGCCCTGCGCCACCCATCCCCAGGCCTTTCTCGCCCGGCTGATCGAAACCATCGGCGTGACGCGCGCCGAAATCGTCACGCTCGGCGAAGCGCAAGGCGCGCAGGCCGCGCGCGACGCCTTTTGCTCCGAAGCTTTTCGGCCCGCCGACAGCACCGATCTGTGGCCGCGCTGGCGCGCCGCGCAAGAGCCGGGCGCGCTGGAGGCGGCGCTGGCCGGCGTGACGCTCGTCGAGGCGGCGGACGAGCGCGAGGAGGCTCTGGCCATCGCGGTCATTTTGCGCGAGGCGCTCGAACATGACGGCCTCACCGCGGCTCTGGCGACGCCGGATCGCGGCTTGGCGGAACGGGTGCGCGCCGAACTCTTGCGCTGGAATGTCGAGATCGACGATTCGGGCGGCGCTCCGCTCGCCGCTTCGCCCGCCGGCGCGCTATCGCGGCTGATCCTGCTGGCGCTCAAAGGCGCGGGCGCCGATTGGGCGGCGCTGGTTTCCCATCCCGCTTTCTCGCTCGGCCTCGGCGCAGAGGCCGAGCGGCTGGCGCGCCTGTTCGAGATTGGCGTGTTGCGCTGCGATGCAGCCGGCGATTTCTGGCGCGACCACATCGCGCCCGCGCGCGCGGCGGCCGGGGGCGAACACGCCCATCCGCGCCAGAGGGAAATTTCGGACGCCGACTGGGAAGCGCTCGAAAATTTCGCGGAAAAACTCGACGCCGCTTTCGCGCCCCTGCGCGCGCTCGCGCAAGCCGGCGAAACCGATCTAAAACCCTGGCTCGCGGCCCATCGCAAGGCTTTGGGCCTGATCGTCGCCGGCGATGAAAGCGTGCTGCCCGCGGGCGACGACGGCGCGGCGCTCGAAAGGCTTTTTGCCGAACTGGAAACTTCGGCCAACGCCACATTCACCTTTCACGCCGAGAGCTATGCGGCCTTTTTTGACGCCCTGATCGGCGAGCAGGTTTTACGCGGCGCGGCCCGCGCCCATCCGCGCCTCAAGATTCTTGGCCTGCTGGAGGCGCGCCTCATCGGGGTCGATCGACTTGTCATGGCGGGATTGGACGAGACGATCTGGCCGCCGCGCGGCGAGACCGACTGTTTCCTCAATCGGGCGATGCGCGCGCAACTCGGCCTGTCGTCGCCGGAGCGGCGGATCGGTCAGACCGCCCATGATTTCGTGCAGGGATTCGGAGCGCCGGAAGTGGTGTTGAGCCGGGCGAAAAAGCGCGGCGGCGCGCCGGCCACGCCCTCGCGCTTTCTTCAGCGCATGGAGGCGCTCGCCGGCGCCCCGATCTTCGAGGAGCTGCGCGCGCGCGGCGCCCGCTGGCTCGAACTGGCGCGCCAACTCGACGCTGCGCCGCTCGCGCCGCCTTTACGGCGGCCCGCGCCCGTACCGGACCTCGCTCTGCGCCCGAAAAAATTGTCGGTGACGCGAATCGAAACCTTGCGGCGCGATCCCTATGCCATCTATGCGGAGTTCATCTTAAGACTTCTAGCCCTGCCAGAGCTCGATCAGGAGTATGGCGCGCGGGAAATCGGTACGGCCCTGCATGAGGCGCTGGAGGAGTTCTGCCGGCGCCACCCCGCCGGACCTTTGCCGGAACATGCGCGCGACGAGTTGATCGGGCTGGCGCGGGACCGGCTCGCAGCCTTCGGTGCCGACCCGGAATTTTTGGCGTTCCGCTGGCCGCGCCTGCTGCAGGGGCTCGATGTTTTTCTCAGCTTTGAGGCGGAGCGGCGTCCTCTCATCGAGCGCGTCGAGGTCGAGCTTGGCGGACGCCTGCAAATTCCGCTCGGCGACGGTTCGGAATTCACCCTCACCGCCAAGGCTGACCGCATCGAACTGCTCAAGGACGGAACGGCGGCGGTCGTCGACTACAAAAGCGGGCGTGCGCCCTCGAACAAGGAAGTCGGCGCGGGCTGGTCGCCGCAACTCACCCTGGAGGCGGCCATGCTGTCGCAAGGCGCCTTTCACGGCGTGAGCATGCGCGAGGCAGCCGACGCCTTTTATGTTCCGCTTGGCGGCGGCAAGGACAAGGCGCGTCGGGTCGCCAATGGCAAGGGTGAGCCGTTGGGCGACCTCATCGCCGAACATTATGAAGCGCTCATCGAATTGCTGAACGATTTCCGCGATCCGAAAAAGGGCTATCCGGCGCGGCCGTTTCCGCAATTCGCCCTGCGCTATAATGATTACGACCATCTCGCGCGGACCCGCGAATGGTCGGCAGCGGGCGGTGAAGGCGGGGACGATTCATGAGCGGCGCGCGGAAAATTCCCGAGGCGACCCGGGCGCGGCAGGCTCTGGCGTCGGACCCTAAGAATTCCGCCTGGGTCTCCGCCAATGCCGGTTCCGGCAAGACCCATGTGCTGGCGCAAAGGGTCATCCGCCTGCTGCTCGCGGGCGTCGCGCCGGGGCGCATCCTGTGCCTGACTTTCACCAAGGCGGCCGCCGCCAATATGGCCGCGCGCGTGTTCCAGACGCTCGCGAAATGGACGGCGCTCGACGACGAGGCTCTGCGCGAGGCGATTGGCTCGACCGGCGCCGGGCGCCCGCGCGAGCGAAACGAACTCGATTTCGCGCGCAAACTTTTCGCCCGCGCCGTCGAGACGCCGGGCGGGTTGAAAATCCAGACCATCCACGCCTTCTGCGAGCGCGTCCTCCATGCCGCGCCCTTCGAGGCCAATGTCGCGGCCGGCTTTGCCGTGGTCGAGGATGTCGAGCAGCAGCAATTGATCGCGCGCGCCCGCCGCGAAACGCTGCGCCAGGCCGAACATGACCAAAGGCTCGGCGCGGCGCTGGCGCGCGTCGCGCAGGACGCAGGCCTCGTCTTCGACAAGCTGCTCAATGAGGCCCTTTCGCGCCGCGCCGCGTTCCGCGCCGCCGCGCCCGGGGCTTTGAGCGCTGCGCTCGGCGTCGCGCCCGGAGAGACGCCGGAAGCCTTGCGCGGCGCGATGCTGGAACAGGGCGTCGGACCGCGACGCTGGCTCGATTTCGCGGCTTTCCTGCGTGGCGGCAAGAAGACGGATGCGGCGAACGCCGAGGCCTTCGAGCAGGCGCATCGCGCATGGAAGGCCGGCGCGTTCGATGCGGCGCGGGAGGCCTTGTTCACCGTCTTCTTCACCCTCAAGGGCGAGCCGGCGAAAAAATTGCTGACCGCCGATCTGGCCAAAGCGCGGCCCGATCTCCTCGACGAACTCACACGCGAGCAAGACCGGCTGAACATGCTGCGTGGAAAAATCAAGGCGGCGGAAACCGCCGAGCGCAGCCTTGCCTTGATCGTCGTCGTCAACGCCATTCTCGACCGCTATGAATCGATCAAGGCCGAGCGGCAGATTCTCGATTTCGAGGATCTCATCGCCCGTACGGGCGAGATGCTGAAGCGCTCCTCGGCGCGCTGGATATTGCAAAAACTTGACGCCGGGATCGACCATATTCTGGTCGATGAAGCGCAGGACACCAGCGCCGCGCAATGGGACATTCTCGATCTGCTGTCGGGGGATTTTTTCGCCGGCGCGGGTCAGGCGCGCCGCCTGCGCAGCTTTTTCGCGGTGGGCGACGAGAAGCAGTCGATCTTTTCCTTTCAAGGCGCCGAGCCGAAACTGTTCGCGACGAAGAAGGCGGAGTTTCAGAAACGCGCGAAGGCCGCGCAAATGCCTTTCGAGCCGGTTGAATTGACGCTCTCCTTCCGCTCGGCGCCCGGCGTGCTCGAAGCCGTGGACAAGGTGTTCGAGAAGCCGGAGCATTTTCGTGGCCTGTCGGCGCAGGAAGACCATGTCCGCACCGTGCATGAGGCGCTCAAGCGCGACCTGCCGGCGCGGATCGAAATCTGGAATGTGATCGAGCCCGGCGAAAAGGAGGAAAGCCGCGACTGGCGCCTGCCGCTCGATTTTCGCGACGAGGCCGATCCGCCCGTCGCCGACGCGCGGCGCATCGCCGAGACGATCCGGCTCTGGCTCCAGCCCGGTTCCGGCGAGACCGTTCACGAAGACGGCGCGCGCCGCGCGCTCAGGCCCGGCGATATCATGATCCTGGTGCGCCGCCGCGACGCCTTTTTCGACGCCATGATCCGCGCCCTGCGCGAAAAAGGCGTGCCGGCGGCGGGCGCCGACCGGCTCCAGCTCGCCCAACATATCGCCGTGATGGACCTCGTCGCCATTGGCCGCGCGGCGCTGCTGCCGGAGGACGATCTGACCCTCGCCACAGCGCTCAAGACACCGGTCTTCGGTTTCGATGACGAGGATCTGCTTTGTGTCGCGCCTTTGCGGCGCGGCGCGCTGCAAGAGGCTTTGCGCGCGTCCGGCGAAAAGCGATTTCAGGAGGCCTGCGCCCGACTCGATCTGTTGCGCCGCCTCGGCCGCGCCCTGCCGCCCTTCGCCTTTTTCGCGCGTCTCCTCGGCCCGCTCGGCGCCCGTCGCGCCTTTCTGTCGCGGCTCGGCCCGGAGGCGGGCGACGCGCTCGACGAATTCCTCAATCTGGCTTTTGCCCACGAGCGCGCCCGCGCGCCTTCGCTCGCCGCTTTTCTCGGCGAGGTCGCGGGCCTCGACGTTTCGATCAAGCGCGACATGGACCTCACTTCTTCCTTCGTGCGGGTGATGACGGTCCACGCCGCCAAGGGACTGGAAGCGAAAATCGTCTTTTTGCCGGACGTCTGCGGCGCGCCCGCCGCCAATCAGGACGGCGCGCTTTTCCCTCTGGCGACCGCGAAAGGCGATCAGCTCGCCTGGTCGCCGAAAAAGGATTTCGATTGCGCCGCGGTGGCGGATGCGCGCCAAAAACGGCAGGAACTTGCGGGCGAGGAATATCGCCGGCTGCTCTATGTCGCGATGACCCGGGCCGAGGAGCGCCTCTATGTCGCGGGCCATCGCGGCGCCCGCGCGATTGCGCCGGAAAGCTGGCGGGCGATGATCGAGAACGCTCTGGGGGAAGGCGCCGTCGAGGCTCCCGCGCCCTGGGGTGGGGACGAGAAGGTTATGCGTTTCGGGCCGCCGGAAACGGTCCTGGAAGCGCCCGCCGCCGCGCCGGCTCGGGAGGAAACGCGCGCCGCCCCGCCGCCGGCCTGGCTGTTCGCGCCCGCCGCCGCCGAACTTGCCGCGCCGCCGCCGCTGCGGCCTTCGAGCGCGTTCGAGGGCGCCGACCAGCGCGCGGCGGAGGCCGCACCCTCGCCGCAGCGCGCGCAGGCCCTGGAAGAAGGGCGTCTCGTCCATCGCCTGCTGCAATTCCTCCCTGACCTGCCCCGGGACGCCCGCCGCGCGGCCGCGCTGCGCGACCTTGCGGCGCAGGGGCCTGGCGCCGGGCGCGTGGAAAAACTTGTCGCGGCGGCGATCGCCGTGCTGGACGATCCGCGGCTTGAGCCCCTGTTCGGGGCAAGGTCGATCGCCGAAGCGCGCATCGCCGCGCGCCTCGAAAAGCCCGGCGGCGGCTTTGTCGAAATCGTCGGCGCCATCGACCGCATGGCGGAAACGGAAGACGGCGTGTGGCTCGCCGACTACAAGACCGGCGCGCCAAGCCCGGAGCGCCGTCCGGCTCATGTCGCCCAGCTTGCGCTTTATCGCGCCGGCGCGGCGCGGCTCTATCCGGGGAAACGAGTGCGCTGCGTCCTGATTCATGCCGGCGGGCCCGTGGTGGAGGAAATTCCCGCCGCCGAACTCGACGCGGCCCTGGAGGCCGCCCTGCGCCTCCCCGGCAAATCGAATTAGAAATTTTCTAAACAAGCGGGATTTGATTGCGCGATGGCGGCCGATAAAGAAACTCGGCGGCATTGGAGGTCGAAACATGAAGAAACTGCCGTCCCGCGCCCTGCTCGCCGCCGCCGTCCTTCTCGGCGCGGAAACCCTTGCCTTGGCCAAGGAAACACCGGTTGGCGCGCCGCAAATCATCGGCGGCATGGAGGTCGGCGCGGTCTATCTTCAGCCGATCGAGATGGATCCGCCGGGGATGATGCTCCCGGTCAAGGAGTCCGACATCCATCTCGAAGCCGATATCCATGCGACCAAAAACAATCCCAATGGTTTTGCGACGGGCGACTGGATGCCCTATCTCGTCGTCAAATACCAGCTGACCAAGGAAGGCGCGGCCGAGAAACGCGCCGGCGACCTCATGCCGATGACGGCGTCCGACGGCCCGCATTATGGCGACAATGTCAAGCTGATGGGGCCAGGCCGCTACAAGCTCGTCCTCCATATCGAGCCGCCGAGCGACAATCCCCGCGTTCATTTCGGCCGCCATGTCGACAAGGAAACCGGGGTCGGGCCCTGGTTCAAGCCCTTCGACGCCACATTCGAATTCACTTATGCCGGAACGGGTAAGAAAGGCGCCTATTGACATGAAATCCGGCGCTCTGCTTTGCCTGATCGTTCTTCTCGGCGCGCCCGCCGGCGCCGCGCGCGCCGACGATGCGCCGACCTTCCGCATCGAATTCGCCGACGGCAAGTTCGAGCCGCGCCGGCTCGAAGTGCCGGCCAACAAGACCTTCGAGATCGAGTTGGTCAACAAGGGCAAGGGGCCGGCGGAATTCGAGAGCAAGCAATTGCACAAGGAAAAGGTGCTGGCGCCCGGCGCGACCACCACGATGGTCATTCGCAATCTCGACCCCGGCGAATATGATTTTTTCGACGATTTCCATCCGGAAACGCCGCCCGCCGTGCTGGTCGCGAAATGAGCTTTGGCCGGGGAGGAGTCTGAAGTGGGTCAGTACGGCAATATCGTCTTCATCGTCTGGCGCGAGAGCATCGAAGCCTTGCTGGTCATCGGCATTCTACAGGCCTGGCTCGGACATCAAGGCGAGGAAGGGCGCACGCGCGGCCGCCTTTTTTTGTGGGCGGGCGTCGGCGCCGGCCTGCTCGGCGCGGCGGCGCTCGGCGCGACGATCATGCTGTTCGGCGACGAACTCGACGACGACAAGCAACAGATGTTCCAGACCGGGCTGATGCTGCTGGCCTGCGTCCTGATCGTGCAGATGGTGTTCTGGATGCGGCGGCACGGCCGCACCCTCAAGCGCGACCTCGAAACCGCGCTCCAGAAGGCCGCCGACAATTCCAACTGGTGGGGCGTCTTCACCCTTGCGGCCATCGCCGTGGCGCGCGAGGGCGCCGAAACCGTGGTCTTCCTCGCCGGCACGCTTTCCGCCGCGCGCGGGACGGCGCTGATCTCGGCGGGCGTCGCCGTCCTGGGCGGCTTCGCGCTCGCGGTCCTGACCTATGCCGCTTTGCAATGGGGCAGCCGCATCCTGTCATGGCGGCTGTTCTTTCGGATCACCGAGGTCATGCTGCTCCTGCTTGCCGGTTCGCTGCTGCTGAATTCCGCCGACAATCTCACCTCCCTTGGCTTGCTGCCGCGCCTCTCCGGCCATTTGTGGGACGCCTCCGCCTGGCTTTCGGACGGCGGCGGCTTCGGCGGCCTGTTCTCCTCGCTCACCGGCTGGCGGGCGCGGCCGGATCTCACCGAACTCCTTGTGTTCCTTAGCTATTGGATCGCCATAGCATGGTTGTTGTATCGACCTCGGACCGCGTCGCAGTGAGCGCCGCGCTCCAACAACCTTCCCGGATCGACGCCGCTTTGGCCCGGCTCGGGATCTGGCTGCGCGATCATCAAAAACTCATCCGCCGCCTGCAATGGGCGGTGGTTGGCGTCTATGCCGTGCTGCTGGTCGTCCCCGCCGTGCTGCCGCTGCCCCAGGGCGCCGCCCATATCTGGAACAACGCCACCTTATTCGCGCAATTCGCGTTCTGGGGCGTCTGGTGGCCCTTCGTCCTCATCTCGATGGTGCTGGTCGGGCGGCTGTGGTGCGGGCTCTTGTGCCCGGAAGGGGCGCTGACCGAGCGCGCGGCCGAACATGGGCGCGGCGGCGCCATCCCGCATTGGCTGCAATGGAAGGGATGGCCCTTCGTCGCTTTCGTGCTGACGACGGTCTATGGCCAGATGACCAGCGTCTATCAATATCCCGGCCCCGCGCTGCTGGTGCTCGGCGGCTCGACATTCGCCGCGATCGGCGTCGGCTATTTCTGGGGCCGCAGCAAGCGCGTGTGGTGCCGTTTCCTGTGCCCGGTCAACGGCGTCTTCAACCTGCTCGCCAAATTGGCGCCGGTGCATTTCCGGGTCGATCGCGAGGCTTGGGCCCATTGGCCGAAACAGCGCGGCGACCATTCCGCGGCGCTGAATTGCGCGCCTTTGGTTCCGGTGCGCGCCATGCGCGGCGCCGGAACCTGCCATATGTGCGGGCGCTGCAGCGACTATCGCGGCGCGGTGACCCTCGCGCGGCGCTCGCCCAACCACGAGATCGTCCATGTCGCCGGGGACATGACCAATCCCTGGCAGAGCGCGCTGATCCTGTTCGGCCTGCTCGGCGTCGCCGCGGCCGCTTTCCATTGGACCAATTCCGATCTCTATGTCTCGATAAAGCAATTTCTCGCCGACCGGCTCGCCAGTCACAATCTGATCTGGCCGATGGAGCCGGTCCTGCCCTGGTATGTGCTGACCAATTATCCCCAGATCAACGACACGATGACCCCGCTCGATGGCGTGACGCTGTTCATCTATATCGGCGCCATCACCTTGGCGATGGGATTTGCGTTGAGCTTTTTCCTCGCTTTGGCGGCGCGGGCCTGCGGCCCGTGGTCGTCCAAGACCTTCCATCATTTCGCGCAAGGCCTGATCCCCGTCGCCGGCTGCGGCGTCTTCCTCGGACTGTCCTCGCTCACCGTGACCATGCTCAAGGCTGAGGGAATCGTTCCGCCCTTCCTCGACGCCCTGCGCGCCATGCTGCTGATCGGCGCGGGCGTTTGGTCGCTGTGGCTCGCCTGGAGCATCGCGCGGACCAAGACGACAGCGCTCGCGCGCCAGCTTGCCGCGACCTTCGCCTTTGCCGGCGCGACCTCTCTGGGCTGCCTCGTCTGGGCGTCGCTGTTCTGGAAACTCGTCTAGCGCCGCTGCGATCACGCCTCGTTATTTGGGTCGGGACCCGCCTGCGAAAGCCGAACGGCGAGCCCGCCCAAAGTGGAACGCGAAAAGTCCATGCGCCAGCCATAGGCGTCGAGAATGTCCGTCGCGATCGCGAGACCGAGACCGGCGCCGCCGCCCTGGTCAAGTCTTCCGCCGCGCCGGCGCGCGATTTTCTCAAGCGCGGGATCGAGGCCTGGCCCGTCGTCTTCGATCCTTATCGAGGGGCCCGAAACTTCGCTGCTCCAGGACACGCGGACTTGCGACGCCGCGTGCCGGGTCGCGTTGTCGAGCAGATTGCCCAGGAGTTCGGTGAGGTCCAGACGCTCGAATGGCGCCGATACGCTGGGCCCGATCGCGTTTACATAGGCGATCTTTTCCCCTTTTTCGGTGCGGCCCAAGGTTCGGATCAAGGCGTCCACAACCTCTTTCAACGGCGTCGCGCAGCGCCCGCTCCGCGTTGCGGCGGCGCCGATGCGCGCGCGCGCCAGTTCGCGCTCGATATGGCGCCGCATCGTCTCGCCGATCGAGTCCAGGGCGTCGGCGATTTCCGCGTCGCCTTTGCGTCGCAAGGTTCGCGCCTCGCCGGCCAGACCCGCCAGCGGCGTCTTGAGGCCGTGGGCGAGATCGGCCGCGCGGCTGCGCGCGTGCTCCAAGGCGCGTTCCTGAGCGGACAGCAATTGATTGACCTCGCGAACCAGCGGCATCACCTCGTCCGGGGCGTCCTCGGCAAGACGGTGGCGTTGGCCGGCGACGGTTTCGGCGATTTGCTGTCGCAGGCGCCGCAGCGGACGCAGGCCCAGGCTGAGCTGAAGCCATGTCGCGAGGCCGAGAAAGAGGGCGAGCGCGGCCAGGCTCAGGACCAGATCGGCGACGAAAGCGTCGCGGGCCTGGCGCAGGCGCGTGAGGTCGCTGGCGACGATGACGCGGGCGGCGAGCCGGCCTCGCGGCGTCGGAACCAGGATGCGTCGCTCGACGAGCAGCAGAAGCTTGCCGCCCGGCCCCTGAACCTGGTGATAATGGGTCAGGCCTTCGCTCAGCCGGTCTTGCGGGGGCGTAAGAGTCGTGTCCCAGAGCGAGCGCGAGCGCAGCAGCGCGCCTTCCGAGCTGACCTGCCAATAGAGCCCTGAGAGGGGCTCGTCGAAACGCGGATTCTGAGGCGCGCGCGCCATGACGAGCTTGCCGGCGGCGTCGATTTCGAGTCCGCCGATGAGCTGGCGGAGATCGGTTTCGAGGTCGTCGGACAAAGTGCGATAGACATGGCGCTCGAACAGAAACGTCAGGCCCGCGCCCGCGGTCGCGAGCGCCAGGCAGATCGCCAAGGCCCCGGCGAGTGCGAGGCGAAGTCGGAGCGAGCGCCGCGTCACCCTGGATTTTCCGGCATCAGATAACCAAAGCCCCGCCGGGTCTCGATCCATTTGCCGCCTATCTTGCGGCGGACCCGGCCGACCAGGACCTCTATGGCGTTGGAGGATTGTTCGTCCTGTCCGTAGACGTTTTCGAGCAGCTCCTGCTGGGGCACGACGCGCCCCCGGCGCAGCATGAGATAAGCCACCAGCCGGTATTCGAGCGGCGACAGATCGACCGGCGCGCCGCCGAGGCTCAATTTCATCGCGCGCTCATCGAGGATGAGTTCGCCGACCGAAGCGATCGAGGACGCATGGCCGGCGGATCGCCGGATGATCGAGCGCAGGCGCGCCAGCAGTTCCTCCATGCGGAACGGCTTGGCGAGATAATCGTCCGCCCCGGCGTCGATGCCCTCGACCTTTTCGCTCCATGAGCCGCGCGCCGTCAGCACCAGAACGGGCGTCGTCCGGCCATTCTCGCGCCAGCGTTTCAGCACCGCCAAACCGTCCATGCGCGGCAAGCCGAGGTCGAGCACGACGGCGACATAATCCTCGGTATCGCCGAGGAACCAGGCGTCCTCTCCGTCCTTGGCGCGCTGCACGACATAGCCGGACGCCGTGAGGGCGTGGGCGACGTCTCCGGCGATCCGGTCGTCATCCTCGACGAGCAGGATGCGCATCAATGGTCTCCCTCATTCGTGACTTCGCCCGTGGCCGCGTCGACCTCGATCTCGCGCAAACTGCCCTGGCCATCGATGACGCGGAATTCGTAAACCCAGACGCCACGCTCGTGTTCGAGCTTCACTTTGACGATCTCGCCGGGCAGGCGTCCCTTGAGCCGGACGAGAATGGTTTCGAGCGGCAGGATGGCGCCTTTTTCGACGGCGGCGCGCGCGTCGTCCTGGTCGGGACGACCCGCTTCCGCCGCCGCCGGAACAGGCGCGGCAGGAAAAAGCGGCAAAGCGAATAGCGCCAAAGCGAATAGCGCCGGGTGCGCGCGCGACAAGATAGAACCCTCCTCAGTCCATTCATGATCATCGCCGATCGAAGCTGACAAGTCGCTGACGACGATCATCAGCCGGCTGTCATGCGGCCTCCCCCATAACTCCCGCCATCGCCCGGCGACATCGGACCGGGCGCATGAAAGGGACACAGATGCGCAAATTGACCGTTCTCGCGAGCATTGCCGCCCTGGCTGGCGGCGTCGGCGCCGCCCAGGCCGAAAGCCTCGGCCGCCCTTGCACCGACAAGCCGGCGCAGGCCTATCTCTCGCTCGACGCATTGAAGGCCAAGGTGACCGAACAAGGCTATCAGATCCGTGACGCCGAAATCAAAAAGGCTTGCGGCGAATTCTACGTGATCGACAAGACCGGCAAGAAGGGCGAGCTTTTCGTCGACCCGACGACGGGCGTGATCGTCGCGGGCGGCGATGCCTCGGGCGTCGCCAAGGAGGCCGGCAAGTCCGCGGAAAAGGACGACGATTGATGGCCGCTCCGGCGATGACCGGGCAGGCCGGCGGCGTGACGCCGCCGGCCACGGTCGCGGTGTGGGACCCTTTCGTCCGTCTGTTCCATTGGAGTCTCGTCGCGCTGTTCACGATCGCCTTCGTGACCGGCGACGAAATCGCCTGGCTCCACCTATGGGCAGGCTATGCGATCGCGTCGCTCGT